>CAZMWF010000130.1:0-12553 GCA_964570075.1 uncultured Syntrophaceae bacterium | reverse complement strand
GCCCCTGTCTCCGTTCAATCCATGACCAAGACCGATACAAGAGATATTCGAAAGACGGTCAAACAGATCCGGCGTCTCGAGGAAGCGGGTTGTGAATTAGTTCGGGTAGCCATTCCCGATGAGGAGGCCGCTCAAGCGATTAAAGAAATCAAGAAGAGAATCCATATTCCTCTTATAGCCGACATCCACTTCCATGAGCGACTTGCATTGAGGGCGATGGAGTGCGGTGCCGATGCAATCCGGATCAATCCAGGAAATATTGGAGGCAAGGAGCGATTAAGAAGGATCGTATTGGAAGCGAAACAACGCTCTATTCCCATTCGAGTTGGAGTCAATTCAGGTTCCCTTGAGAAGGACGTATTAAAAAGATTTGGAGGAGCTACGGCGGAGGCCATGGTGGCCAGTGCCCTGAAAACTATAGAGTTTATGGAAGATCTCGGCTTTGGCCTCATCAAAGTCTCTTTGAAAGCCTCCGATGTGCCAAGGACGATCGAAGCCTATCGCCTCTTTTCTGAGCGATCGGACTATCCCCTTCATCTGGGGATTACAGAGGCGGGAATAGGCTCCTCTGCCATCGTGAAATCTTCAATGGGAATCGGGGTTCTCCTTCTCGAAGGAATAGGAGATACCCTTCGGGTTTCTTTGACCGCTGACCCTGTAGAGGAGGTTCGAGTAGGTTATGAAATCCTCAGCACCCTCAAACTTCGCCAAAGAGGAGTGGAGATCATCTCCTGTCCTACCTGTGGGCGATGTGAAATCGACTTGCTTCCCTTAGTCAAGCGTGTTAGAAGAGAGGTCCAAGCGATCTCTACCCCCATGGTCGTGGCGATTATGGGATGTGTGGTCAACGGTCCAGGAGAGGCACGGGAGGCAGATGTGGGGATTGCGGGAGGAAAGGGGGTCGGGGTCCTTTTTAGAAAAGGAGAGATCGTGAAAAAGGTGAAGGAGGAGGATTTTCTAAGAGTCTTAGTCAGCGAGATCAAAAGAATGGCGAATCAGAGTGGAGTTTCCTTGGATCGAAGTCTTTTGCGGACGTAATAGATTCGCTGAAAGACGGTAAAGTGGGTAAGAATGGCAAGGATCCAAAGGATAGGAATTAGCCACTGGAAGAGGACGCCAAGAGTAAGAAGGATGATTCTTTCAGCCCTCTCCATCAATCCAATGGTGCATTCAATTCCAAGGGATTCTGCCTTCGCCCTTATATAAGGAATGAGGGCTGTTCCCATACTCACCAAACCGGTGAGGATGACGGCTCTTAGATTTCCCTTTTGAAGATAATAGACGAGAATGGCTAAGAGGAGGATAAGGTCTGAATATCGATCCAACACGGAATCCAAAAAACTCCCGTAGGAAGTGACCTTATTGAGTTTTCGCGCAACCACCCCATCAAAAAGATCAAAGAGACCGGAAAGAATGATGAAGATTCCGGCAAGGAGCCAGGCTTCTTTGAGAAGGAAAAAGGAAGCAAGGAGGGTGACAAAGAAACCCATCCAGGTAAATAAATTTGGATTACTATGTTGACTTAAAAATTTCTTAAGAAAAGAGAAAAGGTAAGGGTCTAATCGATGTCCTATTCGATTTCCAATCATCTATTGACCGATGTCCTATTTTTTCTGACTCTCTGTTAAGTCCCAGAGAGGAAAGCGGATTGAAGGAAAAGATAACATTTTTTAGAAAAAAGTCAACGAAAGAGAGGGGTTATAGATGGGTTCCCAGGTCATTTCACAAACCGAACTTAACACCCTGAAATTGAAAGGAAGAGGGAAGGTCAGGGACATCTACGACTTAGGGGACCGGCTCCTGATTGTAGCGACCGATCGGATCTCTGCCTTCGATGTAGTCATGCCCACTCCCATCCCTGATAAGGGGAGAGTTCTGACCCAACTTTCCAAGTTCTGGTTCAATTTGACCCGCGAGATTGTTCCCAATCATCTCCTTTCCACAGAGGTTGAAGATTTTCCCGAGGAGTGCTCTCCATACAGGGATATCCTTCGCGGAAGGACGATGATGGTCCTCAAGGCTGATGTCCTTCCAATTGAATGTGTGGTGAGGGGTTATCTAACCGGGTCGGGATGGGAGGAGTATCAGAAAACTGGAGAGATTTGTGGAATTCCTCTTCCAAAGGGTTTGCTGGAATCTTCGAGATTAGAAGAACCCATCTTTACCCCTGCCACCAAAGCCGAGGCAGGTCAACACGATGAAAACATCCCTTTTGAGAGGGTCGAAAAAGAGATTGGAAAGGATCTCGCCAGTCAAATCAGGGCTATCTCTCTTTCCATCTATAAGATGGCCAGAGCCTTCGCAGAGGCCCGAGGGATCCTTATTGCGGATACCAAAATGGAGTTTGGATTGTGGAATGGAAAACTCATCCTCGTCGATGAGCTCCTCACTCCTGATTCCTCGAGGTTCTGGCCCAAAGACGAGTATCGCCCCGGTTCTCCTCAAAAAAGTTTTGATAAACAGTTCTTAAGAGATTATCTCTTATCGATAAAATGGAACAAAACCCCTCCTGCACCCCATCTCCCAGAGGAGATCATTCGGAAGACAAGGGAAAAATACCTTGAGGCTTATCAGAGGATTGTCGGAAGACCCCTTGAAATGGATTAAACTCGAATGATTGACACTGGAAGGGACTAAATTTTAGAATTATCTCTGGAGGATCAAAGAGGATGGTTGAGATTCAATACGAAGAAAGGCCTATCTTAAAAAAACCCTATTTCATTTTAGGATTTGAGGGGTGGCCTAATGCGGCAGAGGTCTCCTCCTTTTCCCTTCAGTTTCTCATCGAGCATCTGCGAGCTAAACGATTTGCTACCCTTCCTCTTGAACCATTTTATCAGATGACCTCTCTTCGCCCTACAGGGATCATTCATGAGGGGAGGATATTGGAATTAAAATTCACGGGAAACCATTTCTATTACAAGACGAATCTTTCAGGGAAAGACTTCATCTTTTTTTATGGAATCGAACCCCACTGTCAATGGAATCTCTTTGCGAACCTCATTCTTGAATTGGCTCGGGACTTTGAGGTCTCCCGGCTATTCACCCTTGGAGGGACTTATGATTATATCCCCCATACCTTCCCAGTGATGGTCAGCGCCCTCTTCAATCAGGAAGAGCTAAAGGACGAAGTGATTCAGGCAGGACTTCGTCTCACCGAATATACAGGTCCCATTAGTATTCATACATTCCTCTTAAGCAGAGCCAAACAGAAAGGACTTTCAGCCATTAGCCTCTGGGGACATGCCCCGCAGTATCTTCAGGCAAGAAATGTGAAGGTGGCCTACCATGTCTTGAAGAAACTGGCCCATCTGACTGGAGTAGAGATTGACTTTTCTCATCTTGAGAGGGCAAGCGATTATTTTGACCAGCAGGTCCATGAACTCGTAAAGGAGGATCCTAAACTTCAGGAGGTCATCAGCAAATTAGAAGAGGCTTATCGCCGATCCGAGCAAGAGACCTCTTCCAAACCAAAAGAAGAGGAGTCGAAAGAGGATAAGGTGATCTACATTCAGGCTTACCTGAAACGACAGGAGGAGGATTCCTCCGAGGATTGAATCGTCTCTTTTGATCAGTCCTCCCAACCGATGAGTTTTCTTTTTGGGAGAGGGAGTTTAAATTTCTCCTTTAATTTTCTTGCTACAAGATCAGGGACCAATCCTTCCACTACCCCTCCCAGTCTGGCCACCTCCTTGATCGTTCTTGAGGAAACGAAGAAGTAGTCTTTACTGGTCATCATAAAAAGGGTATCCAGATGGGTGCTGAGGCTCCGGTTCATCGAGGCCATATGGAATTCGTATTCGAAATCGGAGGTCGCTCGAAGGCCTCGGAGGATCACTTTTGCATTGGTCTTCTCCACATAATTCACCAATAGTCCTTTGAAGCTATCTACGATCACATTGGGGTTATCTTTGAAGATGGTCTTTGCCATCTCGACCCGTTCCTCGACCGTAAAGAGAGGTTTCTTCTCGGCATCATGAGCAATCGCTAAAATCACTTTGTCAAAGATTTCCAGTGCCCGCTCGACGATATCGATATGCCCGTAGGTGAGAGGATCGAAAGACCCTGGATAGATCGCTACTTTTCCCATCTCGCCTTTTTCTCCTTTCCTCTTTAATCTCATCTTCTGGCTCCTTTGGAAATACGCCCCCAAGGGGATGAAAAATTTAGCCCTTCAAAAAAGAGAGAACCGTGTCCCCAATCATTCGCTGTCGAATGATTTCCCATCCAGAAAGGTCTGCAGGAAGGGGCTCTCTTCGACTATGTTCAATGACTAAAATCGTTCCCCGATGATAAATTGGATGATCTCGGAGTTGGTTTAGAATCTTTTGGACCCATCCTTTTTCATAAGGAGGATCCATGAAAATGAGATCAAAGGCATCGCCTCGCCTTTCGAGAAGGGGAATGGCACGTCTGACATCCTTTGAAATCACCTCTGATCGGAGGGCAAAGCCACTCTGAAGAAGATTTTTTTGAATGATTCGAAGCGCCTCTTTTGCCTTTTCTACAAAGACCGTCTTTAAGGCTCCCCGGCTTAGGGCCTCCATCCCTAAATTTCCCGTTCCTGCAAAGAGATCTAATACCACCTTTCCTTCGACCTCTTTTCCCAGAATATTAAATATCGTTTCTTTGACTCGGTCCAAAGTCGGGCGAATGGATGAACCCTTTGGGGAGGAGAGTCTTCTTCCTTTTGAAATCCCGCCGATGATCCGCATTCCCTCGTTATCCTTTTCTGAATAACTCGCTTATTTTTTGATTCATATGTTCTTGGTGGGAGCCTGGCCAGTAAATCTTCTGACATTGAGGGCATCGAAAAAAATGTTCGTGTTGATAGTAGATGAACTCTGGAACACGACCCTCTACCTCTTCTCGTGAAGCCTCCTCAAGGAGACTATTGCAAAGGAGGCATCGGGAAAAAAGAGTTTCTTCATGGAGGATAATCCATCCTTTTTCGACCAATTCTTTGAGCTGAGCCCAGGGGTGGTCTTCCCGGATTCTGACCACCTGATCGTCGGGTCTTTTGGGAACCAATTTTGAACGACGGGTCAGAATCACCCTTCCTTCTTCACGAGCCAGACGGAAGAGCTGGTAGGTATCATTTCCCCGATAATAAAGGGTATCATACCCTAACATTCTTAGTCCTTTGACTAACTTTCCCAACATCCGATCAACCAGAAACTTCATCTCATCGAATATACTTTCCAATGATGGGGGCAAGGTCTTTTTTGGTCTTCTCCGGGATCAACTTCTTATTGGTAATCAAAGCATATCGAAGGGCACTGGCACAGATGCAGTCTCTCTTTTCGGGAAGATGTTTCAATGCGATTCGGATGGCCGCTTGGGCCTTCTTTGTGCTCTGGGCCAGAATCCTAAGGACTTCTCCTATCGAGACATCCCCTGCCTCGGGGTGCCAGCAGTCATAATCTGTGGCGAAGGCAATGGTGGCATAACAGATTTCAGCCTCCCGAGCCAATTTTGCCTCAGGGAGATTGGTCATTCCGATGACATCCACTCCCCAGGTCCGATAGAGTTTGGACTCTGCACGGGTTGAGAACTGAGGACCTTCTATGCAAAGATAGGTCCCCTCCGAATGAACGACGGCACCGACCTCCCGACCTGCCTCAACCAGAATCTGATGGAGAGTCGGGCATACCGGATCAGCAAAGCTGATATGACAGACAATCCCATCGCTAAAGAAAGTGTTCACTCTCCCAACGGTCCGGTCAATAAACTGATTGGGAATGACCATATCTCCAGGATGGATGGATTCCTTCATGGAACCGACCGCACTTACCCCGATGATCCATTCCACGCCAATCGTCTTCATGGCATAAATATTTGCCCTGAAATTAAGGGAGGAAGGTTGAATTCGATGGCCCCTCCCATGACGGGGGAGAAAAGCCACCTTTACTCCTTCCAGTCGACCGATCACAAGTGAATCTGAAGGATCTCCAAAAGGGGTGGTTAATGAGAGGGTTTCGATGTGTTCAAGCCCCTCCATTTCATAAAGACCAGAACCTCCGATTATCCCGACCATCTTTTCGGGCATCCTTGACCTCCTTTTTTTATTCAAGATGTTAATGGATTTCCAAAATCCTGTCAAACGCCCTTCCTCTCTCTTTTCCTTGAAGTTGGCCACAGGCAGCCGAGATATCGGCTCCCTTACTTCTTCGAACTATCGCCGTAAGGCCTCCCGCGAGTAGAATCTCTTGAAATCTCCTTATCTTCTCATCAGAAGGTCTTTTGTAGGGAATTTCAGGAGCCTCATTGAGGGGAATCAAATTCACCTTCGAAGGGATTCCCTTCAATAGCTTTACCACCCCTTTTGCTTCTTTCACCGAGTCATTTTCTCCTTCGATCAAAACGTATTCGAAAGTAATCCGATCCCTCCGGTGGAGAGGGAATGTTCGGCAGACCTTTAAAATCTCCCTTAAAGGATATCGACGATTGATGGGCATAAGGCGATCTCTTGTGTCCTCATCGGAGGCATTGAGAGAGAGGGCGAGACGGAATCGAACCTTCTCTCTTGTCAGCTCTTCCAGTTCTGGAAGAAGACCTACGGTCGAGAGAGTCACCCGTCGGTAGGAAAAATGGAAAGCTTCCGGATGAGTCATCAATTCGATCGCTCTCAGGGTATTCTGATAGTTAGCCAGGGGTTCTCCCATTCCCATCAAAACGATGTTGGTGATGGATTCTTCGGGTGACAAGGTCTCTCTCACTCCAAGGATCTGATTAAGGATCTCAGAAAGGGTGAGATTCCGTTTAAAGCCCATCTTTCCGGTCAAACAGAATCGACAACCCATGGCACATCCAACCTGAGTGGAGAGACATAGGGTGAGCCTCTTTCGATCCGGGATAAGGACACTCTCGATCCGCTCCCCATCCTGGAGTTCAAAAAGAAACTTCTTTGTGCCGTCTTTGCTTTGTTCTGATCGGAGCAAGGAAAGATGGGAAATGAAAGCGGTTTGATTCAAATCCTGACGGAGCTTCTTGGATAGGTTCGTCATCTCATCGATGCTCCGAACTCCCTTCTGGTAAAGCCATCTCAGGATCTGAAGGGCACGGTATCGTTCCTTCCCAAAAGAATAAAGAAGGCCTTCTAATTCTTGGGGACTCAGGTTTTTTAGATCAATCTTTCCCAAGACTCTTTCTAATATTCAAAAATCTCTAAGGCATTAAAGAAATAACTAATCTCAAAGGCAGCCGTTTGAGGTCCATCCGATCCATGGACCACATTTCTTTCGATATTGCTTCCAAACTGATGTCTCAAAGTCCCTTCCTTTGCCTTCGCGGGGTCTGTTTCTCCCATCAGCTCTCTTGTTTTCTGAATGGCATTTTCCCCTTCGAGAACCATCACCACGCAGGGACCTGAAGACATGAAATCCGTTAAACTTTCAAAGAAGGGTTTTTCGCGATGAACCCCATAAAACCCTTCTGCCTCCTTCTTATTCATATAGACCATCTTCATCCCTACCACTTTTAGCCCGTGGTTTTCGAATCGTCTGATGACTTCACCAATCAAACCCTTCTTCACCCCATCCGGTTTCACAATCGAAAGTGTTCTTTCCATCTAATCCTCCTTCGCAAGAGTTTACCATTCAATCTAAATCTATCTTTCCCAAATCTTTTTTGTCAAGTCATCCCTCACCCAACGTTTATGGTAGCCATCTTTTATTGACAGAGAACGGATTGATCGACTATAAAGTTTAAAAAATCCTTTTAAGGAGAAAGATAGATGAAGCAAGAGGAGATAAATCGTTATGATGTCATCATTATTGGGGGAGGACCGGCAGGGTTAACGGCTGGACTCTACACCTCGAGGGCAAGGCTTAAGACCCTTTTAATTGAGAGTGGAGTTTTCGGGGGTCAGATGACGACGACCGACCTGGTGGAGAACTATCCTGGTTTTCCTGATGGAATTAGTGGGTCAGAATTGGGTCGGCTGATGGAAGAACAGGCAAAACGTTTTGGATTGGAATCGCTTAAGGATGAAGTCATTGAAGTCAAATTAGAGGGTGAGACAAAGAAGGTCCTGACTCAAGAAGGGGCCTATTTGAGTCGAGCCTTAATTATCTGTACAGGAACAGAATACAGGAAGTTAGGTGTCCCGGGAGAAGAGGAATACAGAGGGAGAGGAGTCTCCTATTGTGCTACCTGTGATGGTCCCTTTTTTCAGGATGGTAAAGTGATCGTCGTTGGGGGAGGGGACTCTGCCTTGACCGAAGCGCTCTTTTTAACAAAGTTTGTTAGGGAACTCTATATCGTCCATCGGAGGGATGCACTGAGGGCAACGAAGATCTATCAGGAAAGGGCAGAAGCCAACCCTAAAATCAAATTCATCTGGAACTCCGTAGTGCAGGCTATTAAAGGAGATTCGATTGTCCGTTTAGTGACTGTAAAAAATGTAAAAACAGGAGAGACCAGAGAGATTGAAGCCGATGGAGTCTTTCTATTTATCGGTCTTGTTCCAAGGACTCAATTTTTGAAGGGGCTGATTTCACTCGATGAAAATGGATATATCCTTACCAATGAGAATTGTGAGACCTCTGTGAGGGGAATCTTTGCCGCAGGGGACTGCAGAAAAAAACTCCTCCGTCAGATCTCTACCTCCGTAGGAGATGGAGCCACCGCTGCCTTCGCAGCCGAAAAATATTTAGAAGAGGATAAATAAAGAAGAAGGCCAATTTTTTTATTTTCATAGCAAAAGGATGACACTTTAAAAGAAGATCAGTCGATTCTGTTTTTCAAAAATCTCGTAAAATCGATGAGTTAAAAATAAAAACCTATTTTGGCATTTTAAATGCAATAAAATAATTGAGCCGAAAAAGCCAAACCAAGAGTAATCTTGGGACGCCTGCTCGCCGTAATCGGTGGGAGGCCCACTGTTCCAGAGATGGAACAGGTGGGGAAAGCCATGGGTCCTGTGATCCGCAGGATCGCCAGGTTGCCGAAGCAGAACTTATAAATCGGGCAGAGGTATATCTGAAAAACTAAATATCTTTATAGATAATCTGCCTGTTGAGAAGAGTGTTCTGGACCCGTGGTAAAAGTGATCACGGGTTTTTTATTTGAAGGGGATTAAGATGGAAGAAGAACGAAAAATATGTCCACTCTTCAGAAGACCGGAAGGATTGGGGATAGGGAAAGGTCTTGGCTACTGTGATATGGATGGGGGAAGCACAACCTGTGAAGGAGATGTGGAATACTGCGAAAAGAAGGATGCTCTTAATCAATACCTCCGGTCAAAAAGAGATGAAAACGAAGCAATTTAATTCATAAGGTATGATGAGGAATGGGTATCTAAAAGGCCTTCCCAGAGGGAAGGTCTTTTTTGTTTCGAGATTTATTTTTTTATGTTATGATGAGTTATAAGAGAATGAGGTTAAAATCGGAGAGGAGGTGATCGGAGATGAAGGAAAGTGTTCAAAAGGCCTTAGAGAAGATTCGACCTGCCCTTCAAGCCGATGGTGGTGACGTCGAGCTTATCGATGTCGTCGATGGCGTGGTTAAAGTCAGATTAACCGGAGCGTGTGGGGGATGTCCCATGTCTCAAATGACTTTAAAAATGGGGGTAGAAAGAATTCTAAAGCAACAGATCCCTGAAATCAAAAGGGTCGAGACCGTTTAGGAAGAAAGATGAAGGAGCTATCTCTAACCCCGGAGGCTCTTAAGATATTAGAGAAAAGATATCTTAAAAGAGATGCTCAGGGGAAAGTGATTGAATCCCCTGAGGAGATGTTTTGGCGGGTTGCTCGAAATGTGGCCGAGGCGGATCGCCTTTACAGCTCCTCTTCCTCTGTGGAAGAAACCTCTGAGGCCTTTTTTAAATTAATGGCCACATTGGATTTCTTGCCCAATTCTCCCTGTCTCATGAACGCAGGGAGAGACCTTCAGCAGTTGGCCGCCTGCTTTGTCCTTCCCATTGAGGACTCTCTCGATTCCATATTTGAAACTGTGAAGCAGACCGCTCTTATTCATCAGAGTGGAGGAGGAACGGGTTTCTCCTTCAGCCGATTAAGGCCTAAAGACGACCCTGTGGCCTCCACCGGAGGTGTAGCGAGCGGCCCTATCTCTTTTATGAGGGTGTTTAATATGGCCACGGAAGTTATTAAACAGGGGGGGACAAGGCGGGGCGCCAATATGGGGGTCCTTCGAGTCGATCATCCGGATATCCTTGAATTTATCTCTCTCAAACGGGATTCAAGGGAGATGGAAAATTTTAATCTCTCGGTGGGGATCACCCGGGCCTTTATGGAGGCCGTAGAGAAGGACGAGGATTATCCCTTGATCAACCCAAGGACAAAGAAAGAGGTACGAAGACTTAAAGCAAGGCGAGTGCTGGATGAAATGGTTACCTCTGCATGGGAGTGTGGAGATCCAGGGGTTCTTTTCTTGGACCGGATCAATGAGGCCAATCCAACCCCTGCCCTGGGGGAGATTGAAAGCACGAATCCATGTGGTGAAGTTCCGCTGCTTCCCTATGAAGCCTGTGTCCTTGGCTCCATCAATCTTCTTCACATGATTAAAGAAAAGAATGAAAAGGTTGAGTTTGACTTCGAGAAGCTGAAGAGAACCATTCGAGAAGCCGTCCATTTTTTAGATAATGTGGTGGATATGAACCAGTATCCCTTGCCCCAAATCAGGCAGATGTCGATGGGAAATCGAAAAGTGGGCCTGGGTGTGATGGGGCTGGCACACCTTTTTATTCGAATGGGAATCGTTTACTCCTCCCAGAAAGCCCTGGAAGTCGCAAGGGGGCTCATGAGTTTTATCCAGTATGAAGCCCGAGAAGCCTCGGCCCAGTTAGCAGAGAAAAGGGGAGTCTTCCCCAACTTTAAAGGTTCCATCTATGATCGTCCAGGAGGAGTGAAATTACGAAACGCCACTCTTACCACCATTGCTCCGACAGGGACCCTAAGTCTTATTGCCAATTGTTCGAGTGGAATAGAACCCCTTTTCTCAATTTATTATACAAGACGAGTTTTGGAAGAGATGGAGATTCAGATCACCGACCCTATTTTTCTCGAACTTGGGAAGAAGAAAGGGTTTCTAAATGACCATCTGATGAAAGAGATTTCTGAGGGAAAAAGCCTCTCAGAGATTCACTCTGTCCCTGAAGAGATTCGAAAGCTTTTTCTAACCGCATTCGAGATTTCTCCCTACTGGCATATCAAAATGCAGGCCGCCTTCCAGGAATATACGGATAACGCTGTTTCAAAGACCATCAATTTTCCCAGAACAGCGACCAAAGAAGAGGTTCGAGAAGCCTTCTTGATGGCTTATCGGGAGAGATGTAAGGGGATTACCATCTATCGAAGCGGAAGCAAAGAGAGACAGGTCCTGGTCTGCGGCACCAAACAAGTCTGCTAATCCAACCTATTTGTAATTAAAACGTCAGCTTTTAAATCGGTGCTTCTTTTTTTCGGAGAATTGAAGAATATTCCTTCCCTTTCTTGAAAAGAGAAATTTCTTTCTTTATGATAGGGTAGAAAAAATGGCTTATTCAGGAAAGAGGTCTTCGAAATTTTTAATCCTCTTTTAATAATCCCATGAAGAGGTTTCGTATCATTTCACCGGCCAAGGTGAATCTACGGCTTGATATCCTTGAAAAACGTCAAGACGGATATCATGAGTTAAGGACTATTTTTCAAAAGATCAGTCTTCATGACACCCTTTTTTTTACGCTGAGAAAAGAGAAAGGGATTCGGATTCAGACCAATCATCCTGACCTTCCAACAGGGAGGGGTAATCTTGTATTTAAGGCGGCCCATTTGATCCTGAAAAGGTCAAATTATAAGGGGGGGATTTTAATTCAGATTAAGAAGAGGATTCCTATTGGAGCAGGGCTTGGAGGGGGGAGTAGCAATGCGGCCGCTACCCTTTATGCCTTAAATCAAATGCTTGGAATGGGGTTAACTAAAGAGGAGTTAATGGAGATAGGGATAAAAATTGGGGCAGATGTTCCTTTTTTCTTGTATAAAGGGGGGGC
Organism: uncultured Syntrophaceae bacterium; assembly: GCA_964570075.1. Taxonomy (GTDB): domain Bacteria; phylum Desulfobacterota; class BSN033; order BSN033; family UBA1163; genus CALIBK01. Next base: position 564 of record CAZMWF010000130.1, on the reverse strand, counting down.
AGCTATCGGTTCAGGAATTGGGGAGCGGTTAGAGAAAATTGAACTTCCACTCCTTTTTTATGTTCTCATTTATCCCAATTTTGAGGTTTCCAGCCGGTGGGCTTATCAAAATTTCTTATTGACAAAAAAAGAATTTCATTTTAATCTTCACCAGTTACTGACGACTCCCCAGAGAATTTCCTCCTTTCTCTGGAACGATTTGGAAGAGGTGGTCTCCCATCGATATCAGGAGATTGCCATGATGAAAGAAATGCTTCTCTCGGTGGGCGCTTTAGGAAGCCTGATGAGTGGAAGTGGACCAACCGTCTTTGGGATTTTCTCAAGCGAGGAGGCCTCTAAAAAGGCAAAACAGAAAATAAAAAAGAAAGTCAAAGAGAGGGGTTGGGAAATCTTTCACGCACACAGTTTCGTTTGAGACAGATTCGATGGGGGGATGGATTAAGAGAGAGGTGAATTTTTGTGTCTCTTGTATTAAAATATATCTCGGTTGGGGTGTCGTCAAGTGGTAAGACACAGGTCTTTGGAACCTGCATTCGGAGGTTCGAATCCTCCCACCCCAGCCAA
>CAZMWF010000129.1:0-14942 GCA_964570075.1 uncultured Syntrophaceae bacterium | reverse complement strand
TTACTTTCCTTTTAATTTCAAAATCGTTTTGGCGAGGGCCTCTCCGTTTCGGTCCATCGCATATTCCACGGTATCCTCTGCTCCTGTGGACTTTGTCCTAAGATCTATCTCATAGATGATCTTCCCCGTCTCTTTATCGATGAATTGATAATGAGCCGCAAAGGAGGCGGTTCCTGTAAATTCTCCGCCCGGAATAAAAGAGCGACCAATTCTTCTTCCCACCGTGGACCTTACATACTCTTTTACCGTACCCTGAATGATCAGAACCTTTGAAGCCGAAGGAATCGCTTTGGCCTCCTTTCCACCCTCTTTGGCAATTCCATCGAAAAGTCTATACTTTTCATTATATCGTTTGATTTGATAAACCGCCTTTTCAGCCATTAAGGAACCGGCCGATTCAGGAGCGGGAGATCCAGATGGAACCTCAAGGTCTTTTATAATGACGGCGGTATAATCCTTTAAACTCAATTCCTGAGCCTGAATCGGATTTCCTATAATCAAACCTAATCCAATACAAATTACCATCAGAAGCCTCTTCTTTAGGATCATTACTTAGCCCTCCTTTTGGCAAATTTTTGTGGTGAAATCTTAACTTTGAAAAGGTAAAATTGCAATACTTGTGTTTTTGAAGGAAATGAGATAATTTTAAATTATGTTCAAAGTGGCCATCATTACGATCAGTGACCGAGGGGCAAAGGGTCTAAGGGAAGACACGAGTGGTCCTCTTATCAAGGAGATGATCAAGAACCTTCCCGGAGAAGTCATCCATTACGAAATCGTTCCGGATGAGAAAGAAAAAATCGTCGAGGTATTAAAACGAAACGCCGATGAGTTGTTGGCAGATCTCATTCTGACTACAGGGGGGACAGGAGTGAGTCCGAGAGATGTCACACCGGAGGCAACCCTCGAAGTGATTGAGAAAGAAGTCCCTGGATTTTCTGAAGCGATGCGAGCAGAAAGCCTCAAAAAGACTCCCCATGCAATGATCTCCCGAGCAGTCTGTGGAATTCGCGGAAGAAGTTTAATCGTGAATCTTCCTGGAAGCCCAAAAGGGGTAAGAGAGAATCTGACCGTCATCCTCCCTGCCCTTCCCCATGCCCTCTCAAAAATAAAGGGCGATCCTTCAGAGTGTGCACAGGATTGAATGGAGGAAGAAAAATGCGTTCTTTTCGACCAGAGGAATGGGAAAAATTTAAAACTCCTGGAGAACGCCGAGGGGAGTTTCCTTGAAACCGAGAGCTGGAAGAAGGTACACCAAAGGATATCGAAGTTATCATTTTTAAAGGATGGGCGATGATTTTCTCCGAGACGATCTCTTTCAGTACAAAAGGGTTTACCGATATTATTGATATTACGGATCGAGTAGTCTCCGTTGTCAAACGGTCGAAGATTCAGAATGGTCTGGTCACCGTCTTCTGTCCAGGTTCCACCGGAGCGGTCACCACGATTGAATATGAATCCGGGGTTTTACGGGATCTCCAGAAGGCGATCGAAAGGATAGCCCCTTCGAATATCCCCTATGAACACGATCAGCGATGGGGAGATGGGAATGGCTTCTCCCATGTCCGAGCTGCCCTGATGAAACCTTCGCTCACCATTCCCCTTCAGAATGGAATTTTGACTCTTGGAACATGGCAACAGATTGTCTTCATCGATTTTGACAATCGACGACGACAGAGAAGTCTAATGGTCCAGATCCTGGGGGAATAGGCACTCCGCTAATACCATGGAAGACATTAAAATCCCCATTTATGGAAGGCAAGAAAAATGGTCTGTGGCTTTGAGCTCGGTCCTCGCAGCCTCAGGGCTTACAGCCCTCAAAATTATAGTCGGTCTTACAACAGGAAGCCTTGGAATCTTAGCCGAAGCCGCCCATAGTGGTCTGGATTTAATCGCAGGACTGATGACCCTTTTTGCTGTAAGATACTCCGATCGACCTGCCGACCATACCCATCACTACGGTCATGGAAAGATTGAAAATCTCTCTGCCCTCTTTGAAACTCTGCTCCTCTTAGGAACTTGTGCTTGGATCCTCTACGAAGCCATTCATCGACTTATCACCTATGAGATTCACATTGAGGTGAATGTTTGGGCATTTTTAGTCATGGGAATCGCTATTGGAATCGATCTTTCACGATCCCGGGCTCTCTATCGAGTCGCCCATCGATTCCAAAGCCAAGCCTTAGAGGCAGATGCCCTCCATTTTAGGACTGACATCTGGAGTTCTCTCGTCGTCATTCTGGGATTAATCTGTGTCCTCATTTCACAAAAAGCCCCAAGCCTCTCTTTTCTCCTTCACGCGGATGCCATTGCCGCCATTGGGGTCGTCTTCATTGTCCTCTATATCAGTGGGAAACTGGCTATCCGAACCGTCCAAGCCCTCATTGATGTGGCTCCCACCGGTCTTCAAAAAAAGATTATTGCAGAAGTGGAAGCTCTTCCAGGGATTCGTAACTGTCATGATGTCCGGGTTCGATACTCTGGGGCTCAACCCTTTGTGGATGTCCATGTATTTGTCGATGGAGATCAGACCCTAACGGAGGCCCATCATTTGACCGAACAGGTGGAACAGGCTATCCAAAAGCTCCTCCCGATGGCGGATGTCATCGTCCATCCGGAGCCCGATCCCAAAAAGACTTAAAGGAGATCTCTTAAAAGGAGGGAGGCCATCTCAGACATTTCTTTCTCTTGGTCTCTTACCGTAATCGCCTTTTCTTTGCACACTTCGACACAGCTTTTACACCCAATACAAGCCTTCATTTGAATTGGGACACTTTTCCCCCCTTCAATGGAAAAGACTCCTGAGGTACACACTTCTATGCACTCCTCACAACCCTTACACTTCTCTTGATCGACGACAACCTCAAAAGCCATTGTCCCCTCTCCAGTCAATCTGGGTTCAAAATAGAATGCCCTTCATCCGTAATCAATTTTTTAACCGATAAGTCGATATAAAATTGTATGCAATTTATTTTAATGAAAAATCCTCCAAATTCAACAGGGATTCATTGGATATCCCTAAACTATTTGTAATTATTAATAAATTTTTTTATTGACAAAAAAATCAAGTTGAGATATATAACGGCCAAACCCCGTTTTAAAATCTATTTTGTATACATTTTTAAGGGAGGAAGGACAGGATCCATGAAAGCCGATCCAGATAAATGCATCGCTTGTAAACGATGTTTTCCCTATTGTCCCATGGGAAGAATTCAACGTTTTAAAAGACACGAAAAGATTCCAGGTCGTGTCTATATCGAAATTGATCAGGAACGCTGCACAGACTGTGGGGTTTGTCTCAGGGCTAATATCTGTCCTGTAAAGGCTCTTTACCAGCCCGAGACTCCTTGGCCAAGGGAGGTCCGGAGCATCCTGAGCAACCCCCTCATTGAGTTTAAAGGATCACAGGTTCCGGGTCGAGGAACCGAGGAGATGAAAACCAATGATGTCTCCGGACGCTATCGTCCCGGCGAGGTGGGAGTGGGAATAGAGTTGGGAAGACCTGGAGTAGGGGCCTATTTTCGAGACGTGGAAGTGGTGGCTATGGCTCTGGCTCCTTTGGGGTATGAGTTTGCCGAAGAAAATCCAGTTACTCACTTTATGGCCGATCGCAAAACAGGAAAACTGAGGGAGGATATTCTCAATGAAAAAGCGACTTCGGCGATCGTAGAGGGAAAATGTAAGATTGAGAATCTCCCAGCCATTCTTGAGGCTATCAAAAAGGCAGCCGAAAAAGTAGAAACCGTCTTTTCCGTAGAGGTGATTACAAAAGTCCCGCCTGAGGGAGAAATTCCAATAAAACCTATCTTAGAACAATATGGGTACTGGTATTCGATCAATACCAAGAACAATTTAGGCCTTGGAGAACCACCCTTCAAGTTCTATGACGATGAGGAGAGGAGGAATCATGACTCATAGTTTGCATCGAAGAGGGGAATGGGATGACCTTAAGGACGATTTTGTGGTACTGGGCTGTCCTGCCACAGGGATCAATAAAAAAGGATCGGCTCCAAAGACTCAAAAATTTTTAAGTATTTGCTATAAGCACGGTCCAATCAATCTTGGGGATATGAAAACGGGCAATATTTATAATACCACGATGGATGACATCCTGAGTCACGTGACCGATGGAACGATTGTCCAGTGTACCTTCGATAATCGTGAAAAGATTGTCGCCTTGCTCAAAGAGTTAAAAGAGAATCGGCCCGGTATCTCCATCATTATCTCCGGAATCAGCGATATCGTTCAACAGTGCATGGAAGAGGCAGGATTGGGACGAATTCACACCATTGAATATTCCTTGGGAACCTGGGGTCGCACGGAATTGCTCCCCGAGTTTGAAATCCTTAAAACGACTACGATGTGTGGTCATGCGATGATCTCTTCAGACCTCGTAAAGAAGCTCGTCAGAGATGTGAAAAGAGGAAGACGAACAGTCGAGGAGGCCTGTCTGGAAATGGCAAAATGTTGCACCTGTGGGAATTATAACATGACCCGAGGGATCAAACTCTTCAAGGAATTGCTTCCCCTTTATATGGTCCATAGTCTCTACTAATCCAAAGACAGGGTAAGGAGTGAGGGGTAAGGGGTGAGCAGAGAAAGGAGAACTCTATGCGATATGTCATTGTGGGAGGGAGTGCTTCGGCTATCAGTGCCGTGGAGGCCATACGCTCCATCGATAAAGACTCTTCAATCGATCTGTTCAGTGAGGAGGCGACCCCGCTCTTTTCAAGGGTTCTGCTTCCCTACTACATCGCCGAAGAACTCTCAAAACCTCTTCTCAGTTTTAGATCGGCAGATTTTTTTGAGAAGAATCGTGTGACTCCCCATTTAGGAGTGAAGGTCCGATCCATTTTGGCCGATTCCAAAATGATCCAAACGGAAGATGGGAAGTCCTATCCCTACGATAAACTCCTCCTCGCCACAGGGGGAAATCCCATCATTCCCCCTATTCGAGGGATAGAACTCCAGGGGATATTTCCTTTGAAGACGATGGCGGATGCAGAAAAAATCTATCACTTCAAAGCAAAACGAGCCGTTGTGATCGGGGCAGGAAGTGTCGGTGTAGAGTCCAGTATCAGTCTGAAACGAAGAGGAATGGAGGTCACACTTCTGGAACAACTTGGTCAGGTTCTTCCCACCGTGTTTGATGAAGAGGCAGCTTCTGTGGTTCAGAAAAGAATCGAAGAGCTTGGAATCACAACCATCCTTGGAGAAAAGGCCCTCCAATTTGAAGGAAATGGTCAGGTCAAGAAGGTCATCACGGAATCCAGAGGGATCGAATGTGACATGGTGATCGTCGCCGTTGGGATCAGACCAGCCATTGAGCTTGCTCAAGAGGCTGGCATAGAGATTGGTTCTACAGGTGGAATCAAGGTCAATCCTGAGATGATGACCAGTATTGCTGATATCTATGCCTCCGGAGATGTCGCAGAGACTTACGATATCACAAGGGACTCTCCATGGGTGAATGCAATCTGGCCCTGTGCCGTGGAGCAAGGCCGAATTGCCGGTTTAAATATGGCAGGGAAAAAGGTTCTCTATGATGGATCTTTTAGAAGAAATTCGATCGGAAATTTTATCGGCATTCCGGCCATCTCAATGGGACTCATAAGGGCAGAGACCTGCTCGACGTGCGAAGGAGGAGAAGCTTTTCAGGAGATTAAAAAAAGAACGAAAGAGACTTATAAAAAACTGATCTTAAAGAATGGCCGTCTAGTCGGAGTCATCTTGGTGGGTCCAACTCAGAAGGCAGGACTTTATCAAATCCTATTAAAGAAGAAAATGGTCGTAACGGATTATATTCCGCTCCTGATGAGCCATCGACTTAATTTTATGGATCTTTTGCCATTGATCCGAAGATATGCGGATCGCTTTACTGAGACGGAATATAAAGAGATAATGGATACAGGACTTTAATGGTTGTCGGGGTTTGGAAAAAAGTGGGATACAGGAGGAGAACGTGAAAATTTTAATGGTGGATAAAAATAAATGTACAGGATGTCATCAATGTGAGCTCTGGTGTGGAACCGAGATCGCCTCGGTCTCCAAAGAACTTTATCAGGCTATCCATGAGACTCCTCAGCCCGTTCCTCGAGTCTTTGTAGAGGGAAAGAATTTTGCTCTTCAATGCCGACACTGTGAAGAAGCTCCCTGTATCGAAGCCTGTCCAAACGGAACGATGCGGAGAGATCCTGAAACGGGGCTGGTCTATGTGTATGAACCTACCTGTATTGCCTGTTGGATGTGTGTGATGGCCTGTCCCTTTGGAATTATTACCCCCTCTTCCACTTTAAAGGTAGCGATTAAGTGCGATCGGTGCCGAAATATGGGATATCCTATCTGTGCAGAGGTTTGTCCAACTCAAGCCATTCGACTGGAGGAAAGAAAGGATTACAGGACAAAAGCCTTTTGAATCCTTTCTGGAAGGATTGGATCTTATTTTCTTAGGATAGAAAGGAGCGATTTATGGAGTTTATCCAGAAAAAGACAATGGATCGGGCAGTCGAATATTTTTTACCCAAGGCCTCGGAAATGGAGATCTCTTTAACATGGGATCGCTTTGAAGGTCAACTCCCTGAGTGTGGCTTCTGTGAGACTGGATTGAGCTGCCGAGACTGTCTTCAGGGTCCCTGTATTTGTCATCCCTTCAGGGATTCTAATAAAGCAGGGATCTGTGGAAAAGAGAGGGATACACTCGCTATTCAATCTCTTCTCCGATTGGTCCTGAAAGGAACGATGGTTTATCTCGATCGCCTCAGTGAATTCGCTAAGGAGATGGAATCGAGACAATGGAGACCTAAAAATAAACTTCGAACAGATCAAATGCTTAAGACTATCCAATCCTTCTTTTATGATGGAGAGATGGTTAAAAAAGCACTCCCTAAAACTTGGATTCGACCATGGGATGAGGCGAAAATTTTCCCACAAGGAATGGTGAGAGACCTCTTCAGGGCATCTCAAAAATTGGAGGGAGGGTTCGCAGAGAATGAAGAAACCCTCCTCTGGATCTTTAGATCCTCTTTGCTTGCCCTCATTTCCCAGAGGCTTTATGGAGAGTTAAAAAGATCGGCCATGGGTAACACCACCCCAACCTGGATCAAGGTCAACTTAGGAGTCTTAGATACCCAAAAACCGAATCTCCTTCTTTATGGTTATCTTTCTCCTCTCCTCAAACAGAAGGTAGCTCAGGAAGCCCAAAAAGAATCGATTCAGGTTCTATGTGTTGGGACATATCCTCTTATTGCTTCTTTCTCTTTCCCTGCGGTCACCAATTATGGTTCCCAGGAAATTCCATTGATGACAGGAGCGGTCGATCTTATCGTCGCTTCGGATCAGGGAGTCCATCCTTCTATTAAGGAGATTGCAAAGGCGTATGAAGTCCCCATTTTTTCTATTGACGACTTAAAAAGGAATAAAGATCTTGGTCATTTAGCAAAAGAGATCATAGGAGAAGTGAAAAAATCTCATGAATTTCGAAAAAGGCTTCCCCGAGACATTCCACCCATTAAAGAATCTGCCGTGATTGGATTTTCAAAAGATAAGATCCTTTGGAAGAAGATTCTGAAAGCACTGGATCAAGGGCAAATTCGAGGCGTGGCTTTTCTCTTTGGAAGTGGAAATGTGAAGTTTTCTCAAGACCATGAGATCACGACTTTTGCAAAAGAATTTTTGAGAAATGATATCCTCTGTCTATCTAAAGGTGAAAGCAGTATCGCTCTGGCAAAATATGGATTTCTAAACCCCAAATCCAGAGAAGATTTCTGTGGAAAGGGAGTGCTGGAGTTTTTGAAGGGAATGGGGGAAGAGGTGCCTTCTGTCATCGACGTGGATGAAGTCGAATTCATTGATTTTATTCTCGAGAAACCCAAGGAGGAAAAGAAAGCCTTTCCAATGGTGGCCTGTTTCCCAGAGGCCAATCGTAGCTCGGAAGTCGTAGAAGCCATAGGAATGGTGGCCTTAGGAATCAACACCTATTTCTGGCCGGCCCTTCCTATCACAGGGAGCCAAAAGGCAATGGAAGCATTGACTACCTTTTGTCAAAAAAAACTGAGCTCGAGCTTTTATATTCCAATGGAGAAGAAGATAGAGGCTCGGTCTAAGGCTATGATGGTTTTGAAAACGCTCACAGGTCAGGAAGGCTATGGGATCAGTGGCAAACCCTGGAGATAGAAAGGAGGTGTATCGGAGGCACTATGGATTATCTTTCTTCTAAGGAGTAAAGGGGCATTAAATTATTTAACACGCAAACAAGAAGGGAAAGGAGGAAGGACATGAAAAGCAGAGGGAAATGGATTGGCTTATTTATTATCTTCTTTGTCGTTTATTTCATAAGTTTGGCCTGGGCCCAGGTGCCCAAACCCAAAGACTATCCCACCCGAACCATTGAGGTGGTAGTCCAATATGGGGCCGGGGGAGGAAGTGATATTTTTGTTAGAAGCCTGATGATGCCTGCAAGAAAATATTTAAAAGTTCCTATCAATGTAACCAACATTACGGGAGGAGCAGGAGTGAAGGCCTCGACCTATGTCCTTTCTCAACCTGCAGATGGTTATACCATTTATAATTTTAGCCCTGAACAGATTATCAATACGATTTTTGGGCGAGAGAACTACAAGGAGTTTGCTCCGCTCTGCAATGTCCAACAGGATCAGAGCATGTTCTATGTGAGAGCCGAGAGTCCTTTCAAAACCATTCAGGATGTGATTAAATACGCAAAGGAGAACCCTGGAAAACTCCAATTTACCGGAACCACCGCAGCCAGCCCAGATGAGGTCATCGTCATGCTTTTTGCCAAGAAAGCAGGGATCAAAGTCAAGTATATCCCCTTCGATGCGGCTCCTGAAACCCATGCCGCTGTCCTTGGAGGTCATATTGACGTCCTTCATGAAGAACCTGGCGTCATCATGTCTCTCATCGAGGCAAAAAAGTTAAGACCCCTCATCGTCTTCACAGAAAAGAGACTGGATAAATTTCCTGATGTTCCTACAGGTCGAGAATTGGGGTACGATATCACCATGGGTCGTTGGAGAGGACTCTGTGTCAAGAAGGGGACTCCTCAAGAGATCATCAACTATCTTGCCGATGTGTTTAAGAAATGTGCCAATGATCCATCCTACAAAGCTATTGAAAAGGCAAACCTTCTGGATCTTCGGCCCGGATGGATGGGGCCTGAAGAATATGGAAAATTCTGGGACGAGGAGTATGTGAGATACAAAGAGATCTTCGAAGAGCTTGGCTACCTAAAGAAGAAATAAAGGGTAGAAAAAGGGTGTTTAAAGGGGAAATCATTACCAGCACTATCATTTTCATCGGGTCTCTCGTCCTTTATTGGGAGACCTTCAAATTTGAGGGCCATGAAGTCTATGCGAAACTTGGGCCTTCTTACTGGCCCAAGTTTCTCCTGATATTATTAATGGGGCTCAGTATAGGAGTGGCCATCGATGCCTTTAGAGAGAGAAAGAAGGGTGAGGGGAAAGAATCCATCCTTAAACTGGATAAGGGAAGATTGAAATTTTTCATCGCTATTGGTTTTATTGCCCTCTATTTTATTCTTCTTCAAATTTTAGGGTTTACTCTCCTTACCCCATTCTTCCTCATCGCATTTATGTATCTTTTAGGAGAAAGGAAGAAGATTTGGATGATTAGCATCTCCTTTGGAATTACCTTCCTCATCATCTATGTCTTTACAAAAGCCATGTACGTTCCCCTTCCTCGAGGAATAGGAATATTTCTCGATTTGAGTCATCTCTTTTATTAAAGAGGGTGGTCATAATGTGGGATCTTTGGGTCGGGGCTATCCAGAATGTAATGAATCCTTTCACCCTCCTTTGCATTTGGGGTGGAGTTCTTCTTGGAGTCACTTTAGGCTCTGTTCCAGGCCTTAACTCCACTATGGGAACCGCCTTACTCATCCCTTTCACTTTTGCCATGAGTCCTATTAATGGACTTGCCCTACTCACGGCGGTTTATTGTGGAGGAACCTATGGAGGTTCTATTTCGGCCATCCTCTTCAATGTCCCGGGTGCTCCAGAGGCTTCAGCAACGGTTTTTGATGGATATGAGATGGCGAAAAAAGGACAGGCTGCTCAGGCATTAGGTTATGCAGTGATGTGCTCATGTTTAGGAGGTCTCTTCAGCGTCATCGTGATGATTCTGGTCTCACCTCTGCTGGCCAGTGTGGCCCTCACCTTTTCCCAGCCTGAATATTTTGCCCTTGCCATTACGGCCCTAACGCTCATCGCCTCCCTGGGAGGAAGAGGGATGAAGAAGGCGGCTATTTCTGGAGTCTTTGGGCTCCTCATGGCAACAGTTGGAATCGATCCTATGACCGGAGATCCAAGATTCACGTTTGGGGGGAAGGCTCTCATTGGGGGGATCCACTTCATTCCTGCCATCATTGGAGCTTTCGCTGTAAGCGAAGTGTTGTCAAGAGCAGAGTCTGGAGTGAAGAAGAGTGAAGTATTGGCTCAAAAAGTCTCTACGATTTTACCTCGAGTCAAAGAGATCCTGAGGATGAAATGGCTTGTCCTCCGCTCAGCCCTCATTGGAACCTGGATCGGCATCCTTCCAGGGGTAGGAGCCACTACGGCAGCCTTCGTGGGTTATGCAGAGGCGGTTCGTTGGTCTAAACATCCTGAAAAATTTGGGACTGGAATTCCAGAAGGCATTGCCGCTCCTGAAACGGCCAACAATGCGGCTACGGGTGGAGCCATGGTTCCTCTTCTCACCCTCGGGATCCCGGGAAGTGCAACCACCGCGGTCATCATTGGTGGATTTCTTGTGCATGGTCTCCAGCCGGGTCCCATGCTTTTTATGAATCAACCGAAGTTGATGTATTCCATCTTCCTTGCGATGCTTCTGGCCAATATCCTCATGCTCTTTGCAGGGCTGGGGGTGGCAAAGGTCTTTTCGAACTTCAGAAAAATTCGCTATTCCCTCCTTGGCCCCTGTATCTTTATCTTTGCAGCGATTGGGTCCTTTGGGATTCGAAATGATCCGGTCGACCTCTGGATCATGTTCTTTTTTGGAGTGATTGGTTACTTTATGAAGAAATATGACTACCCTATCGCTCCAATGATCATTGGCCTGGTCTTAGGAAACCTCACGGAAATCTCTCTGAGGAGAGGATTAAGAATGGTCGATTATGACCTTTCTGCCTTTTTATTTCGTCCGATCGCAGGGGTCATCCTGGGCATCGCGGTCGTTTCCATTCTCTATAGCCTCATCAGGAAGAAACCAAAGATTTTGGAAGAGGATTAAAAAAGGAATTGAAACACTCTCCTCTCGAAATAGAGAAAAAGAGGGTTGGCCTACCTGTGAGGGAGAAGGTCTATGAATACCTCAAATCGGCTATTCTTTCAGGACGCCTTCGACCCGGAGAGAAACTGACAGAAGAGCGTTGGGCAAAAACCTTGGGGGTCAGTCGAACCCCTATAAGGGAAACCTTCCACAAATTGGAAGCCGAAGGACTGATCAAACCCCGTAAAAAAAGGGGCTTCATTGTTGCTCGAGATTCACGAGAAGAGATAGAAGAGCTCTTCGAGCTTCGATCGATTCTTGAAGGCTATACCCTAAGGCTCCTCTCCCAAACCCTTTCTGAAGAGACCTTCAAAAAATTGTACGAATTCATTGAGAAAGCAGAAGAGGCCTTGAAAAGAAAAAGAATCGAAGAGGTCTTTAAATGGAATACTCGATTTCATGACACGATCCATGAGCAAGTTTCCCACAAGACTCGACTCTATCGGCTCATCGTCAATATGAGAAAGTATGTACTGAGGCATCGGAAGGATACTCTGCGGTATCCAGATGGGGGAAGAAGATCAATCGAGGGGCACAAAAAGATTATGATGGCCCTAAGTCTAAGAGACCCTGACCTCTGCGAGCGCGTGATGCGGGAACATATTCAGGAAGCCAAAGAGGATGCCCTCCTGTCCCTTTTCGGAGAGACTTAAAAGGGCTTTTCCCTTATTTCAGAATTAAATAGAGGGCAACGAGAATGACAAAAAGGGCAAAAAGCTTTCGAAGAAGAAAGGGATGGGTTCTAAAAGAGACGTAAGCACCCACTTTAGCAAAAAGAATCGTTCCGATGGCCAAAGAAATTCCTCGCTGAAGGTCTACAAAACCAAGGGTCCATGGAGGGAGATCCGGATGACCCATTCCATTGACCACATAACCTGTCACGGAAAAAAGTGCTGTGATGACAATGGCAGCACTCGAAGTTCCAATGGCCATTCTTAAAGGAATCCCCAAGAGTTGATACATCATCGGAACCGTGACCACCCCTCCCCCAATTCCCGCAAGGGCAGAAACCACACCTGCAACGAGACCAACCCCAATCAGTCCAAAAGGGCTCGGAGGATTTGTCAGTTCGAGTTTCTTTTCAGCCTTGGCTCTACTCTCAGTCAGCATCCGGATCCCTGCCCCTATCACAATGATCGCAAAGGCGATCCGAAGATGCCTTCCGCTCAGTGAAGCGGCCACCCGAGCCATTCCAAACGCTGTAAGAGCGCTTGAAAACCCAATGAAAGCCACAGCTCGCCAATCCACATTTCCCTTTTTTCGATGCTGGTAGGCACTGGAGGCTCCACTGAAGACCACCACCAACAGGCTTGTTCCAATGGCGAGATGGGTTAATACAGTGGGCGAGAGTCCTAGATGCTCATAACTCAGGATGAGCACAGGAACCATCACAAATCCACCTCCTACCCCAAAGAGACCGGCCAGAAATCCTACTCCACACCCTACCATCAAAAAAATTAAGAATTCGATCCAATCCATCGCTTATGCTATATCCTATTCTTATTCGTATCTCAAGGCATCGATGGGATTAAGGAGGGAGGCCTTGCGAGCGGGGTAGAATCCAAAAAAGACTCCTACCGAACCGGAAAAGAGAAAGGCCAGAAGGATGGCTTTCAGGGAAAACAGAGTGGGCCATTGGGTAAAATGGACAAGGACGAGGGTTCCAACCATCCCGATTGCAATTCCCCATATCCCTCCCATGAGACTGAGCATGAGAGACTCGATGAGGAATTGAAGGAGGATATCTTTACCCTTTGCTCCCACAGCCATCCGAATCCCAATCTCTCTGGTTCGTTCCGTGACCGAGACGAGCATGATATTCATGATCCCGATTCCCCCAACGATCAGGGAGATAGAAGCAATCGCTCCCAAAAGAAGGGACATCACTTTTGCTGATTCCTCTGCTCTGGAAGCCACCTCTGTCAGGTTTCTTACAGTAAAATCATTATCCTGTCCCTGGGGAATCCGATGTCTCTGGCGAAGGAGTTCGGTAATCTGCTCCTCCACATTTTTCATCACCTCTGGTCCCGTGGCCTGAACAGAAATCGATCTCACCATCCCGGGGAACTGCATCCCAAAGAGTCTTTTCTGGGCGGTGGTGAGGGGAACGAAGATGATATCATCCTGATCCTGTCCCCAAGTGGATTGTCCTTTGGGACTGAGAACGCCAATGACCGTAAAAGGAATCTTTTTGATCCGAACAATCTCACCTATTGGATCCAATCCTCCAAAGAGGTTCTCGGCTACGGTCTTCCCTAAGATACAAACTTTGGCCGCCCCATCGATATCCTGCTGAGTCAATGAGCGCCCTGAGACAAGACTCCATTCTCTGATTTCAAAAATCTCAGGGGTAGATCCATAGATGAGCGTCGACCAATTTTGATTCCCAAAAACGACCTGAGCAATTCCATTGTAGGCAGGAGCCACATATTTGACTCCTGGGATCTCTGAAGCAATCGCTCTTGCATCCTCTAACGTGAGGGTCGGCACCGTCCCTGCTCCAAATCGAATTCCTCCACTTGTCGCACTCCCTGACATCACGACCAGGAGATTAGATCCCATACTGGCAATCTGTTCTTCAATCCGCTTCTTTGCTCCTGAGCCCACCGCAATCATCGCGATGACCGCCCCTACTCCGATAATAATCCCGAGTAGGGTTAAAATGGAACGCATTTTATTGGCAAGAAGGGCCCTCAAGGCAATTTGGAAGCTGGCGACAAGGGTGGTCATCTGATTAAAGTGCCTCTCCTTCTAAAAGGGTTTGTTTCAAGGCTAAAGCCTTGAGTAGGAGTCATCCACGACCTGTCCATCTTTAAAGAGAATCCTTCGCTTAGCGTAAGATGCAATATCTGGTTCATGGGTAACCATCACGATTGTAATCCCCATCTCCTCGTTAAGTTTTCGGAAGAGATCCATAATCTCTCCACTTGTCTTTGTATCGAGATTTCCTGTGGGTTCGTCTGCTAAAAGGACCGAGGGTTGATTGACCAGGGCTCGAGCAATCGCCACACGCTGCTGCTCCCCACCTGAAAGTTGTGAGGGATGATGATGGGAACGATCTTCAAGTCCAACGGCGAAGAGGGCCCTTTTGGCCATCTCTCGCCTTCTTAATCCTGAAATCTTAGAATAGATAAGGGGAAGTTCGACGTTTTCTAAGGCTGAGTACTTCGAGAGCAAATTAAACCCCTGAAAAACAAAGCCTATTTTACGATTTCGGATTTCTGCCAGCTCATCTCTCGAGAGGTGTTCGCCATGGATCCCCTCAAAAAGATAAAGACCCCTGGTAGGCTGATCTAAGAAGCCCAAAATATTCATAAAGGTGGATTTCCCGGACCCCGAAGCCCCCATAATGGCTACAAATTCACCTCGTTCGATGGACAGGGTAATTCCCCGAAGGGCAGGAACCTCCACTTCTCCTAATTGGTAGATCTTCACCAAATTTTCTACTTGAATGAGAGAATCCATCTAATTTTAAGTCACTCCGTAATGCCTCACTGAAGCGGGGAAATCATTTTAAGCCCGACAGGAGTATTTCCGAAACCCATAGAATGCGGATGGATTGAATATAAATAGATCCTTCGAATCGATCCATCGTTGAAATGGGTTTCTGATTAAAACCAACCAAAGTAAGGATTTCTATG
>CAZMWF010000128.1:0-12522 GCA_964570075.1 uncultured Syntrophaceae bacterium | reverse complement strand
TCGCTCTGGAAAAGCCAATCTGGGCCATGCTTTGGAGACTGCGGTACTTATTGAGCTTGAGCGCCGTGGAAGAGAAGTTTCTTACGTGAGAACAATAGAAGGATTCGAGGTCGATTTTCTGGTTCGTTCTTCAGAAGGGGGGGAAAGCACTGATTCAGGTTTGCTCAGATCTTGCGGAGACAGGAGCGAGGGAAAGAGAAATAAGGGCGCTCATTTCTGCAGGCAAAGAGCACCCTAAAGCAACTTTAAATATAATTACTCTCATGCCAGAAACGGCAAGAGATGTTCCAGAAAAAATCCAGGTCCATGATGCCGCACTCTGGTTTCTTGAAGGGGGTAAGTGATGGCCATAGCCATTCCGCAAGTTGTCCGCGAGTTGGTCATCGAGTAGCGACGCTTCTTATGCACTTCCTATCGGTTTCTCGATGAGCATCTGCGGCGCCAATTTGAAGAAAATATGGCCCAGGCTGATGTGGTGGTCAAGGGGCCATATGTTACGCTTGCTCGAGAGTTTGAGCGAAGCAGTACTCTGTAGGGAATATCGAAAACTGACCCAAAACCGATACCCCTTTTAAGGTAACAGGCGTAGCAGGTATGAACTGTTTTTTGATAAGAGGATAGATGATCTGTACCCATAATGACATAGTGAACCATACGGAAAGGCTTCAGGGCGATTATTTATGCCGATGGGCACTCGCGCCCCCACCACCCACTGGAAATTACCTTTGGTGACGTCTGAATGTTTCCCTTAAACATTCAATCAACCGCCCACAGAGGCCTTGTTAAAGGGGTTTACCCATGGTGGTTTGGCAACTGCCAACTTTATTGGGCACCCTGATTCTCCCATCTGTTCATCGAGACTTTGATGGAGGCTAATCCATCGTTATTCAGTACCCTCGTATCACCCCATCCCGAAAAACAGGAATGATGGAGGGGATATCGATTTGGACAAAGAAAGTTAAGTCCTTTTCGAATCCCCGGCCAATGAGATCTCTTCCGTGAGTGGAGAGGTGAAATGCCTCCTCCAGATTCTCTTTAAACCCCTGACTTTCGGCTCTTCCTCCACCGTTGCCACTGGGAGGAGCTTAAGGGCCCCCTCTGAGAGCACCTGAACAATTACCGAGGTCGCTTAGAGAATGTCGAGGGCAACGACGGTCCTATTCGAAAGGAGATAGGGAGGGAAAGGAACTGGAAGAAGTTAAATGTCAATCTGCATGGACTTAAGCCCAGATCCCCGCTATGGGATACCCGCAGAACCCGCACTTCCCATTCTTGATCGCTTTCGCGGAGACCAAAAAGTGGGTGCGATGAATGATCTTCTTCTTGCACTGAGGGCAAAATGTGGAGTTCATTTCATGGCCAGGGACATTTCCAATATAAACATATTCTAAACCCACCTCTTTTGCAATTTTGTATGCCCTTTCAAGGATCTCGACGGGAGTGGGTGGGAGGTGGGTCAATTTATAATTCGGGAAGAAACGGTTGAAATGAAGGGGAGTGCTTTTCCCTAAATTAGTCTTAATCCAGACGCACATCTCCCTGATCTCCTCGGGACTATCATTTAGTGTGGGGATCACAAGGTTAACGATCTCCAGGTGTCTTCCATACGATTTGATTGTTTTTAAGGTATGAAGAACAGGTTCCAGCATGGAAGAGGAAATCTCCTGATAAAATCTTTCGGTAAAGGCTTTAAGATCCACGGTCACCGCATCCATATAGCGGAGCAAGTTCACCAGGGGGTCGTGGTTGATTGATCCATTGGTATGGTAGAGCGTCTTGAGGCCCTTTTCCTTTGCAATCTTGACGATATCGAGCATATATTCATAAAAGACCGTTGGCTCGGAGTAGGTGAAGGAGACGGTTTTACAGTCTCTCTCGATCGCCTTTTTAACCACCTCCTCAGGTCTCATCTGAATATAGGGAATTTCATCGACGCTCCTCTGGGAGAGATGCCAATTGTGGCAAAATTTACATCGGAAATTGCAACTCGCTGTAGCCGTGCAGAAGATAGAAGTTCCAGGGATCATATGAAAGGAGGGCTCTTTTTCAATAGGGTCGATTTGCAGAGCCGCAGGCTTTGCGTAGACCACGCTGTAAAGAACCCCTTTGATATTCTCGCGATTTCTGCAAAACCCCCTTTTCCCTTCGGAAATATCGCACCCTCTGAAACAGAGCTCGCATTGGACTAGGCCATTGGGAACTTTCCTGTAATACTGGGCCTCATGAAGTATCTCAGCCACCTTGCTTGAATGGGAGTTCCGCGGTCTCAAAATGGAAGAAAAAGAACACGAAGCCACTCCCCACCTCAGTCCCCGGCTCACACTCTTCTTTAAAAAATCCCTTCGGCTGATGGGTAAAAACTCGTTCTTCATCTCCCTATTAAGATTAGGCTAAGTTCGATTCTTTGTCAATTTAATTGAGGATTTTATACTGATATCATGAAAACGCTGCGGCTCCAGATGTAGTAATTTTAAAAGATTCTGCAGAGGGTGGGGAGGTATTATAAAGGAGGGGAGCTTGATTATCATGGCTTTGGGATAAGCCAGCCCAAATATCAAGGAGTTAGAAAAATGACCTCAAAAATAATTTGGAATTAGCGGGTTGATGGTGCCCTTTTTGTGCCCTTAATCTCTGATCAAGCGCTTTAACATCTTGGGGCAGGAAAAGAGGCTTAACTAGGGGATCCCTTTTTTATCTTTTTTTCAGGAGATTGACCACCTCATTAAAAATGGATTGAAACATCTCCCGAGTTAATTTTCCCGTTTGGGTATTCTGTTGACTTGGGTGATAGGTTGTGATGAGGATTAAGGAAGTAGACGAGTCTTTTGAAAGATGATACATTCTTCCGTGGCCAAAAGAAAGAGAAGGGAGGTTATATCCTTTCCCTCTTAACGATTTTATTGTTTGGATAAAAGCGATTTGACCGAGTGGAACGATGATTTGAACCTTTTTTAGAAGATCGAGTTCCCTGAGAAAATAATCCCGACAATTTTCTATCTCCTCCGGAAGGGGTTTATTTTTAGGCGGAGCACAATGGATCGTCGCTGTAATATAGCAATCTTTCAAACAAAGTCCATCCTCTCTTCGGGAAGAGGTCGGTTGGTTTGCAAAACCAAATTGATAAAGGGTTTGGAAAAGCCATTCCCCACTCCGGTCACCGGTAAACATTCGCCCTGTTCGATTTCCTCCGTGGGCTGCAGGAGCAAGGCCAACAATAAGAAGTCGGGCTTCAGGATCTCCAAAGCTGGGAAGAGGTTTTGCCCAATAGGTCCAATCCCTGAATCTTTTGGGGCGATGAGTGGCCAAGTATTGAAGATAGTTTACCAATCTTTCGCATTTCCTGCAGGAAATGATCTCTTCCTGTAAACTTTTTAACCCCTTATTCATAACCATCCCTTTTTTCCTATCACGTTCTTTTTTCTTCTTCAAGAGCGACCCTTCACCGAACCCCTCTCGGACCCTTTTCCCAACTGAGCGAGAGATTGCCTTCAAGAGATTTTTGACAGAGGAGGGTTTTCTTGTTAAGAATAATTAGAAAAATTAAAAAGGAGTTTGAACCGTGCCGACCTACTCCCATTCCCAACTTTCCACCTATGAGAATTGCCCGCAACAATATAAATTTGCCTATATTGACAAAATTAAGATCGAGACCGAGGGGATCGAGGCTTTCATGGGGACAAGGGTTCATGAGGCCCTGGAGAAACTTTATCGAGACCTCAAAGTCACCAAACTCAATACCCTCGAGGAACTTCTCGCCTACTATCATCAATCTTGGGAAAAGAATTGGAGTGATACCGTCCAGATCATTCGAAAGGATTACAGTGCCGAGGACTATCGACGGCTGGGAGAGAGATGCCTTCGGGATTATTACCATCGTTATTACCCATTTGATCAAGGGAAAACATTAGCCCTGGAGGAGAATGTTTACTTTCCTCTGGAGGAAGGATACTGGATTAGGGGGGTCATTGATCGTCTCACCCTTTCTAACCATTCGGTCCTCGAGATCCATGATTATAAAACGACCAACCGGCTTCCGACCAAAGCCGAGGTGGATTCCGACCGGCAATTGGCTTTCTATCAAATGGGGGTAGAAGGAAGGTGGAAAGATATTCGGGAAATCAAATTGATTTGGCATTACCTCACCTTTGACATCGAGATTCAGTCTTCACGGACTCCAGAAGAACTTCAACGCCTCAGACAGGAAACGATGGATCTGATCAGGAGGATCGAATCGGATCGAGAATTCTTACCCAAAGAAGGTCCCCTCTGTGACTGGTGTGATTTTCAAGGGTACTGTCCCAAAAGAAAACATTTGATCCTGGTGGAGAGTCTGCCCCTGAACGAATATTTAAGAGAGGAAGGGGTCAACCTGGTCAACCGATATGTGGAGCTGAAAGAGAAAAAGAGGCTGATGAACGAAGAGATCGATGCAGAGTTGGCCAGGGTCGAGGAGGCCCTGTTTGCCTATGCCCAAAGAGAAGGGTTAGATGCCATTTATGGAAGCGACCATGTAGCTAAGATCAGGATCGAGATAAAAGAGAAGTATCCCTTGAAAGGTGACCCCAACCGGAAAGTATTGGATGAACTCATAAAAAAGGCGGGGAAATGGATGGAAGTCTCCGATCTAAATCCCTGGATGTTAGCCAGGGTGATTGAACGTGGGAATTGGCCCTCTTCTCTGGTCAGTCGAATCAAAGAATTCTGTTCTTTAGAGGAGAATCGTTCCATCACCATCCAAAGGCTGAAAGAGATAGATTAGTGGAGGGATTATGGAAATTCGCATCGAAAAGGCAGAGGCTGAGAAATATCCATGTGATCTTCTTCTCCTCTTCTCCTTCGAATCTCCACAACCTTTAGAGGGGGTCATTGAAAAAGTCGATCAAGCATGGAAGGGAGGGATTTCTCAAATCCTTAAAGAGGGAGATTTCAAAGGAGAGCTTTTTGAATGTAAACTCTTCCATACCCATGGACTCCTTCCAGCCAAACGTGTCCTTCTTGCAGGGCTTGGGAAAAAGGAAGAATTCGATCTGGAGAAATGGAGAGGGGCTTCAGCCAAGGCAGGGCAATTCATTCGGGATGGGGGATTGAAACGGTTTGCTTTCCAGGTGGAGAAGTTTGAAAATGTTTCAGAAGAAGTCCTCACCGAAGCCTTTATCGTGGGTCTAAGACTCGGAACCTATCAATTTAAAGAATTGAAAACGCAGGAGCGGGAGAAGATCAAAGAGATTGAAGAAGGAGTCCTCCTGGGAAGAAGCGATAAAGAGGTGGAAGCCATTCAGAGGGGATGCCGTACGGGAGAGATTATTTCTGACGCCGTTTATATGGTTAGAGATTTAGTCAATGCTCCGAGTAATCAAGTCACCCCTACCTTCCTTGCAGAGAGAGCAAAGGAGATCGCTCAAGGATATGGAATGGACATTGAGGTGTTGGAGATGGCTCAAGCAGAGGCCTTAGGGATGGGAGCCTTTGTTGGGGTGGCAAAGGGAAGTCAGGAGCCTCCCAAGTTTATCATTCTCGAATACAATAAAGGAAAAGACCTGGAGACGATCGCTTTAGTGGGAAAAGGAATTACCTTTGACAGCGGGGGGATCTCCTTAAAACCCTCTGAAGGGATGGAAAAGATGAAAGGGGATATGTCCGGAGCCGCCGCTGTGTTAGGGATCCTGCGAGCCGCTTCGGAACTGAAGATTCCCCTTCACCTGGTTGGAATCATTCCTGCTACAGAGAATCTCCCGAGCGGGAAAGCCTTAAAGCCAGGGGATGTATTGAAAACCCTCTCCGGGCAGACCGTGGAAGTCCTCAGCACCGATGCAGAGGGCCGACTCATCCTTTCCGATGCCTTGGCCTATAGCCTTCGGTATCAACCCCAAGCCATTATTGATCTGGCCACCCTCACCGGAGCGATTGTGATCGCCTTAGGTGATTATGTCATTGGTCTCTTTGGAAACGATGAGACTCTTCTCAGAAGGGTGGAGAAGGCCTCTCAACAATCGGGCGAGAAGGTCTGGAGAATGCCTCTATGGGATGAGTATTTCGATTATATTAAGAGCGATGTGGCTGATTTCAAAAATGTGGGTACCCGGGCGGCAGGAGCCATCATTGGGGCCATCTTTTTGAGTAAATTTATAGGGAAAACTCCCTGGGTTCATCTTGATATCGCCGGTCCCGCCTTTATTGAAAAAGAGAAACCCTTACTCCCGAAGGGAGGAACTGGAGTGGGAGTGAGATTGTTGATTCAGATGCTGAGGGATTGGAAGAATTCTTAACATTCGAAATAAGAATTTGATGAAACGTTTGGAAACTCAATCTCCTTTTCTTTTAGCCTGTCATAGAAAACCTACTCCTTATACTCCGATCTGGTTGATGCGTCAAGCAGGGCGGTATATGAAGGAGTATCGGGCCCTTCGAAAGAAATACTCCTTTTTAGAGATGTGTAAAACCCCAGAACTGGCCACAGAGGTGACCCTTCTTCCGATCAAGAAGTTTAAGATGGATGCAGCCATCATCTTTTCAGATCTTCTTCTTCCTTTGGAACCGATGGGAGTGAGTCTGGAATATAAAAAGGGAGAAGGTCCTGTCATCCATCCTGTCCGTGACGAAAAAGAGATCTCCCGACTTCGACTCTTTCATCCCGAAGAATCCCTCTCCTTCTTACTTAAAACGATCCAGACCGTCCGAAGAGAACTGGATGGGAAGATCCCTCTGATTGGTTTTTCCGGAGCTCCCTTTACCCTTGCCAGCTATCTGATCGAGGGAGGACATTCAACCCATTATGCGCTCACAAAGAGTCTGATGTATCGAAATCGGTCCACCTGGTTTGCGCTCATGGAGAAGCTATCCGAGGTCCTCTCGCGTTGCCTCTGTGCCCAGGTCCGGGCAGGGGTAGAGGCCATTCAGGTTTTCGATTCATGGGTAGGATGTTTAAGCCCGAAGGATTACGAAGAGTTTGTTCTTCCTTACTCGAAACGAGTGATCGAGAAGGTGAGAAACAGGGTTCCCATCATTCATTTTGCTACCTCTCATGCCACTCTTCTCAAATTGATGAAAAAGGCAGGGGGAGACGTGATTGGATTGGATTGGCGGATAGAGATTGGAGAGGCATGGGCAGAGGTGGGTTACGATGTCGGGATTCAGGGAAACCTTGATCCTGCCGTCCTCCTTGGGCCTTTGGATCTCATCCAGAAAGAGGTCAAAAGGATTCTTGATGCGGTAAAAGGTCGACCAGGACATATCTTTAACCTTGGTCATGGAGTCCTTCCCAATACTCCGGTCGAAAATGTTGAAGCCCTGGTGGAGATGGTCCACGAATATAGCTCCAGCTCGAGAGCCTAAAAAGCAAGGGATAAATGTTTGGGAGTAATTGATGAAAGCCCTTCTCCTTTTAGCCTTCGGGGGACCTCGATCTCTGGATGAAGTGGAGCCTTTTTTAACTCGTCTATTTAAGGGTCGCCCTCCCTCGTTAGAACAATTGGAGAGGGTGAAAGATCGCTATCGAAAGATTGGAGGGTCTTCTCCTCTTCAAGAGATTACCCAAAGGCAAGGCAAAAAGCTTATGGGAAAATTGGAGGCGAAAGGCTATTTCTTCAAGTCGTATATAGGGATGTGCTACGGAGAACCTTCGATCGAAGAGGTACTAAAAGAGATTCATCAGAATGGACATCAAGAGGTGTTCGTCCTTCCTATGACCCCCTTTCGATCGAAATGGAGTACAGGGGTTTATAAAGAAGAGGTGAACCGGGTCAACAAAAGGATGGGCGATCCTTTGAAGCTTCGTTTTATAGAAGGATGGCACATTCATCCTCTCTTTTTGGAGTCCTGGGCTGAAAGGATCAAGGAAGGGTTGGACCTTTTCCCCTCAGAAAGGAGAAAGAGGGTTCACCTCATCTTTACAGCCCATAGTCTTCCAGAATCGGTGATCCATCATGACCCCTATGTGGGTGATTTGAGAGAATGTGTGAGGGGAATCCTTGAGAAAATAGAGCCCCTTTCTTGGCATCTTGCTTTTCAAAGCAAAGGAGGGGGTCCTGAGAGATGGATCGGTCCAGATGTGGAGTCAGTCCTAATAGGGCTTAGTAAAATTTATGTCAAAGAGGTACTGGTCGTTCCCGTTGGTTTTCTCTCCGATCATATCGAAATTCTCTATGACCTTGATCTCTTCTATCGAGAGAAGGCCCAATCCTTAGGATTGACATTAAGGAGAGCTCCTTCGCTCAACGATTCTGAGCGATTTATCGAAGCCCTGACGAGTGTGATAGAAGCCCATTTAAAAGGATTCGAGCTCCCAAGGATCGAGACAATCCAGTGAATGGATCCTTGATGGATTAAGTCCTCGAACCCTTTCCATATCGAAGGTCAGATGAAACGAATCCTCATCATCGGAGGAGGGGTGGCAGGTCTTGGAGCTGCCTATAAAATCCGGCGGGCGGTCTCCCAGGGATACGAACTCGATTTTCTTCTCGTTGAGAAAGCCCCACGGTTAGGAGGAAAAATTCTCACCGAGATTATTCAAGATCCTTCTGGAAATGGAGAGTTCATCGTCGACGGAGGACCGGACTGTTTTCTCACCGAGAAGCCTGCCTGTCATCGAATTGCAAAATGGTTAGGAATTTTTGAGGATGAACTCCCTACAGACGATTCTAAGAAACGAACATTCATCTTCTCCCGGGGGAAACTTTATCCTTTACCTGACGGGATTATGATGTTTGCTCCGACCAAATTTCTTCCTTTCATGACAACCGGGCTCTTCTCATGGTCTGGAAAGATTCGGATGGCAATGGATCTTTTTATTCCGCCTAAGAAAGTGAAACCAGGAGAGTTCTATGATGAGACACTGGAGAGTTTCGTAGTGAGACGGATGGGAAGGGAGTGTTTGGATCGTCTTGCTGAACCCCTCGTAGGAGGGGTTCATGCCTCCGATCCAAAAACGATGTCCCTCGCTGCTACCTTTCCAAGACTCCTTGAGATAGAGCAAACCTATGGGTCTCTAATAAAGGGATTTCTTGCGATTCGAAAAAAGGTAGAGGAAATGAGGAAGAAATATCCTCCCAAACCAGGCCAGAAGCCAAGAACCTTCTTTACTTCTTTTGTAAGAGGCATGCAACAATTGACCGATAGAATGGCGGAAGCTTCGGGGCTGGAGAAGATACATACAGGCCTATCGGTGACTTTCCTTGAAAGAGATTCACAGAATCGGTGGAGGGTTCATTTATCCAATGGAACGGTTTGGGAAGGAGAGGGGGTCATTGTGGCTACCGAATCCTGGGCTGCAGAACCCCTGATGAGACCCATCGATCCAAAAATAGCAGAGGCCCTGGCAGAGATTCCCTGGACTTCTTCGGCTACCCTCTCCTTCGCTTTCGATGAAAGAGAGGTTGGAATTGATCTCAATGCCTTCGGAGTGCTCTGTCCAATGGTCGAAGCTCGAGCTTTAATGGCGGCAACCTACTCTTCTTCAAAATGGCCTGGAAGGGCTCCACCTGGAAGGGCCCTTCTTCGGGGTTTCATAGGAGGTCCTCACAATCAGGATATAATGGAGCGCTCGGATGAAGAATTGGTTCAGATTGTCCTTTCCGAATTTCAAGAGATTGTGGGTCTCAATCCAAAGGCAAAGCCAATCTTTTACCGTCTTTATCGGTGGCCCCGAGGAATGCCTCAATATACCCTCGGGCATCTTGAGCGAGTGGAGTTGATAGAGAAACGGAGTGGCGAGATTCCGGGCTTGGCCCTTGCAGGCGGAAGTTATCGAGGAGTGGGTATTCCAAATTGTATCGAGAGCGGAGAGCGAGCCGTTTCAAAGATTCTCAACGAATGGGGAATGGACCTCGCCGAGGATCACATCGAAGAGAAGAGATATTATTGAGCCATCAACCCTGTTTGGACGGCTTTATGGAAAGCACTAAGCAAACGGGTTGGTTTCATTTGAAAAGGGGGCAGACCTTTTTTGAGAAAAGGATTCTGCCCCCCTCTTTAGTTAATTGGTTTTGATTTTTTCTAAATCCAACTCTTCGAGAATCGCTACTCCTTTGGATTTCATCTCATCGATGGCTTTTTGAGAGGTATCCGGGGCTACCCCGCGGCATAAATTCTTAATCAAAATGACCTTATAACCTGCCGCCACGGCATCAAGGGCAGTAGCCCTCACACAATAATCGGTAGCAATACCATAGACAATCACCTTTTTAATCCCATCTTTTTTGAGAATCCTGTCCATCTCGGTTTTCTTTCCACCATCGTCCTGGAAACCAGAATAACTATCATATTGAGGATCCATTCCTTTCTTCACGACGGCTTTGAACAAGGTTTTATCCAGGAGAATTTCGGCACCCGGGGTATTCTGAACACAATGGGGAGGCCAGAGGACTTGATCCTTTCCGTGAAGCTTAATCACGTCGAAGGCCTTTTTCCCGGGATGATTGGTGAAAAAAGAGGCATGGTTTTTGGGATGCCAGTCCTGAGTGGCATAGATAGGATAACCTAAAGACTTCAGTTTCTTCGTGTTCTCCTGCACCGTCTTAATATAGGCCTCATCGGTCCCTTCTACGGCTAAGGAGCCATTTTTGAATTTTGTGAAGTCTCCCTGGACATCCACCACAATCACGCCAATCTTCTCTGTGGCCATAGTCCAACCTCCAATTAAAACTAAAATAGAAATAGAAATAGAAACCATACTAATGAAACCCCATCTTTTCATCATCCACCTCCTTTTTTGGATTGACTCGGGAATTTGAATTTTAAAATTGGACCATCTCTTTGGCTACTTTTCTTGCCGCCTTTACGATCCTTTCAATGTCCTCATCCGTATGGGCGGTCGAAAGAGCCCCGCCCCCATGCATGACATGAACTCCTTTGGTCAGCATCCTTATTCTAAATTCGACCTCTCTCTTCTCGATGTTTGTGAATTGATGAATGTGATGAGGGGAGTTGAGTTCAAGCCCCTTTTTAAAAGGAAAATGGACTTGATAGAGCGAGGCAAAACCTGTTACCACAGCCTCTAACCCCTCTTGATCGAAGGTTTCCTGGAGTTTTCTCCTTAATGTCTCTCCAGCCCTCTCGAGAGAGGGATATATCTCTTTTTCCTTCTCTTTCAAACATCGAAGCATGGCTAACCCTGCAGCGACAGTAAGGGGATGGGCAGAGAAGGTTCCTCCACCAATAAGAATTCGATTCCCTTTCTCTTTTTTTAATTCAGGAGAGGTTTGAATCAGGATCTCTTTCTTCCCTACCACTACCCCCACTGGCATCCCCCCTCCTGCAATCTTGCCTAAGGTAGTGAGATCGGGTAGAACTCCGAATCTCTCCTGGGCTCCTCCTAAGGCAACCCTGAAACCGGAAATCACTTCGTCAAAGATGAGAAGGGCTCCAAGCTTTTCTGTTTCTGAACGAAGCATCCTCAGGTATTCAGGAGTGGCTGGGGAAAATCCACCCTCAGCAATAACCGGCTCAAGGATAATCCCTGCAAGATCCTTTTTATTCTGTTCAATGATATTTCGTGTCCCAGGGAGATCATTGAAAGGAATGGTTTTGGTGTAGAGTTGAAGGTCTGGCAAAAGACCGAGGCTTTCTTCCTTTTCGTAAGGCATCTTAATTCCTACAGTGAGATCGGAGTTCGCTCCATGCCAGCCTCCAGCCATTTTTAAGATGATCTTTTTCCCAGTAAAAGCCCTCGCAACCCGAACAGCATACATCGTGGCTTCTGTTCCGGAGCAGCAAAAACGGACCATCTCTGCGGAGGGGATGATCTCCTGAATGAGTTCAGCCCATTCGATCTGCTTTTCAAAGAGGGCACCCCAATGGATTCCATTCTTTAATTGTTCTTCTATGGCTTGGGTAATGAGCTGGGGTCGGTGGCCAAGGATATGGGTATAGTTTCCCATCCAGAGGTCAATATATTCATTCCCATCCACATCAATGAGTTTTGGACCTATCGCTTCTTTTACAATGAAGGGATAAGGGGGAAAGTAATGGATATTATGAGAGATTCCCCCTGGCATGACCTCTCTGGCTCGTTGGAAAATGCTCCATGAGAGTGGGGTCTTTTCTCTATAAGCCTCAAAAAAGGATTCCATAGGAGAACCCTCCAGTTTCAATTTTTCTTCATAGCACATTTTTCTAAAAATAAAAATACTTAAAAATGTATTCCCTCACTAAAGAGTGGGAGTAAATTTAAGCCCGACAGGAGTATTTCCGAAACCCATAGAACCCCATACCCCTCTCGGGCTTATTTCCTACCTCTGAGTGATGGATGACTTAAAAATAATTGACAATTCATTCAAATTTGGATAAAAAGAATCTACGGTCAGGAAGGGAGGTGAGAGGGCGGTTCTAAAAATAATTCTTCGGTTTAAAAAAACAAATCAATGAAAGGAGGTTGGTGATGAAAAAGAGAGTCTTTACAGGAGTTTTGATTTTATGTTTATTGACTTTTTTCTCGGCTACTCATCTTGAGATGGCCCAGGCAGCAAGGAAGTATGTATCCATTGCATCAGGCTGGGTGGTGGGTGTTTATTTCCCTCTGGCCGGAGC
>CAZMWF010000127.1:0-9525 GCA_964570075.1 uncultured Syntrophaceae bacterium | reverse complement strand
CGTAAAACGTCTCTGGCACCTTCTCTTTCTCCTCTAAATTTGGATCGGTATTGGATTCTGAGCCTCGTGGGGATGCTTAGGCCCAGGATAGACTTTCAGTTTCCGAAGCATTTTTCTTCCGAGGCTATTCTTTGGAAGCATCCCTTTGACCGCCCTCAAAATCAGCTCGGTTGGTTTTTTAGCCAAAAGCTTCTCAGCCGTAATCTCCCGAATTCCCCCTGGGTATCCTGTATGATGATAATACTTCTTACTTTTTTTCTTGTCTCCTGTTAAGGAGACTTTTTCTGCATTGACCACCACCACAAAATCCCCGGTATCCACATGAGGGGTGAAAATAGGCTTTTTCTTACCCCTCAGGATCTTGGCCACCTCTGTTGCCAATCGGCCCAAGACCTTCCCCTCGGCATCGATCAAATACCACTTCCGTTCGATTTCTTCTTTTTTTGCTTGATACGTCTTCATCATTTGATTTTATTAATTAATATATTAATTCCATTGATGTCAAGAAAAGGTTCTCCTTTTTCAGCCCTTTCTTTTCTTACTGACAAGGCGATTCCAGAAAAGGACGACCGGACTTGCCACATAAATGGTGGAGTAAGTTCCTGAAATCAATCCAATCATCAGGGTGAAGGCAAAATCGTGGATCACAGGTCCCCCGAAGAAAAAGAGAATGATGACGACCATCATGACCGTCCCAGAAGTCAGAATCGTTCGGCCAAGGGTCTCATTAATACTCGTATTGAAAATATTCTCGAGGGGGTCCTTTCTCATCTTCTTAATGTTCTCTCGCACCCGATCGAAAATGACAATCGTATCATTGATGGAAAATCCGATGATCGTCAGGATCACAGCCATCAAGGAGAGGGAAAACTCCAGACGGGCAATCGAAATGGCACCAAAGGTCACAATGATATCATGAATGAGGGCAACAATTCCTCCAAGCCCATAGGAGACCTGTTTAAATCTCCAGGCCACATAGACTAACATGGCTAAAAAAGAAAGTCCGATCGCCCAAAGGGCTTTCCGTTTCAGGTCCTTTCCGACTTTCGGGCCAACGACTTCGACCCTGCGAATCTCCAAGGCCTTCTCTTTGAATCGTTCCTGAAGAGAGGACTGGATCCTCTTAGACATCTCTTCCAGATCCGTAGAACTCTTTTCCAGTCGAATGAGAAACTCGTTCTCCTCTCCAAAGTTCTGGACCATGGCATCTTTCAATCCAATCTCTTCCATAGCCCGACGAACCTCAGAGATCTCTACCCCTTTTGAGAATCTCACCTGGATGAGAATCCCACCAGCGAAATCGACCCCGTATCTTAATCCTCCCTGGAGGAAGATCGAACCTAAACTCACAAGGATGGCAAGGATAGAAATCCAAAACGTATATTTCTTCTTTCCAATGAAATCAAAACGAGTGTTGGGAGGAATGATTTCCATTCCAAAGTCCTCTTAAATGCTTAATCGTTTCACCTTCAATCGAAGGGTGAGAAAATCAAATACCCAGCGAGTCACATAGACAGCGGTAAAGATGTTTGCCAGAATACCAATCGAAAGGGTCACGGCAAATCCCCGAACCGGACCTGTCCCAAATTGATAGAGAAAAAGGGCGGCAATCAGGGTGGTCAGGTTTGAATCAATAATGGTCACAAAGGCACGATGATATCCCTGTTCAATGGCCGCTCGAATCGTCTTTCCCCATCTCAGCTCCTCTTTGATTCGCTCGTGGATCAGAATATTCGCATCCACGGCCATTCCGATCGATAGGACCAGACCGGCAATGCCAGGAAGGGTGAGGGTGGCCCGAAAGATAGCCAGAGCTCCCAACACAAACAATACATTTAGGATAAGAGCGATATCGGCTATCACCCCTGCCCCTCGATAGTAAAAAATCATGAAGAGGACAACGAGAATAGCGCTCACGATGGTGGAGAAGATTCCCTTCCGAATGGAATCCTGTCCCAGAGAAGGACCGACGCTTCGCTGTTCGATGATCTTTACAGGGGCAGGGAGAGCCCCTGCTCGAAGCACAATGGCTAAATCGCTGGCCTCCTTCATATCGAATCGCCCTGTGATTTGTGCCCTTCCTCCGCTGATTTTTTCCTGAATCACAGGAGCGGAATAGACATGATCATCCAGGATAATGGCCAATCTCTTTTTCACATTGGCCCCGGTGATCTGCTCAAAGAGTTTCGCCCCAATATCATCGAACTCCAGAGCCACATAGGGTTCCCTAAATTGAGAATCAATGGCCACCCGGGCATCCTTCAAAACCTCTCCGGTCATTAAGGTCTTCTCTTTGAGAAGCCATGGGATCTTTTTCGTCCCTCCTGTTTTTGGATCCACCACTCTTTGATAGAGAATAATGGATCCTTCAGGGATGTTGCCTTTTAGAGCCTCCTCAAGGTTTCCTTCCTCATCGACCAATTTGAATTCTAATAGGGCAGTGCGACCGATAAGGTTGATCGCCCTCTGGGGGTCACGAATCCCTGGCAACTGGATAAGGATCCGATCGACTCCCTGGAGGGTAATTTCAGGCTCTGAGACTCCAAATTGATCGATTCGATTTCGAATGGTCTCAAGGGCCTGATCTATAGCATTCTTCTTAACCTGCTCAACCTGACGAGAATCAAGAACAAAGGTCACCCTCCAGATCCCTTTCTCCAGAGGGGTGGTGGAGAGTTCCTGCAGGATACTATAACGTTGACTGATGAGTTTCTCCCACTTCTCTTTATCTCCAGAAACCTCCATGACGATCTGGTGATTCTTCTCTCTCTCGAGCTTTCCTACTGGAATTCCTCTGTCTCGCAGATCATCACGGAGATTATTTTTAATCCGTTCCAGATAACTTTCCACCGCCTTTTCGGCTTCAACCTCCAGGACAAGATGCATCCCACCTTGTAAATCAAGACCCAGATGAATCTTCTCCGTAGGGATCACTTTAAAATACCAGGAGGGAAGCTCTGACACAACCGTGGGAAGAAAAAGAAGGACGGCAAAGAGGGTAACGGCCGTATAAATGATCAATCTCCATTTGAGGCTTCTTCTCATCTTGGTTCAACCCAAAACATTCCCTCCCTATCCGATGAAATCCATCAGGGAGAGACAAAATGAAACCAAGGGATCTTTTAGAATCCCTTGGACTTCAGAAACATAGCCTATTGCTTTATTTTTTTCAAGGGGATTAAAAATAAACAGGCCCAGGAAATACATCCCGGGCCTGTGGTCAATCGTTTTAATGCTTAGAGAAGGTTATCGCACATCGCTCCACTTTCCATATCTTTCCCTGAGGACTCGATGGAGGATCTTCCCTGTTGGGGTCATGGGCATTTCTTCATCCTTAATGAAATCTACCGATTTCGGAATCTTGTATCCGGCAATCTTTCCACGGCAATAGTCAATCAATTCTTTCTCGGTAACACTCATTCCTTCCTTTAAGGTTACGACCGCCTTTACTGCTTCACCCCATTTTTCATGGGGAACGCCGATGACAGCCACATATTTGACCGCAGGATGAGATCCAATCACGTTTTCTACTTCGGATGGGAAGACATTCTCCCCTCCAGTGATGATCATATTGGCTTTTCTGTCGACCAGGACATAGTAGCCATCTGGATCTCTGTAGGCCATATCTCCAGCAGAGAACCACTCTCCCTTGAAAGCGGCTTTGGTCCTCTCTGGATCTTTCCAGTATTCCTTAAAGACATGGGGAGTGCGGGAATAGAGTTCACCGACCTGACCATCCGGCACCTCCACCCCATTCTCATCTAAAATCTTGATTCGATCTGTTCCCCAGATTTCTCTCCCAATGGACCCCAATTTTTTAAACTGTTCTTCTGGACGAAGCAGGGTCACCAAACCCGCCTCCGTGGATCCATAGGCTTCCCAGAGTTCTGCATTTTTGAAATAGTCCATGATGGCCAACTTCGTATCCCTTCGGGCAGGAGCCGAAGAGATAAGGAGTTGTCGGATGGAACTTACGTCATATTTCTTTTTAATCTCATCAGGGAGCGAAAGGATCATAATGTAATGGGTAGGAACCAGAGAGGTAAAGGTGATTCGCTCCTTTTCAATCGTTCTTAACAGGTCTTCCGGATCGAAGCTCACCATATTGTATACGAAGACCCTTGCACTCACGTAGGTATAGGTAAAGGAGTAGAAGATAGAGTTGATATGACACATAGGCATAACCAGCATGACACAATCATCCGGACGGAGCCCCATATTGATTGCATTTAAGATATACTGAGACACATTACTTTCATGGGTTCTTACAACCCCCTTCGGTTTTCCTGTGGTTCCAGAGGTATACATCAGATTCCATATATCCTCTCCATCGACCACCACATCGGGCTCCTCGGGGGAGGCTTGGGCAATCAATTTTTCATAAGACTGGTAGCCTTCAGGGACATTTTCATCCCCCCAGTAAACGTAATTCTCTGGAGGAATAGTGGGAAGCTTGCTCCTGATGGAGTTCACCAATGGAACAAACTCTTTGGCGACAAAGAAGGCTTTGCATTCTGAATGATTGATAATGTATTCAATCTCTGGAGCGGCAAGACGAAACATAATCGGAACGGTGACCTGTCCTCCCTTAGCTGAGGCAGCATAGATCTCCATCCACTCCACGCAATTATAGGCCAGAATGGCAAATCGATCTCCCTTTTTTACACCTAACTGGTTCAAGGCATTTGCCAAACGGCAACTCCTCTCATTCCATTCCTTGAAGGTCATCTTTCTGAACTTATCTCCGGCTCCAGGCTTATCAGGATAATGCATGGCCATCATTTTAAGTACTGTCCCTGCAGTCATCCATTTGCTAATGGTCATAAAATTCCCCTCCTTTTAATTTAAAATTTGTGATTTTTTTCATTATCATTTTTACAAAAGATTGTCAAGTGATTCCAGGAATTCATTCCTCATAGTTGAATGATGAGCCCGAGAGGGGTATTGGAGAAACCCATTCCGCCAGAAGCGCCTGCCTGCGCAGGCAGGGATCCGACCAAGTCGGAAGTGCGGCTACCGCGTTGGGTTTTGGAAATACTCCTGTCGAGCTTAAATTTAATTCCACCCTTCAGTATGGTTGCTTTTCCTTTTCTCTCGTTCGGTCGCCAATGACGGTGGCCGAGGAAGTGAAGATATGTAGAAGTTTCGAATGAGGGATATAGATGAAAAAGAGAAGGCTGGGAATCACATGGAAATACCACAAAAAATCAGGGTTGATCTCCACTCCCCTAAGGAATATAGAGATGAAATATCCTCCAAAGGAGAGCCAGTTGTTTGCGCTCGGGGGAGTAAAGTTGGCCATATAGACTCGATGGGTAACCACCTCCGGATGGGCGATTCGATACCCCTCGATAAAGAATCCCGAAAGCTCTAAAAAAAGGATAAAGAGAAGAGAGGTAATGTCTTCCTCTTCGGTTCTTAATTGGGGTGGCCTTAAGATGAACCGGCGGATGAGGGCCATGACACACCCCACGAGGATAAGAAAACTGAAGAATTCAAGAAAAAAGTCGAGAAAAGGACGAATGGCACCTGTCTCAAAGGCGTGGGCAAAGGAGAGAAAAGGGAGGGAATGGCTCCATTCCACCAGATAGCCTGTCGTCAATCCTTTGATCATATCGACGATAAAGGTCGCAACAAACCCAAAAACGATAAAACTATGGGCAAGCCACCGATAGAAGGATTGCCCGTATAGCTTTCGATGAAAAAGGACATCGGTGATGGTAATCCAAAGATACCAGATGGGCCTCTTCCAGAACCCCCTCCAGCCTCTCCTCAATAGAACCCAGAGTTTCTGCCAAGAAGTGGCATGCTCTGCACCCTTCACTGTCCCCTGGAGATAGAGGCTTATGCGAAATCCCATCCCCAAGAGAAAAAGGATCAGTGAAGGAATGAACATGGCATAGAAGAGGGTATGTTTATCCATAAAACCTTCCTGACGAAAACGTCCTATTTCATATGTTTTAAAACCAATTCTGTCAAATTGAGTGCTTTAATAGGTATCTTCATTCTTCTTGCTGTGGTCATGATGGTGCGGATACACTGTTGGCATGAGGTGACAACGACCTCTGCCCCCGTCTCTTGGATCTGCTTAATCTTCTCTCGGGCCAGGGCAGCGGAGAGTTCCGGGTCAATCATCTCGAGGTTTCCCCCACCTCCACAGCACTTACAATAGGGTCCGTGATCTTTCATCTCCACCAGTTCTACCCCTGGCATGGCCCTAAGGATGGCTCTGGGAGGATCGTAGATACCACTGGCTCGACCCAAATCGCAGGGATCATGATAAGTCACCTTTATCTTCTCTTCCTTGAAGGATATCTTTCCCTCTTGAATTAAATTTAAAAGGAATTGGGTGAAGTGGAACAGGTTGATCTCTGAATGATACTCCTCTTTCCAGGTATGGAAGCAGGAAGGACAGGTAAAGATCGCCGTATGAGCCCCTTTCTTGCGGACCGCCTCTAAATTGTGAGCCATCATCTCTTCGGCTTCTTTTCTCATCCCTGCGCCGATCAATGGAAATCCACAGCACCACTCTGCCCCTCCCAAAAGGGCAAAATCCACCTGAGCCCGTCTCATAATATTGACCATTCCCTGAGGAATCTTATGGACCATAGGAAAGTAGGAGGCCACACAACCGACAAAATAGATGACCTCTGCCCTCTCTTTCTGATATCGATGCTCCGGAAGGTCATCCATCGCCTCCAGCCATTCGATCCTTCCTTCATTGTCCAGGCCCGAAATGTTGTGCTCTGTTAACACATTCTTCTTAAGGGTATCGAATTCCTTAGGGTAATACCCTAACTCCACCAGAACCTCTCTTAACCCTATCCAGAGATCTTTCGAGTGAATCGATACCGGGCAGACCGTTCCGCATTCCCCGCAGAGGGTGCACCGATAGACCATCTCGGAAAACTTCTTCAGTTGTTCTTCACTCAGTTTTTTAGGGCCAAAGATCTTTGCCCAAATTCCGAACTGAGAACGAATGAACCGTTTGATGGCCTGGATCTTCCCTCTGGGATTGATCGCCTCTTCTTCCCGCTCGATGTAAACTGGACAGTATCGGAGGCATTCTCCGCAGCGGGTGCAGGCATCGATCTCCAGTAATTGTCGGGGAGTGAGTCTGGAAAGTTTCATCGTTTCTATTTCTTCTTGATCCGTTCCATTTCTGACTTAATGAATCCTTCGAGGTCGCCCACCTTCATCAATTTGCCGAGTTCCTCCTCAAGCTTTGAAGGAGTCATTTTAAACATCCATCCCTTATCATAAGGACTCTGATTAATCAGTTCCGGTGAATCCTCAAGGGCTTCGTTGATGGATTCGACCTTTCCGGAGAGAGGAGCATAGATTCGTCCCACCCATTTGCCGGATTCCATGGAACCACAAGGTTTATCCTGTTCCACTGACCTTCCAACAGAAGGAAGCTCGACGTATACAATTTCGCCTGCCAATTTTTGTGCAAAATCGGTCGTTCCCACAGTTACGCTATGTCCATCTACCTTCGCCCAGAAATGTTCTTTGTGGTAATAAAGATCGTCCGGAAATTGGTACCCTTCGATTTCCATGGATGAAATCCTCCTTTCTTTTTTTTGGAGCTATATAATATAAAAACCCATGAATCACAAGTTTTTTTAATTGGAAGTGTTTTTGATTTCAGGGGGTTTAGAAAAAATTGAAATTTTCGTCAATTTTATTTTATAAATGTTCTAAAGAAGTTTTAAATCCAAAAAGGAGGTCATCGATGGACTACATTCAAGAGTTGATCAAAATTGTGGGCGAGAAGAATGTCAAAACCGATCAGATCGAAAGACTCTGCCATTCCAGGGATATGTCTGTCCACGAGGGAATTCCTGATGCCGTGGTCTTTGCCAAAACCACCGAAGAGGTTTCAAAAATCCTCAAGCTCGCTTATGAAAATGAGATTAAGGTGATCCCCAGAGGTTCGGGAACAAGTACCACTGGAGCGGTCCTTCCCTGTTTTGGAGGAATTATTCTTGATGTGAGCCGAATGAACAAAATTAAAGAGATCCATCGTAAGGATGGCTATGCAGTCGTCGAACCGGGTGTCATCTGTCAACAGCTCAATAATGCCCTGGCTCCCACTCATTTCTTCCCTCCCGACCCTGGAAGTGCAACCATTGCCTCCATTGGCGGAATGGTCTCGACCAATGCCAGCGGAAATCGTGCCATCAAATACGGGACGACCAAAGACTATGTCATGGCATTGGAAGTCGTCCTGGCTGATGGAAGAATCCTAAGGACGGGATCGACTGCCCCCAAGACCTCTGCAGGATATGACCTGGTTCATCTCTTTTCTCGCGCAGAAGGAACACTCGGGGTCATCACAGAAATCACCGTGAAGATCCTTCCTATGCCTGAATATATTGCTTTCGCCCAACTCTGGTTTTCCGATGTGGAGGATGCTGGAAAAGCGGCTGAAGGAATTCTCGGAGCAGGCATCCCCCTCTCTTCCTGTGAAATTCTGGATCGGCTCTCCATCGAAGTGGTTAACAAAGCGATGGGTCTAAACATTCCTGAGAATGTCGGATGCATCCTCTTCATCGAGATTGACGGAAACAAACAGGCCGTAAAAGAGAATATTGAAAAAATTAATCGGATTGCGAAGGAATGCCATAGCCTTGGTGAGCAATGGGATGATGATCCGAATAAACGTCTCAAGATGTGGGCAGGCCGTCAAGGCCTGGTTCCTTCCCTCTCCAAAGTGAGACGGGGAGCCAAACTGGTTCCCCTGGTGGAGGATTTCGGTGTCCCGATCTCCAAGATCCCAGAGACGATTCGAAAACTTCAGAAGTTAAGGGAGAAACATCATTTCCCCATCCCTATTTTCGGCCATATCGGGGACGGCAACCTTCACGCCGTCCTGATCATCGATGGCCGAAAGAAGGAGGAATGGGAGGTTGCCCGAAAGATCGCTCAGGACTTTATAGACCTTACCATGGAACTTAAAGGGACACTTACCGCGGAGCATGGAATTGGTCTGGCCAAAGCACCCTATATTCATCATGAACTGGGAGTGGGCCAGGAGGTTATGAGAGCGATCAAAAAAGCCCTGGACCCCAAAAATATCCTCAATCCCGGGAAATTGGGGCTCGATGACCAGGTGAAAGACATCTACGACTTCTTTACTTATAAGGAATTCATTGAACACCCCGAAAAGATAATCAGCTTCGGCCAAGAGGTCGACAACGAGATTTTTGCCTGTATCAACTGTGGATTCTGTCGGGCTGGTTGTACGGTTTATGCCCGCACTGGATTGGAATCTGAAAATGCTCGGGGAAGAGTGATCCAGGCCTACTATCTGATGAAGGGAAAACTGAAACCTTCTCGCGAGATGGCTGAAAAGTTCTATCTCTGTACGACCTGTCTGAACTGTAAAGCCACTTGCCCAGCCGGGGTGATGGTTTCTGAAATCGTTGAGGCTGGAAGACGGAAATTGGTCGAGGCAGGATTTCTCCCTGATATCCATAAGACCCTGATGGAAAATCTGAAGGCCACAGGAAATCCTTTCGG
>CAZMWF010000126.1:0-2268 GCA_964570075.1 uncultured Syntrophaceae bacterium | reverse complement strand
TTTATATTCCAGAGGAAAAACTAAGGAGGAACGAATCCCTTCTTTTAATAATGCTTGATCGATCCAGGAATCACTCGTTGCCGTATCCGGAACAAGGACAGGTCTCC
Organism: uncultured Syntrophaceae bacterium; assembly: GCA_964570075.1. Lineage (GTDB taxonomy): Bacteria > Desulfobacterota > BSN033 > BSN033 > UBA1163 > CALIBK01. The sequence goes on along the minus strand of CAZMWF010000126.1, from coordinate 2,161 downwards.
CGGTCTCTAATGCCTCTTCAAAAGGTGTCTTTTCTATCGAATAGATGACATCACCTTTGAGTTCCCTGCCACTTCCCAAATCCTTTTCTAATGAAAAATATCGAAATCCTTTTCCTTGTTCATCTAAAAGAGTGATGGTCATCCTTTCAACCTCGATCACCCTTTTGACTTCTTTATGAATGGCCCTCATCACCTGTCTGATGTCCAGACTGGAAGCCATAATCTTATTAATATTACTCAGCACCTCTTGCTCGATCGCCTTTTTCTTTTCCTCCGTAATCTCTCTCGCCAGATCAACGACAGCCATGACCTCTCCCTTTTCGTCATAGATTGGAAAGGTATAGTATTGAAATATGCCATTGAGATATTTACTAAACCTCTCTCCAGAAACGGGCTTTTGGGTTTCCAAAGTCTTCGTCACATAACATCCCTCACAAGGATGACTTCCTTGATGGAGGATCTCAAAACATCTCTTCCCGATCATCTCTTCCGGTCTTAACCCATAGCGGTTAAAAGCGGTTTGATTGGCACGAATGATGCGATAATATTTGTCTCTGACAGTGATGAGATCCGTTACCGAGTCAAACGTGGTTTCCCACTCGGTCTTGGCTTTGGCCACCTCGGAGAAGAGTTTTGCATTATTAAGGAGCATTCCGATCTGATTTCCGACATTTTTAAAAAAATGGATTTCATTCTCATTGGGAATGCGAACAGAACGGCTGGTCAAACAGATAGCCCCAATCACCTCTCCTTTAGACATGAGAGGAATTCCCACCAGACTCTTTATGCCTTCTTCTTTCAAATGTGGAAGAATAGATTGGGATGGATACTGATCGATAAAGAAGGAAATGACCTCTTTCTTTTCAAGGGTTAACCCCACCACCCCATCCCCTCTTCTCAATCTTTTAACGGCCTCTGCGAGATGAGGAGGATAGTTTTTATGATATTTGAGTTCGAGTTCCTCTCCCTCTTCGGTTAAAAGATAGATGGTTCCCATTTCAAATCCCGCAAGCTCTAACACTCTTTCCAGGGCTAAGGGAAGGATTCGGTCTAATTGGAGACTCTGATTGAGGAGGGTGCTTAAATCATTTAAGGTCTCCAATTCCTTTGTTCTTTGAGAAAGTTCCTCCTCCGCTTTTTTTCGATCCGAGATATCCTTGATCATTCCTTCGTATCCAATTATCTCTCCCTTATCGTTTTTCCTTGCTGAAGCCGTGATGAGACAGAAGAGAGGGCTTCCGTCTTTCCTTTTCAATTTGACTTCGAAATCTTTGATAAAACCTTTTTGAGCAATCTCCTCCTGGAATCTTTTTCTCTCCTCGGGATTGAAATAAATCTCGCTCACCTTTATCCCTATCAATTCTGCCTTATCTTGATATCCCAACATTTCCACACCAGCCTGATTCACCTCTATGAATTGACCCTCAATGGAAGTGATATAAACCATATCTTTATTGTTTTCGAATAGATTTCGATACTTTTTCTCTGCCTCTTTAAGCTCAAATTGAGCCTGCTTTAAATCTCCAATCATCTGATTGAAGGAGCGGTTGAGAACCCCTATTTCATCCTTCCTTGAAGTGTCAATATGGAGATCAAGGTCTCCTATGGAAACCTTCCTCATCTCTTCAGATAGCTTTTTAATGGGCTTGACCAACCGTTTTACAAAAAAAAGACTCATCAATAAGGCTGCACCGAGGAGGCCGAGAATCCACCGGTAAGTCACATCGGTCAAATTTTTAACGGGTTCATAGATTTCTTCGATGGGAACCTGGATCACGACTCTCCAATTTAAATCTGGAATAGTCCTGTATACGACCTGAAATTTCTCGCCTCTAAGACTCTCAAATTCAATCTCTCCCTCCTTTCCTGAAATAACCTGAGCGACAAAAGGACTCATCAAAAGGGCTCTCTCTTCTTGATAGGCAATGGGGCTTCCCTCTTGGTCTATGATATAGGCCGATCCCTTCTCCCCAATCCTAATCTGTTTGATTAAGTCAGAGAGAGATTGAAGGTTGACCCATGCCCCCAGGACCCTTTCTACTTCTCTTTGGTTATTTAGAATAGGAACGGCAATACAGAGAGTGGGAATGCCACCGGGAGTGTAATAAAAATCTCCATAAAAGGATTTTCTTTTTGAGAGGGCCCTTAATATTTCTTTCTT
>CAZMWF010000125.1:0-12876 GCA_964570075.1 uncultured Syntrophaceae bacterium | reverse complement strand
TACCTTCGGGAACTTCTGAAATGGAACCAAAAAATGAACCTTACGGCTATTCGGTCAGAAAGAGAAATGGTTTTGAAACACTTTCTCGACTCCCTCTCTGCTCATCCCCATCTCACGGAGGTCTCAACCCTTCTCGATATTGGTTCAGGGGCGGGTTTTCCAGGAATTCCCCTCAAAATCGTTAGGCCTTCATTAAACATTACTTTGATTGACTCTGTTCGGAAAAAGACCGATTTTCAGAGACATATCCTTCGGACTCTCGGCTTAAAGGGTTGGGAAGTCATCCACGGCCGCATCGAGAATAAAGAGATAATCGAACGCTTAAAGGGTCAATACGAAGGGGTCATCTCGAGGGCTTTTTCAACACTCTCCATATTTCTTCCTCAAGCCTCCCTTTTTTTAAAGCAGGGAGGGATTTTAATAGCCATGAAGGGGAGACGACTGGACAATGAACTTCCTTATCTCTCCCAATTCGAAAATCTTCCCTGTCGTCTCGAAAAGATTATCCGTTTCTCTCTTCCTTTCAGCTCCATCCGAAGAACCCTTCTTCTCTTTCGAAAGATAGTCATCCATCACTGAAGGGGGAAATCATTTTAAGCCCGACAGGAGTATTTCCGAAACCCAAAGAACGCAGTAGCCGCGCTTCCGACCGAGTCGGATCCCTGCCTGCGCAGGCAGGCGCCTGTGGCGGAATGGGTTTCTCCAATACCCCTCTCGGGCTTATTCCCCATCTGATTAAGGTATAAAATTCATCTTCCCTTTTATTCCTTTTTTGTGCTATAAAAATACTAAGGTTTGAATCCCTGATGAATGTGTCATTCCCGCCCCCCATATCCAATTATGGAACAAACCCTGGCGGGAATATCGACGTCGTCCTTGTAGAGGCAATTTCCTCTCCCCACCGAGGAGAGGGTGAAGGTGAGAGGACTTCATGGCTCGTATTATTTGTATTGCTAATCAAAAGGGAGGAGTAGGAAAAACTACAACGGCGGTCAATCTTTCCGCCTCTCTTGCCGTCGCCGAGAAGAAGGTTCTCCTGATCGATATCGACCCACAAGGAAATTCGACCAGTGGTTTAGGAGTAAACAAGGAGGGCGCAAACGGAACCATCTATCAGGCACTCCTCCGCGGCTCAGGCTTGAAAGAGGTGATCCAGAAGACCTCTCTCCCCTATTTAGAAGTAGTAATCTCCAATACCGATCTCATTGGAGCCGAGATCGAATTGATCCAGGAGGAGAACCGGGAGAGAAGGCTTCAATACCTGATTGAGGAGGTGGAAACAGACTACGATTACATCCTCATTGATTGCCCTCCTTCTTTAGGACTCCTCACCCTTAACTCCCTTACGGCCGCCCATTCGGTGATTATTCCCCTTCAATGCGAATACTATGCACTCGAAGGATTAGGACAACTCCTCAAGACCATTGTCCGAATCAAACAGGTCTTTAATCCAAGACTTGAAATCGAAGGAATCCTTCTAACCATGTTTGACATTCGAAACAATCTCTCCCACCAGGTGGCTCAGGAAGTCCGGACCCACTTTAAGGACAAAGTATTTAAAACAGTGATCCCCAGAAATGTTCGTCTGAGCGAGGCCCCAAGCCATGGAAAACCAGTCCTATTGTATGATATTCACTCCAAAGGGGCAGAGAGTTACCTTCAACTGGCTCAGGAACTGATGGACAACGGAACACGATATGGTGACTAAACGAATCGCATTAGGAAAGGGCTTAGACGCCCTTATCCCTGAATGGAAACCAACGGAAGGGAAAAACCTCATCTATTGTGGGATCGAAGAGATCCGTCCGAATCCCCATCAACCCCGGAAGCACTTTGACGAAGCCAAACTTCAGGAACTGTCCGATTCTATTAAAGAAAAAGGAATCCTGGAACCCCTATTGGTCAGGAAAGTCTCCGACGGTTATGAATTGATTGTAGGAGAAAGGCGCTGGCGAGCCGCTCAGAAGGCAGGACTGAAAGAAGTCCCTGTCCTAATCAAGGAGTTTGATGAAAGGACCGCTCTGGAAATATCTCTTATCGAAAATCTTCAGCGTGAAGATCTCAATCCCATCGAGGAAGCGGAGGCCTATCAACGTTTAATTGAAGAATTCCATCTCAGCCATGAAGCCCTGAGCGTCCGGATCGGTAAGGATCGAACGACCATTACCAATGCCTTGAGACTCTTAAAACTTCCTCCGGAGATCAAAGAGCATCTTCTTCAAAACCGACTCTCCCCGGGTCATGCCAGGGCGATTCTCAGTCTCGAAGATCAGGAGAAACAGAAGCAGCTCTGTCAACTTATCCTCCAGAAGGGCTTATCCGTCAGAGAGGCAGAGGCCCTTGCAAAAAAATGGTCAGGAAAACCAAAAAAGAAGCCAGTAGAAAAAACTCAAGATGATCTAAAGCTTCAACTCGCAAGCCTCCAGGACTCTCTACGACGCCATCTTGGAACGAAGGTCCGGATCCATTCAAAAGGGAAAAGAGGAAAGATCGAGATCGAATACTATTCCCATGAAGATCTGGAAAGAATTGTGGAAGCCATCTTAAAAAATACATAGCCCACGAAGCATAAGGGATATCGGCAAATTTAAAAAGCGACTTTGTCCTATGCTCTCTTCTAAATGGCAAAAGGAGTCACCCATGGCAGGAAAATCAATTTTCGCAAAAGGTGGGACAGGTTCCTCTTCTGTAACCGATGAGATCAGCGCCTTCTTAGGAAAAGAAAGCGTCTTTGAGGGGAAGATGAGTTTCCAGGGGGTTTTTCGCTTGGAAGGAAAATTCAAAGGGGAGATCTTCGACAGCGGAATCCTGATCGTAGGAGAATCGGCGAAGGTCACGGGAAAGATAGGGGTCCATTCTATCATTATCAATGGTCATGTGGAGGGAGAGATCATAGCCCAAGAGAAAGTAGAAATTCATTCGACGGGCCAATTCTATGGAACGCTCTTCACTCCTATTCTTATTGTGAATGAGGGAGGAATTCTCGAAGGTCAGTGTCAGATGAAGAATCGTTCTCACGTGGAAGACAGAATCCTCCCTTCCCTCCAAGAGGAACCCCCTCTGTCCTCCTAAAATTAAAAAAATATTGACATCTTTATAGGGCTATGTTAATGAAATCCCGTTTTGAACCCTACCTTGAATATTCTGTTAAAAGGAGACGACTCTGAAGGAGTGGGTCAAACCTCTTCAATTCCTCCTTACAGTGGGTTGGTATGTGGCGTTGAGTCTCATCATTCCCGTAGGAATTGGATATTGGCTGGATCGGCCTGAAATGTTCAATAAGCGGCCCCTTTTTACTTTCATTGGGCTTGGGGTTGGAACGGTGGTGGCTTTTGGAGGTCTTTTGAAAATGCTTCTTCGATATCAGGCAGAAGAAGAAAAATCAAGAAAAAAGATGAAAGAGGAGAAGGGGAATCAACATCATGGGTAGGGGTCGATTAAAAATCCTTATCTTTTTCTTTGTTCCCGTCCTCATTCTATTTATCATAGGCTTAATCTTTGGCCCATTGGGTTCGAGTTTTCTGGGCAAAGAGCCCCCTGCGATTTTCCAAGTTCCTCGTCCTCATGTCTCCCTCCCTGCAGAACCTCTATTCCACTTTGGGAAATGGACGATTACGAACACCCTTTTGGCCTCATGGTTCACCATGCTCGTCTTAATCTCCCTCTCCATCTTTCTGACCCGAGGGATGAAACTGATCCCATCCCGGCGTCAGGCCATGGCCGAGGCCGTGGTGGAAGGACTGCTCAACTTTGTGGAAAGCGTAGCCGGGAAGAAACATGCCCGGATGATCTTCCCTGGCGTGGCAACCATCTTTATCTATGTGATCTCTAATGCCTACCTTGCCCTTCTCCCCTTTTTTGGTACCATCGGGTTTTATCATGACCATGAATTTGTCCCCCTTTTCCGAGCGGCCAATACGGATGTCAATGTTCCCCTCTCGATCGCCTTGATGTCCTTCTTTTTCGTAGAGAGTTGGGGAATGAGGGCGATCGGGGTTTTCCACTATCTCGGAGAGTTTATCAATGTTCGTCAGTTTCTCCAGGGCTGGAAGGAGCTTCTGACCGGAAAGATTAAGACCGGGCCGATGAATATTGTTTTCGGGGTAATCAATCTTTTTGTGGGGGTCCTGGAGATCTTCAGCCATCTGACCCGGATGCTCAGCTTCACCTTCCGTCTTTTTGGTAATATGACGGCGGGCGAAATCCTGATCCTGGTCTCCTGTTTTCTTATTCCCCTTGTATTTACCATCCCCTTTTACAGCTTAGAATTATTGATCGGTCTGATTCAGGCTCTCATCTTTTCAGGATTAACCCTGGTCTTCGGAACGGTTGCAACGGCTCCTCTGCATGAGGAGTCAGAATAAATCTCTCATGGAAAGGAGGAAGGAGAATGACACCAGAAGTCATGAAGATGTTAACCATTGGGTTGATCGCCGCCGTTGGGTTCTTCGGTCCTGCATTGGCCTTGGGCCTGATTGGATTCTCGGCCATGCAATCCTTGGGTCGGAATCCTGAGGCGCGAGGAGCGATTCTGACCAATATGATCTTGATCGGAGCCCTCGCGGAGGCCATCGGGATTTATGTATTGATCGTTTGTATCATCTTATCCATGGTCGTCAAATAAGGAGGATCGTCATGGGAGAGGGTCTACCGACTAATCTGTTAGTGATTATTATTGCCGTCATGGTATTCGTATTTGGTGTAGCCGGGTTAATTATCGGAAGAGTTCTTCTGGCCGCTTTTTAGGATCCAGAAAGAACCAAAAGAGGTCCATATGGAAGGTTTTGCCAGTTTAGGGATCAATCTACCACTGCTGGTCGTCTTTGTGATCAACTTTATCATCCTCTTTGTGTTGCTCCGTCTCTTCTTATATAAACCGGTTCTGAAGATGCTCGATGAGAGGGCCCGAAGAACCAAAGAAGCCATGGAGATGGCCGAAGCGACCAAGAAACAGTATGAAGAGGCCAGAACAGAGATCCAAAAACAGATGGAGAAGGGACGACAGGAGGCTCAGGCCATTATTGCTCAAGCCATTCAGACAGGGGAAAGGATGAAGGAGGAGGCAAGACAAGAGGCATCCCGGCAAACCCAGGAGATGATTGAACGAGCTCGAGAAGAGATAGCAGCTGAACGGGAGAGAATCGTGGAGGATCTTAGAAGGGAATTTGTTGAGATCTCCATCGCTGCAGCTGAGAAGGTGATACGAGAAACCCTGGATCGGGAGAAACATCGAAAACTGATCGAAGAAACCTTAAAAGAGAGTGCGACCTTCAAAAGAAGTTAAGGATCAATATGCCAAGAATCAGTTCTGCCAAACGATATGCACAGGCTTCGTTTGAGCTCGCTTTGGAGAGAGGGGAACTCGAATCTTGGCAAAAAGGGCTCGAGAAGATTTCGGAGCTCACCAAGAAGGAGGAATTGATCTCCTTTCTTCAAAATCCGAGGATCCCCTTTGAGACGAAGAAGAGGGTCTTAGAGTTTCAGTTGGGCGAAATTCTTCCTCTAACCCTGAATCTCGGTCTCCTATTGGTGCATAAAGGACTTCTTCGAATGGCACCCAGGATCCTTCAACAATTCACCCTTCTCGTCGATGCCCACCATGGCATTGAAAGGGCCAGGGTGACCACGGCTATTCCCCTTGAAGATCCGGAAAAGGAGATCCTCTCCCGTCGATTAGAAGAGATGGCAAAAAGAAAGGTTCTCATCGAGGGGGAGGTGGATCCAACCCTGATCGGAGGCTTTATTGCAAGAATGGGGGACAAACTCATCGACGCAAGTCTCCGCCACCAATTGGAGGCCTTAAAACAACATCTGATGGAGGCGAGCCATTAGGAGAAAGAGGAAGGTTAAAAAAGCAAAAATTTAGATTAAGAGAGGATTTCATATGGCTACCCGCGAACAAGATATCGTGTCCGTCATCAAGGAACAGATCGCACGATTTGGGGCCCCCATCTCGGTGACCAATGTGGGAACGGTGATCGAGGTAGGGGATGGGATTGCCAGAATTCATGGCCTCAGTGAAGCGGCCTACAACGAACTTCTTGAGTTTCCCTACGGGATCACTGGGATCGCCTTGAACCTCGAAGAGGATAATGTAGGGGCTGTCATCCTCGGTGACTGCAGCAAGATTAAAGAAGGAGACGAGGTCAGGGCCACGGGAAGGGTCATCGAGGTCCCGGTAGGAGAGGATCTCATTGGCAGGGTGGTCAATCCTTTAGGTCAACCCTTAGATGGAAAAGGGCCCATACGAGCCACCAAAACTCGCCCCATTGAAAGAGTCGCTCCTGATGTGACAAAAAGGGAGCCTGTGAATACACCGGTGATGACCGGGATCAAAGCCATCGATAGCATGATTCCGATTGGAAGAGGACAACGGGAACTCATCATCGGAGATCGTTTTACAGGGAAGTCGGCCATCACTCTCGATACGATCATTGCTCAGAAAGGACAGAATCTTATCTGTATCTATGTGGCCATCGGGCAGAAAACCTCCAAGGTCGCCCAGTCGATCGCGACCCTCGAAAAATATGGGGCTATGGAATATACCATCGTGGTCGAGGCAGACGCCTCAGATCCCGCTCCGCTCCAATATATTGCACCCTATTCTGGATGTGCAATGGGAGAGGAGTTTATGGAACAGGGCAAGGATGCTCTGATCATCTATGATGATCTTTATAAGCACGCCTGGGCCTATCGTCAGCTCTCTCTCCTTCTTCGTCGCCCTCCGGGCCGGGAAGCCTATCCTGGCGATATCTTCTATCTCCATAGTCGACTCCTCGAAAGAGCAGCCAAACTCTCTCAGAAATATGGCGGGGGGTCTTTAACGGCCATCCCCATTATTGAGACCCAGCTCGGGGATATCTCTGCCTATATTCCTACCAATGTCATCTCTATTACGGATGGTCAAATCTACCTGGAACCTGACCTCTTTAATGCAGGGATTCGGCCAGCCATCAACGTCGGACTCTCCGTATCCCGCGTTGGAGGAGCTGCCCAAAGAAAGGCGATGAGACAAGTCGCAGGAAGGTTGAGACTCGAACTGGCCCAGTTCAGGGAGCTTGAGGCCTTTGCGAAATTTGGAAGCGAAGAACTTGATAAGGCCACGAAAGATCAATTGGAACGGGGAAGAAGAATCACCGAGGTTCTCAAACAACCCCAGTATACTCCCATGTCATTAGGGAAACAGGTCTCCATCCTTTACGCCGTGACCAATGGATATCTGGATGATGTCGCGGTGGATCGGGTGATCTCATGGGAAGAGAACTTCCATCGGTTCATGGAAACCCGTCATCCAGAGATAGAAAAAAGAATCAATCAGGAAATGGAGTTGACCAAAGAGATCGAAGAGGCTCTAAAAGCCGCCATCTTGGAATACAAGAAAGAAACGGCTGCCTAAAGGATTTCATTATGGCAAGTGTCCAGGCCTTACGCCGTCGGATTCGAAGTGTTCAGGGAACGGTGAAGATCTGTCGCGCCATGGAGATGGTGGCCACGGCCAAGATGAGACGGACCCAACAGCGTGCCCTGGCAGGCCGACCCTATGCGGAAAAGATTCGTCAGGTCATCTCCGATCTTGCCATTGAACCTCGAATCAAAGGGAGAATTCCTCCCTTACTTGAGAAGAGAGAGGTCAAAAAAATCGCCCTCGTTCATATTGGAACGGATCGAGGACTCTGTGGGGGTCTCAATACCAATCTTAACCGAATCGTAGGGGAGTTCATTCTCGGACAGAAGGTTCCTGTAACCGTCATCACCGTGGGCCGGAAAGCAAGAACATTTGCCCGCATCTCCAGGTTGGAAGTGCGGGCGGAGTTTGTGGGGCTCGGGGATCGGGCAACGATGCAGGACACCATGCCCATTTCCAGAGTCGTCATCGAGGACTATAGCAGTGGCTATGTCGATCAGGTCTATTTAGCCTATCCTCGATTTGTGAGTACAATGGTTCAGAGACCTACCATTGAGATGTTGCTTCCGGTAGAGCCAGCCAAGCTCCCCCCCGGTCAGATCGCTGAGTATATCTACGAACCCGATCCATGGAGTGTCCTCAACGAATTACTTCCCCGGTTTGTGGAAATGGAAATCTACCACGCTGTCCTGGAATTGATTGCCAGCGAACAGTCGGCCCGAATGGTGGCGATGCGGAATGCAAGCGATAATGCTGAAGAATTGATTAAAAGCCTTACCTTATCTCTCAATAAAGCAAGGCAAGAGATGATTACCAAAGAGATCTGTGATATCAGTGGAGGAGCAGAAGCCTTAAAGGGTTAAGGAGGAGGGCCTTTTATTCTTTTCAATTCAGGAAAGAGTAAGGAGTGAAATATGGCAAAAGGGAAAGTCGTTCAAGTCATCGGTACGGTTGTGGATATGGAATTTCCTCAAGATGAACTTCCTGCTATCTATAATGGGATTGTCATCCCCATGAATGGGAACAAGATCATTGTGGAAGTCCAGGCCCATATTGGAAATAACTGGGTAAGAGGGATTGCCCTGACCGCTACCGATGGACTGGCAAGAGGTGCCGAGGCGATCGATATGGGAACCCCCATCACCGTCCCTGTGGGAAGAGCCACGTTGGGTCGTCTTTTTAATGTCTTTGGAGAACCGATTGATGGACTGGGTGAGGTAAAAGCGGAAGAAAGATGGCCCATTCACCGTCCCCCTCCACCCCTTACAGAGCAAGAGACCGTTCCTCAGATGCTGGAGACTGGGTTAAAGGTGATGGACCTGATCACCCCTTTTACACGAGGAGGGAAGATTGGGGCCTATGGTGGGGCAGGAGTAGGGAAGACGGTCATCATCATGGAGCTCATTCGAAACATTGCCGCAGAGCATGGAGGATTCTCTGTCTTCGCGGGAGTGGGTGAAAGGTCGAGAGAGGGAAATGACCTCTGGCTTGAGATGCAACGTTCTGGGGTTCTGGACAAAACAGTCATGGTTTTTGGACAGATGAACGAAAGCCCCGGGGTTCGTTCTCGGGTGGCCCTCACGGGGGTGACCATCGCCGAATACTTCAGGGATGTGGAAGGGCAGGATGTCTTGCTCTTTATTGATAATATTTATCGATATGTCTTGGCTAACATGGAACTCTCAGCCCTTCTGGGAAGAATGCCTTCGGCTGTGGGATATCAACCTACCTTGGGAACAGACGTTGGAGAACTGGAGGAGAGAATCACCACGACAAAGAAAGGCTCCATCACCTCCTTTCAGGCCATCTATGTCCCTGCAGACGACTATAGCGATCCCGGGATTGTAGCCACCTACGGTCATCTCGATGCCGTCATTGCCCTCGAGCGATCGATCGCTGAATTGGGAATCTATCCAGCAGTAGACCCCTTGGCCTCCACTTCTCGAATTCTCGATCCTAAGATTGTGGGAGAAGAGCATTATCGAGTCGCACGAGGAGTTCAAGCGACCCTTCAACGATATAAAGAACTTCAGGATATCATCGCTATTCTGGGAATCGAGGAACTCAGCGAGGAGGACAAACTCACGGTCTCAAGGGCAAGGAAGATCCAGAGATTCTGTTCCCAGCCTTTCCATGTCGCTGAACACTTTACGGGGACCCCGGGCAGATATGTCCCGATCAAGGAGACCGTAAGGGGATTCAAAGAGATTCTCGAAGGGAAACATGATGATCTTCCGGAGGCAGCCTTCTACATGGTGGGAACGATTGATGAAGCCGTTGAGAAGGCCAAAAAGTTGAGGGGATAACGATGGCGACATTCCGTCTGGAGATTGTTACGGCTGAACGAATGGTCTATTCCGATGAGGTAGATGCCGTGGTGGCCTGGGGGGTAGAAGGCCAGTTAGGAATCCTTCCTCATCATGCCCCCTTGATGACCATGCTTCAGCCCGGGGATTTGATGATCCGTAAGAATAAGGAAGAAGAATATCTCGCGATCAGTGGGGGTTTTCTCGAAGTCCGCCCGGATAAGGTGATCATTCTTGCCGATGCCTGTGAAAGGGCCGATGAGATCGATATCGCTCGAGCCGAGGAGGCTAAAAGAAGGGCCCAGGAAACGATGAGAGCTGCCCCACTGAGTGTAGAGGCCGCAGCCGCTGAAGCCGCCTTAAGGCGATCCCTGGCACGATTAAGAGCGGTTGAGAAACGTCGTCGTAAACCCCCAAGTGCCACCTAATTCGGTTGGGCTCTTCTTACCTTCTCCCTTCTATTTTCTAAATTCAACACGGTCTTTATCGAAGAGCTTCAAAAAGCTCACGAACCAAGGAAGAAGCCTCTTTTTCAGGGAGACAATACTTCATCTCTGTAAACCTCTTTCGAAACCGAGAGATCTCTTGAGCCAAGGGGCGGTCAAATAAGATGATCTCTTTCATATATTCGGCTAATTGTTTGAAGTCCTCCTCCTCCATTCCAAAACGGGTCATCTCCTGAACCCCCATCCTCAGGCAACTGGCCGCCGTGAAGGCTTCATCATCAGGAGCGGACTGATAGTTGACAATGATATTGTTCTCCTCGAGCCGATTCGCAAGGAGGGGACCTCTTCGGTACCCGACTCGAAGAATCACTTGGTGGGTCTCCGTAAAACCGAGCTCTGGATTTCCTTCCACCATCAATCCCTGATCTTTAAGGGCACGGGCAAAGGCCTTCGCATTGGAGATGACGGCTTTTTGGTATTCCTTCTTGTAGGTATTCATCTCATAGGCGGCCATCAGAAGTCCAATGAGTGTTCCGAGATGATGATTGCTGACACTTCCAGGAAAGACCCTTCGGACGATACTCTCCCAGAGGTCTTCATACTCTGTTCCCTCAGACATGTTGCTCCCGATGATCCCCCTCTGGGGGCCAAAGAAGGTCTTATGGGTGGAGCCGGTGACAATATCGGCTCCCTCCTGAAAAGGCTCCTGATAGAACGGTCCTAAAAGTCCCAAGACATGGGCCATATCATAGAGGAGAAGGGGCCTTGGCCTTAGGTCTCGGATCATTTCAGCGATCTCTCTTACCGGCTCTCTATAGAGAATCATACTCTTACCCAAAACGATGAGCTCCGGATGATAAGAGTCCATCAATTCTCTGGTCTTATTCAGATCAATTTGATAGAGATCCTCCTTCAGCACGGGAAAGGGAATGACTGAGGGGCGCTCGGTAAGAGGATCCATGGCCACAAAATCTTTCAGAGCACCCATCGGCTGGGCGCTGAGGTGTCCTCCTCTTCCAAGATGATGGTTCATTACCCTTAGGATTCTTCGGGGTTCGCTCTTCCGATCCAGACGATTCAGAAAGTCCATATACCCACTGAAGACTGCGGTATTGGCCATCTGTCCGCTGATAACCCGGATCTCCACCTCGGTGCATCCTAAAAACTTTCGCATCTCTTCTATGAGGAGCGTTTCCACCTCTTCAATCAATTTCGTCCCTTGATAGTAGAAGACCTCCCTCTCTCCAAGTGCCTTCATCATCCGATGCTCGGCATATCGGCCTGAAGGGTCGGTAATGGAAAGGAGTTTGACCAGGGGAGAGGGCGTGGTCTCTGAAGGAATGAGATTGATCGTTTCCCTCTGTCTCCACTGATGATTGCGAATCACTTGATGAACGAATTTTTCTGCCGTCTCTTTCAAACTCCGAATGGGCATGGAGGGCTTGGGTTTCTTTTCCTGGACCAGAATGGGGCGGGCATAAGGAGGGGCCTCTCCCGAAAGATGTCTCTCCACGATCAATCCTTCAAGCACCCTTCCTCTCTGGGGTATCTCCACTCTCTGTCCCACCTCTATGTCCGTATCGATGTAGGCCAAGGCAATTGCCCTCATTCTTTTCTCTTCTGTAGGCTCTGAAAGAACCCCCTCATCAGTAAACACCCAATAAGGAACCATCGTGCCGCTGGTGATATAACCCACCTTTCTTCCATTGAAGTAAACCTCATCTCCACTTCTTGCAATCCCTCTTCCCAACATGGCAACCGGAAGGATCCTTCTTGGGACAAATTGCTTCTCTCTGGGAGGCAAAAGGCCTTTCATCGTTCTCAGCTTCAACTCTTCGAATTGGTGTCGCAGAGGATCTCTACCGATAAACTCTCCTTTTAGAGGTGAAAAGCTGACGCCCAACAGAGCAGAGGGATTGGCGAAAACAGGGATTTCTCTCCCTTCCTTATCCATCCCCAACTCATGGCCATAGAGGGGAAGTCCTGCTTCCAATCTTAATGTATCTCTCGCTCCCAATCCTACAGGTACAATCCCTCTCTCCTTTCCCACTTCCAGGACCCTTTCCCAGACCCTTCTCAAAAAATCCTTTCTTAAGAAGAGTTCAAAACAGATGGGTTCCCCTGTATATCCGGTCCGTGAAATCGTGACCGTGACCCGGATCCCTTCGATTTCACAAACCCTTAGTCGGTTTCTCCATGGATCGGGGAGTTTCGCACGGGTATCGAGAATCAACTTCTCTAAAATTTCTTTTGTTTGAGGACCCTGAAGGGCCAGCATTCCCATTTCTTCGGTCTTATCTTCCAGGATAAGGCCCTTATATCGCTTTCGATGCTCGAGCAACCATTGCCAGTCTTTTTCTCTATTGGCCGCATTGACGACCAGAAGGTATTTCGACTCGGAGGGAAGATTCCCCTCGTCCAGGCGATAGAGGTAAGCATCATCAATGGCTCCACCCCAATTGTTCTGGATTACGGTATATTGAGCCATTCCATGCTCGAGGGCGGCTACGTTATTGGTCAGCACATACTGAAGAAAGGGGATGGCCTCTTCTCCATAGATTAAAAACCTTCCCATATGGGAGACATCAAACAGTCCTCCGAATCTTCTGGTTGCAAGATGTTCTTCAATGATTCCCCGTTCATAGCAGAGAGGCATTTCCCAGCCTGCAAATTCCACCATCTGCGCCCTATTCTCTTTATGCCAAGAATAGAGAATGGT
>CAZMWF010000124.1:0-37772 GCA_964570075.1 uncultured Syntrophaceae bacterium | reverse complement strand
ATGTCTTCCGTTATCCCTCACTGAATTGGTGAATGAGCCCGATAGGGGTATTGGAGAAACCCAAAGGGCGGCTACCTTAAATGGTTCGTAGAAATCGTTACTTTGGTTTGTTTTAATCAGAAACCCATTTCTACGATGGATCGATTCGTAGGACCTATTTATATTCCATCCATCCGCGTTCTATGGGTTTCGGAAATACTCCTGTCGGGCTTAAATTTATTTCCACCCTTCCGTGAGGGGATATTATCTTCTATCCTCTTCTTTCAAGAAAGCGTTTCATTTCGGGATCATAAAGGAAGGTGAGGAAGGTAGCCATGGCTCCTAAGACTGCAAAAGGGTCCTTTTTTGAAAGGATATCGTCAGAGGTATTGGGATCAAAGAAGTGAAAGAAAGAAGGGTTAAGTTTGAATCGATTGGGATTCTTTAAAAAATGGAGGATATCCCCAAGCAGAAGCCACCGGCACCGTCTTCCTACCTCGTAATGAAGAACAGGCTCAACCCT
Source organism: uncultured Syntrophaceae bacterium (assembly GCA_964570075.1). Lineage (GTDB taxonomy): Bacteria > Desulfobacterota > BSN033 > BSN033 > UBA1163 > CALIBK01. Next base: position 37,270 of record CAZMWF010000124.1, on the reverse strand, counting down.
TTCCCCTTTTGCCATTCTTAGAATCAAATAGGGAAAGTCTATCCCGGAGAGGATGGCCAATTGTAAAGAACCCCAGAATCTGGGATTGACCTCCATGAGTTTCGGAAGCCCATCTCTTGGATCCACCTTAAATTCAACCATCGCCACCCCAACCCAATTCAATGCTTTTAACAGGGAGAGCCCAATGTCCATAATCTGGGGGTGGTTTACGCTCTCCCTCAGTGTACTGGGCCCTCCTTGGACAGGATACATCCTTAACTTTTTATGAACGAAGGCAGCCTTCACCTTTGAGGTCTCATCAAAGAGGGCTGAGAGGCCAAAGGTTCCTCCTCCATCTGGGATATATTCCTGGATCAAAGGGAATGGATAACGCTCATGGACCTTTTGATAGAAAGGGTGAAGCTCTTCCCTTTTTTTCACATAGAGAATTCCAAAGGAACCGGAGCTGACCCGAGGCTTGATCACGGCTGGAATGGGAAAGGAAGGGGGAGGAGAGGAAAAGGACGGATAAGTTTTTGGCACTGGAATCCCATGGGTTTCTGCAAATCGGATCAGTTTTCCTTTATCCCGAACAAACTCAATCTTTTCGAGTTCAGGGATGAGGAGATAGGTATGTTTCGAAATCTCAGATTGATATTTTGCAATCAAGAGAAGGGTCTCCTCTTCCATCGGAAAGAGGCAGTCATAGTGATGCTTTTTAATTTCCCTTAATAGGGATTCAATAAATCGTTGGGGATATCGTCGGGGAGAGGGGTAGACGACTCGATTTGAACAGTACTTTGAGAAAAAGGAGGTATTGAGAAAGGTTCTCTCACCCACCGTGACAGAAACCCCTTTTTCCCCAAGGGATCGAACGAGCGCCAGCGTTTTTCTAAAGTGTCCATCTGTAACGAAGACCCGCATAGGGATCCATCACTTTGTCCTCCCCCTCCATCTCTCAGTTCATCTGGGTGCCTTCTTGGGAATCGATTTTTGTTCCTAATTTCGTTTTCTTCCCGAAGATTTTTGCAAGAAGGATACTCAATTCATAAAGGCCGATCAGGGGGAAGGCCATGATAAGCTGGGAGATGAGGTCAGGGGGGGTGATGACGGCTGCAAAGATAAAGATAAGGAGAATGGCATACTTCCTCTGTTTGGCCATCATTTTGGCGTCGATGATCCCGATTCTTGCCAACATCACTAAGACCACTGGAAATTCAAACACGAGACCGAAGGCCAATAAAAACTTGACCGAAAAGGAGAGATACTCCTTCATGGTCGGCATGGGTTTGATCAGATCTGCCGCATATCCCAAGAGAAACCGAAACCCAACCGGCAGGGCAATGAAATATCCAAAGAGAATTCCTAAGAGAAAGAAGAACGAGCCTCCAAAAAGTAAAGGGAGGACGTATCGTTTTTCATGCCGATAGAGTCCTGGAGCCACAAAGGCCCAGATCTGGTAGAGAACAAAAGGAGAGGCGAGAATGAGTCCCCCGATGAAGGCCACCTTCATATAGGTAAAGAAGGCCTCCGCCACACTGGTAAAGATGAGTGAGCCTCCCTGAGGAAGAAGCTTAAAAAGGGGTTTGGCAAGGATATCGAAGAGGGTTTGAGAGAAGGTGTAACAAACAATAAAGCCAATTCCAATGGCGATGAAAGAGGCGATGAGCCTCGATCTTAACTCTTGAAGATGGGCCGTGAGCGGTAGTTTCTTCTCATCCATGAGAAGGAAACTCCCCTTTCGGTCCCTCTTCCTTTTTCACCTCATCGGTGTCTTCCCTTTCGGGCAAAATGGCTTCAGCGGCCTGCAATGCTTCAGTCTGAGATTCCCCGAGGACTTCTTCCTCAGAAGAAAGGTCCTGGGTTAAGTCGGTCAAAACACGGCTCTGGGTGAGTTCAGATTTGATCTCTTCAAGGTCTCTCGTTTCAGCCTCAAAACTCTCCTTTACCTCCTCGGTCGCTTTTTTAAATTCTCTCATGGCTCGCCCAAAAGCCCTGGCCAGTTCTGGAAGTTTATTAGGACCGAAGACGATAAGAGCGATGGCTAAGATGATGAGTAATTCTGGAAGACCAATATTAAACATAAAAATTTTATATCATAATTTCTCTTTACCTTGCAATAGGAGGCTAAATCTTTTATCCTGAAACCACCGAGATGGGAATCGAATTTTTAAACACCTTGGTCCTCCTATTTGGAGTCTCGGCCTCTGTCATCTTCCTCCTTCATAAGGTAAGGATCCCTCCTCTTGTAGGATTTCTCATCGCAGGGGTCTTTGTTGGTCCTCATGGATTTGGACTAATAAGAAATATTCGGGAAGTGGAACTTCTCGCGGAGATAGGAGTGATCCTTCTCCTTTTCACGGTAGGGCTTGAAATCTCTTTGAAAAATCTAAAGAAAGTCCGTTCCTCTATCTTCGGCGGAGGAATCGCTCAAGTCCTTCTCACGATCATAGCCACTTCTCTCCTTACCTATCCCTTTCTTCGTCAATGGAACAAGGCCCTGTTTTCAGGATTCCTTGTAGCCCTGAGCAGCACGGCGATCGTCATGAAGATTCTCTTTGATCGTGGAGAGATCGACTCCCCTCATGGCCGACTTTCAATTGGAATCCTCATTTTTCAGGATCTCTGCGTAGTGCCTCTCATGCTCTTCATCCCTCTCCTTTCTGGAACAAAAGGCAGTTCCTTTGAGTTCCTATGGACCCTTCTGAAAGCGGCAGCCCTTCTCTCTATCGTCGTTTTTGGGGCGAGATGGCTCGTCCCAAATCTCCTCCATCAGATCGTTCGCACTCGAAGCCGGGAGTTATTCATTATCACCCTCATCCTCCTCTGCCTCGGGACTGCGCTCATGACGTCTTCGTTCGGTCTCTCCTTGGCCTTAGGGGCCTTCCTTGCGGGCCTCATTATCTCTGAATCCGAATATGCCTATCAGGCCATTTCTGACATTCTCCCTTTCAAAGAAAGTTTCAACGGGCTCTTCTTTGTTTCCATTGGAATGCTCATGGATCTCCGGTTTCTTTACCACCATATTCCTCTGCTCTTTGTTGGGGTGCTCGTCATTCTATGTTTAAAGACGATGATCGCAGGCCTCTCGGTTCATCTCCTTGGGCACCCCCTCCGGATCTCTCTCCAGACGGGGCTTCACCTCTCTCAAATTGGGGAATTTTCTTTCATCCTTGCCACGGCAGGAAAATCGGCCAACCTCATTTCAGACACGCATTACCAGGTCTTCCTCTCTGCGTCGATCTTGACGATGTTCTTCACCCCTTTTATCCTGAGCGCCTCTCCAAGCCTTTCTGCCTGGCTTACTTCAAAACGATTGGTGGAACGATTGGATCGGATGAGAAGAAGGGCAAATCAAGAGGGGTATCCATTCAGGAAGGAAGATCATGTGATCATTGTCGGCTTCGGTCTCAATGGAAGAAACCTCGCGGAGGTCTTAAAAGCGACGTCAATCCCTTACGTGATCCTCGACTTGAACAACGAGACGGTCCTTGAGATGAGAAAGAAAGGGGAGCCCATCTTCTATGGAGATGGAACGAGCCCTGAAATTCTTCACAAGTTAGGAATCACCACTGCTCGTTTGCTTGTCGTCGCCATCTCCGATCCTGCCTCAACCCGAAGAATTGTTGCGATCGCCAGAAAGGAGAATCCGAGGCTCTATATCATTGTCAGGACAAGGTATGCTGCCGAGGTGGAAGAGCTCCTTGCCATGGGTGCCAATGAAGTGATTCCAGAAGAATTTGAGACGTCGATCGAAATCTTTGCTAAAGTGCTTCATCATTACCAGGTCCCAAGAAATCTTCTAATGGAACAGATCGAGAATATCCGAAAAGGAAGCTATGAGGTGTTGCGAAGAGTGGAACTTCCGCCGAGAAGTCTTCCGGAGAAATGCGAGGTGATTTCGGATATAGATGTGGAGACCTATCTTATCAATCAAGACGCTCCAATTCGGGGTCGCTCCATTAAAGATCTTCAGATTCGTTCTCGAGCAGGGGTCACCGTGATCGCTGTGAAAAGAGGGGAAGAGATTTTTCCCAGTCCGGAACCCAATTTTATTTTCGAGGCAGGGGATCTTCTCTATCTGATCGGAAAGAAGGAAGCGATCCTGGAGGCCATTCAACTATTAGAGTCCCCACCTCTTCAACATTGAGATTGAGGGAAGGGAATGCTATAAAAGATTTACCTTCAAAGTGATTTTTACCCCTCAACCCTTCCCTCTCCCTGGGGGAGAATTATGGTGAGGGGGAATTTTCATGGTTCGTGAGTGACCAAAGGGTCACGGCAAGTTATCAAAAGAGAGTGGAGGGAGGGGATGACCATCATCCACGTCAATGTTCCCTATAGGATGCTTCTTCGGCGGATCGATTTTGCCATCGAGCATCGGATTCATCCAGAAATCTATTTCAACGCAGAGGATCTGGACGACATCCATGAGGAAGAAATAGAAAATTTGTCCCGAGCCCTTCATCGCCATGGGTTGGAGGTCACGATCCATGGGCCTTTCATGGATCTCAGCCCCGGGGGGGTGGACCGAAAGGTCAAAGAGGTGACCCAAGAGAGGTTTCGAAAGACGATTGAACTTGCTCACTTTTTTCGCCCCAAGACCATCGTCTTTCACCCAGGTTATGAAAAATGGAAGTTCGATGGAGATGTCTCTCTATGGCTTAAAAGCAGCCTGGAGACGTGGAAACCTTTGGTCGAGGAGGCGGAGAGAAGGGGGCTGACCCTTGCCATTGAAAATGTCTTTGAAGAGGACCCAACCTCCCTTTTTCAACTTCTTGAGCATCTCCATTCGTCTTGCTTTAGGTTCTGTTTTGACACAGGCCATCATCACCTGTTTTCAAAAACCCCTTTTTCGGAATGGGTCGAGACCTTAAAGACCTATCTGGTCGAGATCCATCTTCATGATAATCGCCAGGAAAGAGATGAACATCTTCCTCTGGGAGAAGGGAGTATCGATGTGGAAGGATTCTTCCGAATTCTCTCCCGGGAAAAACTCCGTCCTATCTTTACCATCGAACCCCATCAGGAAGATCATCTCTGGAGGGGAATGGAAGCGGCAGAGCGATTCCTCTCGATCTACAAATTTTAGCCCAAGGAAAGGAGGTTTTGTGCCCCACCGTATTGAGATCGGATTGAAAGAGGGGATTCGAGATGCCTTAGGAGAGAAGGTCAAAAGGAGAATTCAAAACGACCTTGGACTTCCGATCGAATCGGTCAAAACGATCTCCATCTACACCCTTGATATCGATCTCTCCCGAGAGGAGTTAGAGACGATCGCCTCGGATCCTTTTCTTGACCCCATTATTCAAGAGTACCGAATTGACGAATCCCTGGCTCGAGATTTCGATTGGCTGGTGGAAGTGAGTTTTAAGCCTGGAGTCACGGATAATGTGGGAAAGACTGCCAGAGAGGCCATTGAGTGGAGGCTGGGGAGAAGATTGAGTGACGAAGAAAAGGTCTATACCTCCACTCAATATCTTCTTAAAGGGCAGTTCAGGCGAGAGGATGTAGAAAGAATCTGCGTGGGCCTTTTGGGAAATCCCCTTATCCAGAGATTCGATGTCTGGAGCCGAGATCAGTGGAGAGGAAGAATTGAGCCAAAGGTTCCTAAAGTGGTGATGGAGGGAGGAGGAAGGGTCGAGGAAATAGATCTTGAACTCAGTGATGAAGCCTTAATGGAATTAAGCCAAAAGCGTCTTTTGGCCCTGGATCTTAGAGAAATGAAGGTCATTCAGAACTATTTGAACGATCCAAAAGTGATCGAACATCGAAGACGGGTGGGGTTGGGAAAAAAGATTACGGATGTGGAACTGGAGGCCATTGCTCAGACCTGGTCCGAACACTGTAAGCATAAGATCTTCAATGCCAAGATCGAATACTGGGATGAAGAGGGAGAGTGTCTCGTGATTGACAGTCTCTTTAAGACCTATATTCGAAGGGCGACCGAAGAGATTCGTCTCGCTCTGGGAGAGAAGGATTGGTGTGTCTCGGTCTTTGATGACAATGCGGGGATTATTCAATTCAATGACCAATATAACCTGGTCTTTAAGGTAGAGACTCATAATACCCCGTGCGCTCTCGATCCTTATGGAGGAGCCCTGACTGGGATTGTGGGGGTGAACAGGGATCCATTTGGGACAGGAAAGGGAGCAAAGCTGATTTTCAATGTGGATACCTTCTGTTTTGCTTCCCCTTACTATGACAAGCCTGTCCCTGCGCCTCTTTTTCATCCCAAAAGGGTATACGAGGGAGTGAGGGAAGGGGTGGAACACGGAGGAAATAAGAGCGGTATCCCCACCATCAATGGAGGAGTCGTCTTCGATGACCGATACCTTGGAAAGCCTTTGGTCTACTGTGGAACAGCAGGAATTATGCCTAAAGAAATTTTAGGAGAACCTTCCCATCTGAAGAAAGCCTCTCCCGGAGATCTTATTGTGATGACCGGGGGTCGAATTGGAAAGGATGGAATCCACGGAGCTACCTTCTCCTCGGAAGAGTTGAGGGAAGACTCTCCGGCTACTGCCGTTCAAATTGGTGACCCTATTACCCAGAAGAAGATGACCGATTTCTTGCTTCTTGCCCGTGATCGAGGTCTCTATCAGTCGATCACGGATAATGGGGCAGGAGGACTCTCCTCCTCTGTAGGAGAAATGGCGAGGGAGATTGGGTGTGAACTTCACCTCGAACGAGCGCCTCTGAAATATGCAGGTCTCGATCCTTGGGAGATCCTTCTCTCGGAGGCCCAGGAGAGAATGACACTCGCTGTCTCTCCTGAGAAGATTGATGAATTTCTTGAACTGGCCAAGAAGATGGATGTCGAGGCAACGGTTCTTGGAAAATTTACGGATTCAAAAAAGTTTCACGTCCTCTATCGGGGAAAGACGGTGGCTTATCTGGACATGGAGTTTTTCCATTACGGTCTTCCTAAAATGGAGCTCCGAGCCAGGTGGAAGAGACCCTCCCATCCTGAGCCCGACTTTCCAGAACCTGAGGATTTGACCTTTACCTTGCTCTCCATGCTCTCCCGACTCAATATTGCAAGCAAGGAATCGATCATTCGTCAGTATGACCATGAGGTTCAAGGAGGGGTGGTCATCAAACCTTTGACCGGACGATTCAATGATGGTCCAAGCGATGCGGCCGTCATTCGTCCTATTCTCACATCGATGGAAGGGGTCGTGGTCTCCAATGGGATCTGCCCGCGCTACAGCGACATTGACACCTACCATATGGTGGCCTGTGCCATTGATGAAGCCATTCGGAACAATGTGGCGGTGGGGGGAGATCCCGATCGGATTGCCGGTCTCGATAATTTCTGTTGGCCTGATCCTGTTCAATCGGAAAAGACCCCTGACGGGGAATATAAACTGGCTCAACTTGTCAGAGCCAATCAAGCCCTCTATGAGTATTGTAGAGGCTTTGGAATGCCCTTGATTTCAGGTAAAGATAGTATGAAGAATGATGCGATGATAGGGGGAATCAAGATCTCTATCCCTCCAACTGTTCTCATTTCTGCCCTTGGGAAAATGAATGATGTTCGAAAGGCGGTCACCATGGATGCTAAAAAGCCAGGAGATTTAGTCTACATCCTTGGTGAGACCCTGGAGGAGTTAGGAGGTTCAGAATATTTTGCCTCAAAGGGGTTCATTGGAAACCGTGTCCCTACGGTTCATGTCAATCGGGCTAAGGCCCTTTATCATCGAGTTTTTCAAGCCATCCAGCAGGGGCTCATTCAATCCTGTCATGACTGTTCAGATGGGGGATTAGGAGTGGCCTTGGCTGAAACGGCCTTTGCAGGGGGATTAGGGATGGAAATCGATTTAAGAAAGGTTCCTCGCTCAGGTGTGAATCGGAATGATTATCTCCTCTTTTCAGAGTCCCAGAGCCGTTTTATTGTCACCATCGATCCCTATAAAAAAGCGGCCTTTGAAGAACTTCTTGGAGAGGTGATCTATGGAGAGATTGGCAGAGTCACGGAGTCAGATAGGTTTCAGGTGGTTGGCCTAAAAGGAAAGAAGATCATTGAGACCAGTATTTACGATCTTAAGGAGGCCTGGCAAAAACCCTTGAGATTTTGAAAATTAACCCCTTGACAAAACACATTTTTGTGTATTTAATTGGGCATTAATTTAAAAATCCTAATCCTAATCCCTACGATAAAAAGGAGGTGATAGGGCCTGTGGGAGGATAGGCACCTTATCGATGATGGTAAATCTATTTATTGGAAAGGAGGAGAGTTATGAAAAAAATCTTTATCTTCATTTTACTGATAGGATTAGTGGGAGTCTTTTCCATTTCAGACGCTCAGCAAAAAGCGAAACCGGGTGAATTCAAATATGAAGATCCCATTGGGGTAGTTAAGATTAAAAAAGGGGAACCCATCCATATCGCCTGTTGGTTTGTCATTGCAGGTCCGGATGCCTCTTTAGGAACAGATACTAAACGAGGGGTTGAGATTGCCGCAGAGGATAAGGGAGGAAAGCTCCTCGGTCATCCCATAAAATTGAGCTTCCAGGATTCGGGGTGTAATGCAGAAGGGGGACAAGCGGCTGCAACCAAGATTGCAGCTGATCCCACCGTCGTTGCGGCGATCGGATCCAACTGTTCCAGTGAGGCTAAACCAGGAGCTCCTATTCTTTGGAAGGCGGGTATCCCAACCGTTTCTCCCTCAAATACAGCCCCTTTTCTCACCGATCCAAAACGAGGCCCTGAATATGATGGCTATCTTCGTACTGCTCACAATGATAAGGTTCAAGGGGCTGTAGCCGCCGAGTTTGCCATTAAACAGTTGAAGCTTAAAAAAGCTGCTACGATTCATGATGGAAGTCCCTATGCTGAACAATTGGCCGCTGTCTTTGCCGAAACCTTCAAAAAACTTGGAGGTACCGTTACTGCTCAAGAGGCCGTCGCTCCTACGGATACCGATATGCGACCTGTACTGACCAGGATTGCAACGGGAAAGCCTGAAATTATTTACTATCCTATCTTTATAGCAGCAGGGGGACATATCACTCGCCAGGCAAAGGAAGTCAAAGGCCTAGAGAAAGTGGTATTGATGAGTGCCGATGGAACCTTCTCTCCTGACTTCATCAAGGCTGCGGGTGAGGCTGCCATTGGCATGTATCATTCCAGCCCAGATTTTTCCGCTTTTGGTGCTGGATATAAGGCTTTCCTTGAAAAGCATCAGAAGAAATATGGTGAAAAACCCATCGCACCCTTTCATGCTCATGCATACGATGCAGCGATGATGGTCTTTGCTGCGATTGAGAAGGTGGCCAAAAGAGCTCCAGATGGAACGCTCTATATTGGAAGGAAGGCGCTACGAGATGCCCTTTACGCAACGAAAAATTTTAAGGGGTTGACTGGAAACCTCACTTGCACCGAAACGGGGGACTGTGCCGATCCGATGATTGCCATCTATCAGATGACCGCTGAGAATGTTAAGAAACTCGTGACTCCAGATAAACCCATTTGGTCACCTGCAATGGCAGCGGCCAAAGAAACCCCTAAAAAGAAATGAGTCATCGTCTATAAATAAAAATGAGAGTATTCCCCTCACCTTCCCCTTTTTCATAAGTGGGAAAAGAGGGAAGGGTGGGGAATACTTTTAATTTCTTTTTTTCCATGACTCTTTAAATGAAGGGATTTCCCCATGCTTAAACGATGGATGGAAAGAATTACGCCTACTGATGTGATTATGTGGCTCATTGGGGGAGCTATTCTATTCATCATTATTTGGGGTTCTACTGCCACCCTTGCTGCAAAAACATACACCATCCATCATTGGTTCGATTTCATTATTTTTGGTTTGGCTCAGGGAAGTATCTACGCCCTTATTGCGATGGGTTATACAATGGTCTATGGGGTGTTGAGAATGATCAACTTCGCCCATAGCGAAGTCTTTATGAGTGGTCCTTATACGGCCTATTACGTGGCTGCAGCCTTCTACTCCTCCGGCCTTTTAGATCGGTACCCGATCCTCTGTTTAATGGTTATCTTCGGGGTGGCCATGATCACCTCCAGTGGCATTGCCTTTCTTCTCGAACGAGTCGCATACCGACCTTTACGAACGGCACCTCGCCTTATCCCTCTCATCACGGCGATTGGCGCCTCTTTCTTTCTCCAGTATGTCTTTCGAGGGCTTTTTGGTTCTGGTTTCCAGGCCTATCCAGTCGTTAAGATTCTCGAGGGGGAATGGACCTTCGGGGAGTTTCGACTCTTGAAATTTCAAGTCATCGTCATTCTTGCCGCAGCCCTGCTATTAGCCGCCCTTTATTCCTTCATTCAACAAACTAAAGTTGGAAAAGCGATCCGTGCCGTCTCCGAGGATAAGGAGACGGCCTATTTGATGGGAATCGATGTGGATCGAATGATTTCGACCACCTTTGTCATTGGGGGAATGGCAGCCGGAGCCGCAGGGGTCCTCTATGCCTTGATGTTTAAACAAGTCCATTTTTTCATGGGATTTATTCCAGGGATTAAAGCCTTTACTGCAGCCGTGCTTGGGGGAATCGGAAATATCCCAGGAGCGATGTTAGGAGGCATCTTTTTAGGTCTGATTGAATCCATAGGACCCAGTCTATTTTTGGATGGGTTAGGGATTGTTGCCCCTTATCAGCTTAAAGATGCCATTGCTTTTACCATGCTTGTTCTCGTATTGATCTTTAGACCTACAGGGATTTTAGGAGAACGGCTGGCTGTAAAGAAGGCATAAAAAAGATAGAGAAAGATCGATGAAGGGTAAAAATCAAAATCGGTCTGTTCCTATTTCCTCCTTAATTGTAGGGTTAAAGACTGGACTCATTGGAGCCATCCTCACGGTCCTTCTCTCTTTAATTGGAATGGTGGAAGCCTTCAGTCAGAGGGAGATCGTCCATGAAATCATTTCCATGGGTCATGCCTTACTCCTCCTTGCAGGATGCTTCATTGCCTATTTTTCGGCCAAAAGGACCCTATTGCAGAAAAAATCTTTGATCCTTGTTAATAGTCTTGTTGCTGGAATCCTAAGCAGTGGCTCCTTAATTCTCCTTGTCATTTTAGGACACTTTGTCAATCTCCGATCCGTCTTTATCAATGCCTCTCCCGTACTCTTCAATCTCATCCTTTTGGGGCAAAGCATAGAGAAAGGATCCCTTCTTCTTATCTTGATCGGAGTTTTAATCGGTCTCTTTTCAGGAACCCTATATCTCTTTTCGGTAAGAATAAGGAAGGCTATTGTTCTTCCTCTAAGCAGTGTTTTACTTGCCGGAGTGCTTCAAGATTTACTTCGGCCTACTCTTTCGGCCTGGGGACCCCTTTCTAAACTCAGTGATTGGCTCTTTACGGCGAATGGGCTCTCATTATCCGGGGCAATCGCTTTAGCCCTATTTATCGGGATAGGGAGTCATTTCTGGTCCTCCAAAGGAAAGGGTATTCAAGAGAGAATGAAAAATCTTTCTCTTAGAAAAAGAAGGATCATCACCTATAGTGGATTCCTTATCCTCATCTTTCTCTTGCTCATCCTCCCCCATCTCTTAGGTCTTTTTTTAAGTGAAGTTCTCACCATTGTTGGGCTTTATATTCTTCTTGGATTAGGACTCAATATCGTGGTTGGATATGCGGGCCTTTTAGATCTCGGTTATGTGGCCTTCTTCGCTATCGGAGCCTATACCACGGCTATCTTGACCTCTCCGGAGCTGGGCTTCTTCCATCTTTCCTTCTGGTCTGCCCTTCCCATCGCCATTCTGATGGGAATCCTTTCGGGAGTGCTGCTCGGCATTCCTGTCCTCAAGATGCGTGGAGATTATCTTGCTATTGCCACATTGGGATTTGGAGAGATTATTCGAATCCTTGTTCTTTCGGACTTTTTAAGGCCCTGGTTAGGAGGGGCCCAAGGAATAGGGAAAATTCCGAAGGCGACGATCGGGAACTTCGAGTTCGCTCGCCCTCAAGATATCTACTATCTCATTCTTGCAGGATGTCTTTTGGTCGTTTTTATTTCCCTACGTGTGAAAGATTCGCGGATAGGCCGGGCATGGATGGCGATGCGAGAGGACGAAGATGTGGCTCAAGCCATGGGGATTAATCTTGTTTCTACAAAACTATTAGCCTTTGCTACAGGAGCGGGTTTCTCTGCTCTCAGTGGAGCCATTTTTGCCAGTAAATTGGGTTCTGTTTATCCTCATAGCTTCAATGTGATGATTTCGATCAATGTGGTGTGTCTCATTATTGTCGGAGGCATGGGGAGTATTCCGGGGGTCATGGTAGGAGCTTTCGCCCTGGTTGGTCTTCCAGAGTTACTCCGTGAATTTGCCGAGTATCGCCTTTTGGTATATGGGGCTGCATTGGTCGCGATGATGTTGTTGAAGCCCGAGGGCCTCTGGCCAGAAGCCATTCGGCGAAGAGAATTACATGAGGAATCAGAGGAGAAGACCTCGAGTGAACCAACAGAAGAAACATCTGTTTAATGAGGAAAGGAATGGCAATTCTTACTGCAAAAAAAGTGACAAAACGATTTGGTGGACTGGTAGCAGTAGACCGGTTAGATTTGGAAATTCAAGAGAAGAGTATCCATAGTATTATTGGCCCGAATGGGGCAGGGAAGACCACCTTCTTCAATTGTGTTACCGGTTTTTATCGACCCGAGGAGGGAGAGATTCTCTTTAATCATCACTCTCTTGTGGGACTTCTTCCAGATAAGATCGTCCGTTTAGGAATCTCAAGAACTTACCAAAACATTCGGCTCTTTCCCAATCTTACGGCAATGGAAAATGTCTTGGTCGGTCTTCATGGACATCTGAAGGCCAATTTTTTTGGTATTGTGATAGGGTCTTCTTCAACCCGAAAGGAGGAAGCGGAGGCGGCTGAGGAAGCTCGAAAACTTCTCAGATTTGTGAGTCTCTCAGGCAAAGGGGATTTTTTGGCCAAGAATCTTCCTTATGGAGATCAAAGAAAACTCGAGATCGCGAGGGCGCTTGCCTCCAAACCCAAACTTTTACTGCTTGACGAACCCACCGCGGGGATGAACCCAAAGGAAACACAGGATATGATGGATTTTATCCAACGACTCAGGGATGAACTGGGAATCACCATTTTGCTCATCGAGCATCAGATGAGGGTGGTGATGGGGATCTCTGAGATGGTCACTGTGCTTGATTATGGAGAAAAGATTGCTGAAGGGCCTCCGGCTGAGATCCAGAGGAATCCCAGAGTCATCGAAGCCTATTTAGGACGAGGAAGTGTTGAGGAGGCCAATGCAGCCTAAAAGGATTGATGAAAAGAGGATGGGATGGCTTTTCTTGAGATCGAAGAGATCCATACCTATTATGGCCACATCCATGCCCTCAAGGGAGTATCTCTCCATGTAGAAAAAGGAGAGATTGTTACCTTAATTGGTGCAAATGGGGCTGGAAAGAGTACGCTGCTAAAGACCACCAGCGGCATTCTTTCTCCTCGGCATGGATCCATCCGTTTTGAAGGGGAAGAGCTCACGGGTTACCGTCCCCATGAAATTGTGGCCAAAGGGGTGGTTCAGGTACCCGAAGGGCGGCGGGTTTTTGGGCGTCTTACAGTAAGGGAAAACCTCGAAATGGGAGCTTTCGCCATATCCGATCCAAAGACCATTGAGGCAAACTTGCAGAGGGTTTTCAATCTTTTCCCTCGGCTCAAGGAACGTCAAAAACAGGTTGCAGGAACACTCAGTGGCGGAGAACAACAAATGCTTGCCACCGGTCGAGCTTTAATGGCAAATCCCCGTGTCCTTTTAATGGATGAACCCTCCATGGGACTGGCTCCTGTTTTGGTGGACAATATCTTCGAAACCATTCGACAACTCCATGCCGAAGGGACCACGATTCTTCTGGTAGAGCAGAATGCACGAAAGGCCCTCGAAGTCGCAAGTCGGGGATATGTGTTGCAGTCAGGGGTCATCGTTCTCACAGATTCAGCAAAAAATTTACAACGAAACGAAATGGTCCGGAAAGCCTACCTTGGAGAGACATAAACCCGCCCTGTTTCCTTTTTAACCAGGGATAGAGCATTTTTTGACAAAAAGTCACCCAACTATTATCCCCTTTTTAAGGAATTTAAAAATTCATAAATAAAAACAGATAATTACAGAAAGGCAAAATCAAGTTTTTTGGGCATAAATTTTGCTAAAATTAATAAAAAATCGTATAATTAGGAGAATTTCTATGTCAATGATAGAAAAAGATGCGGTTTTGACAACAAATGAAGCCATCCGATATTTGAAGATTTCTAAACCCACCTTTCTTAAATATATCCATATGGGAAAGATCAAAGCCATCAAAGCTGGGAAAGGATGGCGAATCCTTCAATCAGAACTTTATCGTTTTTTACAGGGGAATCCGTCTTTCTCAAATGAATGAATTGAGTAGAAGGAAATGAAAAATCTTAAGATTCAAATGGCATTGGTCAAATTGAAATTTGAACTCACCTCCATCTTACTGCTAAAACGTTTTCTCAGAAAGATGAAGGGTATTTTCTGAGATCAGGCCTTAGGATCCCGTTTCAAAAAAATCTTTTACCCTCTTGATGGCGCAGAACTCTCCGCACATGGTGCAGACATCCTTTGTGGTAGACTTTCCTTCATCATGATAGCGTCGGGCCTTTTCCGGATCGATGGAGAGTTCGATCTGCCTCTCCCAATTAAATTCCCTGCGGGCTATTGACATTTCTAAGTCCCGCTGAAGGGCTTTTCTATTTCCCCTTGCAATATCAGCCGCATGACCTGCAATTCTCGTAGCGATCACTCCTTCTCGAACATCTTCTACAGAGGGAAGCTTAAGATGTTCTGAAGGAGTGACATAGCAGAGGAAGTCTGCCCCTGCCTTCCCTGCAATGGCCCCCCCGATCGCACAGGTGATGTGATCGTAACCAGGGGTGATATCCGTGACCAATGGACCTAACACATAAAAGGGAGCCCCTTTGCATAATCTTTTTTCTAAGAGGATATTCGCCTCAATCTGGTCAAGGGGGACATGGCCAGGTCCCTCAATCATCACTTGGACCCCTTCTGCCCATGCCTTTTCGGTCAACTCTCCAAGAAGGATAGTTTCCTCTACCTGAGGTCGATCGGTAGCATCCGCTAAGCATCCTGGCCTTAACCCATCCCCTAAACTCAGGGTCACATCATAGGACTTTGCAATCTCTAAGAGTCGATCATAATACTCATACAATGGATTCTCCCGGCCGTTATAAATCATCCATTCGATCAAAAAAGAGCCTCCTCGGCTAACCACTCCTAAGAATCTTTTTGCCTTTCTTAGGCGTTCTACGGCATGGCGAGTGACTCCACAATGGAGGGTCATAAAGTCAACTCCTTCTTCAGCCTGTCGTTCAATAACCTCAAAAAGGTCATCGACCCTCATATGGGCTAAGGCCTTTCTTTCTTTTGCCGCTTTTACGGCGGCCTCATAGATTGGCACAGTCCCCACCGGAATGGGAGAGTTTCGAATGATCTCTTTTCGAATCGTATCGATGTCTCCACCAGTACTCAAATCCATAACCGTATCGGTCCCTGCCTGAATAGCCACCTGCAGTTTTTTCAATTCTTCTTCTAAATCGATATGATCGGAGGACGTTCCAATGTTGGTGTTGACTTTAATTCGAAGGCCCTCTCCAACCCCGACCGGTTTGACTCCTTTATGATTTCGATTCGCGAGGATGACGATACGCCCTGAAGCAATCTTCTCCCGCAGCCATTCCGGAGAGACCCCTTCTTCTTGAGCAACCCTCCTCATCTCTTCTGTGATATATCCTTTTTGTGCCTGAATCCTCTGTGTCATGAAATTCTCTTCCTCCTTCCTTTTGGGATCGATTATTTGAAGGCCTGTAATCCCTCGCTCAGAAGTGGGGGATAAGCCCGAGAGGGGTATTGGAGAAACCCATGGTACGGCTACCTTAAATGGACCATAGAAATCTTAACTTTCGTTTGTTTTAATCAGAAAACCTATTTCTATGATGGATCGAATCGTATTCCTTAAACATTAAAATTGATCCGCATTCTATGGGTTTCAGAAATACTCCTGTCGGGCTTAAATTTATTTCCAACTTTCAATGAGAGGAGGTTACGAAGGCCTTTAGAATCTTATTGACCACATCCATCGGGTCTCTTCCTAAAATACGAATCATCGGTTCTTTCCCTACCTCTCCTTTATCGTAGATAAAATCGGGGACACTCCTTTTCTTTTTCAGAACCTCTTGGACCCCCCATTCGAGAGATGACCCCTCCAGTGTTTTAATCTCTTTAGGTTCAAGCCTTCTCTCAAAATGACCTCCCATAAACCCTTTTTCCTCGAGCCTTACCACATTTTCTTTAGAGTATCTTATATTCATGGCGGAGCGATACTCTGGATTCCATTTCATCACAGTGAGAGTGATTCGTGCCACATGCTGGGAGACGCCAAACTCTGGGTCCCCGAGCACAGCAATGGTCTCCCCGACTCGAATGATTCTTCCCGGAAAGGCAGCCACATCCCTTATTCCTTCGGCAAAAGGAAGGGCGTAACCTAAATTGGAAGAGACCTCTGGGATAAGATGACCGATCTGGCTTTCTTTTAATACCCTTATCGCTCTCTTTAACTCCTGAAGAACAGGATAGCGTTCCATTTCTTTCAGGATGTAAGCAGAAGGATTGGTTGGCCCCCTCCCCTTTCCGATAGGAAGACCTGCCTGGATGGCAAGGTTGATGAATAGTTTTGCCTTTCTCACTGCTTCAGGGATGGATTCCCCTTTGGCTAAAAGGGTAGCAATAGCGGAGGCAAGGGTACAGCCGGTGCCATGGGTATTCTTTGTCTTTATTCTCGGACCTGAAATCTCTGCATAATTCTTTCCGTCAAAAAGAATATCAATGGCCGTTCCCCTCAGATGGCCCCCTTTGATTAGCACGTTCTTGGCTCCAAGCTCCCACAGTCGAACCGCTGCCTTTCGCATTCCTTCAAGGGAATTCACTTTCAGTCCCGTAAGGATGGAGGCCTCGTAAAGATTGGGTGTCACCATCAAAGAGAGAGGAATCAATCTTCTAATCAAGGACTCTTGAGCCTCCTTTCGAATGAGAGGGACTCCATTTTTAGAGACCATGACGGGGTCCACTACCACGGTCTCGATTCCATACTGTTTAATCTTTTTCGCCACGACCTCAATGATCTCCCGGTTGGGGAGCATCCCTGTCTTGATGGCATCGGCACCGATATCAGAGAGAACAGAATCGATCTGTTTGGCCACAAAAGAGGCAGAGATTTCTTGAATGGCCTGGACGCCAAGGGTATTCTGGGCTGTAAGGGCGGTCACCACACTCATCCCGTAACCATCCAGAAGGGTGATGGTCTTTAGATCGGCCTGAATTCCTGCCCCTCCTCCAGAATCGGATCCTGCAATGGTGAGAATTCGCTTTATTTCCATCTTTTTAACTCCTGGGTGATCAACGAGGCTGCTTTTTCTCCTGAGAGA
Source organism: uncultured Syntrophaceae bacterium (assembly GCA_964570075.1). Lineage (GTDB taxonomy): Bacteria > Desulfobacterota > BSN033 > BSN033 > UBA1163 > CALIBK01. The sequence continues at coordinate 19,840 of CAZMWF010000124.1, read as the reverse complement.
AGCATCCCTCCAAAGACAGGTCCCATCCGATAAGAACCAAACGTGGCGTTGGCAGCCATCCCTGTTACATAGAGTCCTGGGTAGACCTCTCTTGTATTAAGAAGGGTATCCCTTTCGGCGGCCTCCGCCCATAGGGACCTCTCTCCAACAATCTTTCCGGTCTCAGTGGACAGACGAACATCGTTCTTCCTCTGAAGAATGGCGACGACCTCTGTGGCGTGACCTGTTGCATCCACAACAAATTTAGAATGGATGGTTAACGGATCTACATGGAGATGGGCCATCTCAACGGCTGTCCAATTGAGAACTAAACCCTTGACTCGATTCTCTCGCACAATCAGATCCTCGGCGCTGATCAGATTAAAGATGCTCACCCCGGCCTTCACCGTTTTTGAACAGAGGGTCGAGATGGCTTCGATAGAATCGGCCGTGTAGTAGCCTTCACAGTAAGGACGAGATCGAATCTCAAACTCGTCAAGAATCCTTTTTCCTTCCTCCTGAACGACAATCTCATTAAACATCATTCCCCCTCCCCACATTCCCCCTCCAATCGATAGCTTTCTTTCAAAAAGGGCAACTTTATACCCATTCTTGGAAAGGAAATAGGAACAGACCAGACCAGAGGGTCCCCCTCCAACCACAGCCACATCGACGGAAAGATTCTCTTTTAATTTCTGAAAGTACCGATCAAGGATGGCCTGAGTGATGATCCTTTCATCCATCGAGATTTTCCTCCATCTTCTTAGGATTCCGGAAATAAAAAAGCCGTAATTCCATTGGAGGTATTACGGCTTCTTCCATCCTTTTCCGCTTCCCTTCGCTGGAATTACCCAAACAGGTTCAAAGGGTCTCCCCACTTTGTTGTGGGGACTCTCAGCCTTTTGAGCTCCCCTAGCGTTAATTAAAATATAAAATAAATTTTTTCAGATTGTCAATGATAAGCGTTTCCCCGAAATTTATCATGAAAAGAGACTTAGGGATATTGGAGTTCAAAGGCGTCTCGAATGAGTTCGATCTCTTCTCCCTTCGTTCCCAAAATCACGGAGACGACATCGAATCTGGCTTTGACCTCTTCGAGACGTTTCTCCTTCAAATAATGGAGAGCCACTTTTGAGAGCTGTCTCTGTTTGGCCGTGTCCACAGCCAGTTGAGGGGGACCAAATTCGGTGGAGGTTCTTGTCTTCACCTCAATGAAAGCGAGGGTATCCTTTTCTCTTGCAACAATATCCACCTCACCCATTTTACAGAGATAATTTTTTTCAAGGATACGATATCCATTCTTTCTTAAAAAACGAAGGGCTACTTCTTCCCCTCGTCTCCCAATCCTCTTCTTATCAATGGAAGGTTCTTTCAACTTAATAAGATGATCCTTTCCGAGGGGCTTATCGATCAAAGAATTCCTTTACCCCTCGAAAGGTTTTTCGGTGAATGTCACAGATTCCAAACCGCTCGATCGCCTTTCGGTGTTCCAGAGTCCCATAGCCTTTGTGTCTGGCAAAATTATATTGAGGATACTTTTGATGAAACTGGAGCATCAATCGATCTCGAGTGACTTTGGCTATAATGGAGGCGGCCGCGATGGAATTGGAAAGTTGATCTCCTTTAGGGATCGCCTTTTGAGGAATCGAAAGAGGAAGACCATGGGGTCCATCGATGAGGAGGAGGTCGGGAGGGATGGAGAGACGCTCCACGGCTTGGGTCATTGCCTTTAGAGTGGCCTGAAGAATATTGAGAGAATCGATCTCTTGAGAGGAGACGATCCCAATCCCAATGGCAAGGGCTTTCGAGCAGAGAACTTCGTAGAGTCTTTCTCTCTTTTTGGCAGAGAGCTTTTTGGAATCGAAGAGGGGTTCTCCCACTCCTTCGGGAGGAAGAATAATAGCGGCAGCCACGACCGGTCCGGCGAGGGGGCCTCTTCCTGCTTCATCCACCCCCGCAATCCGATCATACCCTTCTTCAGTGTAACGCGTTTCAAAATAATCCATTCCCTCGATCGATCAGGCTTCCTGTTTTTTCTCTCCTCGAATCCGGGCGGCCTTCCCTTTCAGGTTCCTCAAATAGAACAGTTTGGCCCGTCTTACTTTCCCACGACTAATGATATCGATTCGGTCAATTCGAGGAGAGTGAAGAGGGAAGATTCTCTCCACACCAATCCCATAGGAGATCTTTCTTACCGTGAAGGTAGAGCGAACCCCACCTCCCTTTTTCTGAATGACCACCCCTTCAAAAGGTTGGATCCTTTCTTTATCTCCCTCAATAATCTTTACATGGACACGAACGGTGTCGCCCACCCTGAAGTCAGGCAAGTCTGTTCTTAGATGTTCTCTTTCAACCATCTCCAATGGATCCATCTTCTTCTCCCTTCTTTTCCTTGCGATCCCCTAATAGTCGATCAAGGATGATCGCTGCAGCGGTCCGAACGGACAGATGATTATAACCTTTTCCTTCGATCGGTGCCAATAGATAATCCGAATGGTCTTTCAGCTCCTGGATCAACCCCCATCCTGTGCCGAAAAGAAGAAAGTAGGGGGTCTCTTGGTCTTCCAGCAGCCTTCTGGCCTCCTCATAATCAATGGCTGAGGGGGAAGGAGAAGCCCCGGTCACCATCCGTTTAGGTCTCTTTTTCCATAGGTGAAAGATCCTCTGTTCCGCCTCTTCAATACTTCGAGACAACTGAATCAAAGAAAGGGCCTCCTTTCGAGTGGGATTGTAAATCGCCCCTTCCCCTTCTAACCAATGGCGAACGAGTCTTTGGACCAATTGAATCTGACTCTCCAGTGGGGTCACAACAAAAAAACCTGGTAGATCAAAAGTTCTGGCACAGCGGGCTAAATCATGAATATCCAGATTGGTCACAGCCGTGGCTGAAATCTCCCTTCTCCTGTTGTAGACAGGATAATGGACCAACCCGATATAGAGATTCCTTCCCCCCTTCATCTCTTTTCTTTTACCCCTTCTTTTTGAATCTCTTCGAGGAGAACCCAGTCTTCCCGAGAAAGATTGGCCTTCTTCAGAAGGTCGGGCCTTCTTAAATAAGTGCGTTTGAGGGCTTCTTTCCTCCTCCACCGAGAGATAGCAGGGTGATTCCCTGAAAGAAGGATTTCTGGGACAAGGTGCCCCCTGAAGTTGGCGGGTCGAGTATACTGGGGATACTCTAAAAGAGATTGGGAGAAAGAATCCTCAAGGGCCGAACGATCTGAGCCTAATACCCCTGGAAGAAGTCGTGATACGACATCGACCAGAACCATTGCAGCAAACTCTCCACCTGTTAATACATAGTCTCCTATAGAGATCTCTTGATCCACAAAAAGTTCCCTCACTCTCTCATCGACCCCTTCATATCGACCACAGAGGAGAACAAGGTGAGATCGGGTGGAAAGTTCTCGAGCGATCTCCTGGTTCAGAGTCTCCCCCTGGGGGGTGAGGTAAATCGTCCATGCAGAGGAGTTCTCTGATTTGATCCACTCAATGGCTCGAGCAATGGGTTCGACTTTCATGACCATTCCTGCTCCCCCTCCATAAGGGGCATCGTCTACTTCTCGATGGGGATCAAGACTGAAATCCCGAATATTGATCACCCGAATCTGGATGAGCCCTTTGGCGATAGCCTTTCCAAGGATGCTCTCCTGAAAAGGAGAGGAAAATATATTTGGAAAGAGGGTTAAGATATCAAATTTCATCCTCTTTCTCCCAAAGACCTTCCATCCAGGCCACCTCCATGATCCCTCCTTCAAGGTCAACCTTCTCAATTACTTTTTCTATAGCGGGAAGAAAGAGGTCTCTACGTTTTCCTTTGACCACATAAACATCATTGGCGCCGGTGGGAAAGATTTCCTTGATCCTTCCGAGGGTTCTCCCCTCTTTTGTTTTTACCTCTAATCCTAAGATCTCAAACCAATAATACTCTCCTTTTCCTAATTTGGGCATCTCCTCCTTTTTGACATAGATCTCCTTCCCGATCAGAGGATCCGTTTCCTGTCTCCTTTCAACCCCTTTTAATTGAATAACAAGACGAGGTGGCTGAGGGAAACTCTTTACGACCTCGTAGGGTTTCCATTTACCAGGTTCTATCTGGATATAGACGGTTCGATAGGAGGAGAACCCATCGAGGCTCTCTCCAAAATATTCTACCTTCATCTTCCCTCTGACTCCATGAGGTTTTATCACTTTTCCGACCAGGCAAAAATCGGCCTCACCCATGAAAAATCCACTTCCCTCTCCTGGGGCCAGAGGAATTATTTTCTTTACGAATTCCTTTATAGGAGAATCAGGGGCTTGCTATTCGATGATCTCTAACACCGAATGTTTTCCTAAATTGGCAGAAGCCGCTCCCAGAATCACTCGAATTGCCCTTGCGGTTCTACCCTGTTTCCCGATCACTTTTCCCAAGTCTTCTTTCGCCACCGAGAGTTCGATGACAGAGGTCTTCTCCCCTTCAATCTCAGAGACCCTTACCTGTTCAGGATGATCCACCAAGGCCTTCGCAATATACTCGATTAATTCTTTCGTTGTCATCCTCCACCTCCACTTAAAGCAATCTCTCTGAATGAGATTCCTAAAAGTCAACCTAAAATGAACCTAATGGGAAAAGAGCCTTCCACCTATAGGCCTTCAGCCCACTTTTTATAGATTCCCGATCGAATCAAAAGCTGACGAACGGTTTGAGTCGGCTGAGCCCCTTTTTTCAACCAATCGATTGCCCTTTCTTCTTTAAAACGCACCGCTGCAGGATTCTGATGGGGGTCGTATACCCCTATCTGCTCAATAAATCGTCCATCCCTTGGCGAACGACGATCTGAAACAACGATTCGATAAAAAGGTCTCTTCTTTTCTCCAAATCTCATCAATCTCATTGATACGGCCATGATCGCTCTGACCCACCTCCTTTGTCTCAATTCGTCCGTTTCCATTTAGGATCCTAAGAAGGAAGGCATTCTTCCACCACGGATCCCCTTCTTCTCCAGCTGAGCAAAACGTTTCATCATCTTCTTGGCTTGGAGATATTGTTTTAAGAGTTGATTCACTTCCTGAACAGTCGTTCCACTTCCTTTCGCAATTCTTAGCCTTCTGCTTCCATTAATGATGGAAACATTGGCCCGTTCCTGAGGGGTCATTGAGTTAATGATCGCTTCGACCCTGATCAACTTTTTCTCATCCAATTCCAGGTCTGCCATTCCTTTCACCCTTTTTGACATCCCAGGGATCAGGCTCAGAATGGACTCCAGGGAACCCATCTTCCGAACCTGACGGAGTTGATCCCGAAAATCCTCCAAGGTAAAAGAATCCTTTCGAATCTTTCGTTCAAGCTCTCTGGCCTTCTTCTCATCATAGAGAGCCTCTGCCTTCTCGATCAGGCTCAAGACATCACCCATCCCTAAGATTCTTGAGGCCATCCGATCGGGATGGAAGACCTCCAGGGCGTCCAACTTTTCTCCTACCCCGATGAACTTGATCGGTTTTTGGGTCACCGCACGAATGGAAAGGGCTGCTCCTCCCCGAGCATCTCCATCCATCTTGGTAAGAATGACCCCATCAATCCCTAAACGTTCATTAAAATTCTTAGCTATGTTGACGGCATCCTGCCCAGTCATGGCATCTGCGACTAAAAGAACTTCTCTGGGCTGAAGACGTGATTTTATTTCTCGAAGCTCAAGCATGAGAGTTTCATCAATATGGAGTCTTCCAGCGGTGTCAATCAGAAATAGGTCATACCCTCCCTTTAAAGCGATCTCTTTCGCTTTAAGACAAATCTCCAGAGGACTCTGCTCCGGTGTGGGTTGGTAAAAATCAACCCTCAACTCCTTTCCTAATTTCTGAAGCTGGTCGATGGCCGCTGGACGGTAAACGTCTGCAGGAACAAGGTAAGGTCGTTTCTTTCTTTCTTGAAAATATCGGGCAAGTTTGGCTGCGGTGGTCGTCTTTCCAGAGCCATGAAGGCCTACCAGCATAATAGGAACGGGTGGACTTCCAGAAAGATTGATCTTCTGTTCCTCACCACCCATCAGGGAGGTCAATTCCTCCTTGACGATCTTGATGAGTTGTTGGGCAGGGGTAAGACTCTCCATCACTTCCTGACCTATCGCCCTTTGCTGAACGGACTGGATGAAGTCCTTGACGATTTTAAAATGGACATCGGCCTCAAGGAGAGCAATTCTTACCTCCTTTAAGGCCTCCTGGATATTGTCTTCCGTTAATTTTCCATGGCCCCTTAATCTCTTAAAAATAGAGTCTAACTTGGCAGATAGGTTTTCAAACATAAATTTTTTAAATTACAAGTTATTTATTTTATTAGATTTTTTTAAAATTGTCAAACAGACTAATCATCCCCTCATCTGGTTTTTTCTGATTCCTCTTTTGGAATGACCTTTACCTTCCCTCTTTTGTCTGATCCCCCCTTTACTTCCACTCGATTCTTTTCGAGGTCAACCAGAATTTCTTCTCCAGAGACCAGGTTCTCATCTTCAGAGATTTTAGGATTCCCTGTGAGGATGATCTTTTGCTCCCGATTATAGAATATGGCTTTTTCACTACTGGCTACCCGAGCTCCTTGCTGGATCTTAACATTTCCACTTGCAATCACCCTTTCAATGCCCTTTCCATCCTCTCCAAGGATTGCTTCCAGAGCATCACAGTAAAGGACTATCTCTTTTTGCCGGGCGATGACGTTCCCTTTAAAGACGATTAGATTTTCTTTTAAATAGCCCTCCACCCTATCAGAAGTAATATCGATGGGATGTTCGAAATCCCGAGCCTCCACTCTCTCCGTCTCTTTGAGGACCTTTTCTCTTGGAGATTTCCCTTCCTTTGTCTCTTTTATAGGCTCTTCTATCTTCGGAGCCTCCCTATCCATGAAGGAGTCTCCTCGAGATTTCATCTCTTCTCTCTCAACCGAAGCTTTGAGCAGAAGGAGTGCCCTCTTCTCTTCTTCCGGTTTTAACTCCCCCTCCATAGGGGGGCTTTGAGGAGATCGATCTTGCCTTTCTTCTCGAAAGGAGAGGAGCCTTCTTCCTTCCTCTTCAAATCGGATGAGAAAAGGTCCCTTGCTTTCCTCCACCTTCTGTTTGGGCTCTATGGACTTAGTCCTTGGAGAAGGCTTCTTCTCTTGGACTCCCTGATCAAGAATCGCTTTAGCCTCTTTGAAATAGGCACTCTTAGGGTATCCCTCAACAATCTTCTGAAAAGCCTCCCTGGCTTTCTCCGGTTGATGAAGTTCAAGATAACATTTCCCTAAGAGATAGAGTGTCCTATCCTGTCCGTCCTTGTCTGGAAACTTTTCGAGCAATCCCTCAAATCGTCCTGCGGCTGCTTGATATTTGCGCTCTTTATAATAGAAGTTCCCGATATAGAATTCATGATCGGCCAGTTGCCTTCTGCAGACCCTTACCTTCTCCTGGGCCTTCTCGGTAAAGAGGCTTGGCGGGAAATTATGGATGAGGTATTCAAAGGTAGAGAGGGCCTTTCGGGTGTTTGTCTGGTCCCGATCTTCGCTTCGCATTTGAAGAAAGTAGGCCATTCCGATTTGATAATAGACATAGGGAATCTCCTCATGGGTCGGGTGAGCCTTCTTAAATTCTTCATAAGCCGCTATCGCTTCTACATATTCCTCTTTAAAGAAATGACAGTCTCCAATCTTTAATTCAGCCCAAAGGCTGTAGGGGGGACTGTCCGGAAAGGTCGATTTGATTTGCTCGAATATTTTTAAGGCCTCGGTGTAATTTCTTTTATTAAAATGAACCAAACCCTGCTTGTAAAGGAGCTCAGGATCTCCTTTAATGGTTTTGATCTCTTTCTCCTTTCCGGCACATCCAAAAAAGAGAAAAAAGATCGAAGGGATTAGAAATGGGATTAGAAAAGATCTCTTTTTCATCCTATTGTTTTTGAAGAATCGTTTCTAAATTATGATAGGAAGAAGGAATGATGTCAATATAAAGGGTTTCGGAAGCAACTCCTGTCGGGCTTCAAATGATTTCCCTTGAATTTCTGCCCAAAAACCCATAAGATATATTCTCGATAAAAATTATAGGGTTAATTCTACTCGATCCTCATTCCCATGGGATGGGGAGAAGGGTGAGGGATCGAAAGAGATTAAAAAATTAAAGAAAGGAAGAGAGATGAAAATTGAATATGCAGACCGAATTCATCAAATTCCTCCCTATCTCTTCGCCGAAATCGATAAGAAGAAAGCCGAGATGAAGAAAAAGGGGATGGACCTTATTGATCTCGGGGTAGGCGACCCCGATCTTCCCACTCCCAAACCCATCATCGACCAACTCAAAAAAGCTTCTGAAGATCCGAAGAATCATCGCTATCCTTCCTACGAGGGAATGATTGAATTTCGAAGAGCCGTTGCCCAATGGTTCGAGAAGAGGTTTCATCTCACCTTTGATCCAGAGACCGAAATTCTGACGCTCATCGGATCCAAAGAAGGGATTGCCCATATTCCACTGGCTTTTGTCAATCCCGGAGATTATGTCCTTGTTCCCAGTCCGGGATATCCGGTCTATCGGGTCGCTACTCTCTTTGCAGGGGGGACCCCTTACTTTCTTCCCCTTCTTAAAGAGAACGGCTTTCTTCCGAAACTTTCAAACATTCCAAAAGAGGTGGCAGAGAAAACGAAGCTTCTTTTCCTTAACTATCCCAACAATCCCACCTCAGCGATTGCAGAGAAGGCCTTCTTTGAAGAGGTGGTCGCCTTTGCACGCCGCTACCAGGTCATTGTGTGTCATGACGCAGCCTATTCTGAATTGGCTTTTGATGGATATCGTCCTCTTAGCTTTTTTGAGGTCGAAGGAGCCAAGGAATTAGGAATCGAATTTCATAGCCTATCTAAAACCTTCAACATGACGGGCTGGAGAATTGGTTTTGCCGTTGGAAATGCTCAAATCATCGCTGGGCTGGGAAGAGTAAAGACCAATATCGACTCTGGACTCTTTCAGGCGATCCAGGAGGCAGGCGTTCTGGCCCTCACCCACTTCGATACCCCCATCCCTGAAACGACCCAAATTTACCAAAGACGAAGAGACCTGATGGTGGGAGGGCTGAGAGAGATTGGATTGGAAGTAGAAACCCCTAAGGCGACCTTCTACCTATGGGTTCCGATTCCAAAGGGATATAGCTCAGCCCAATTTGCGAGCTTGCTTCTTGAAAAAGCAGGAATCGTAGTCACTCCCGGAAATGGATTTGGAGAGGCAGGAGAGGGTTATATTCGAATGGCCCTTACGGTAGACGAATCGAGATTGAGGGAAGCCATTGAACGACTCAAAAAAATCGAATTTTAAAACCACTTCATCTTCTCGAACGAACCACCCTTTAAGGCTTCAAGCCTTTCTTCTTGCTCAAAGAAAACGCGGAGGGTTTTATGGGAGAAATCATTGAGGAGATATTGCTCATTGGTCTCCTTATCCTTTTAAATGGCTATTTGGCGGGAACAGAAATTGCCGTGGTCACGGCGAGGAAAAGTCGTATTCAGAAATTGGTGGAAACGGGGAATAAGAACGCAAAGATCTTTCTCAAGCTCAAGGAGGAACCTGACCGTTTCTTGGCTACCATCCAGATTGGAATCACTGCCGTCAGTGCCCTCGCCTCTGCTGTAGGAGGAGCGGCTGCAATCAAAATTCTTAAGCCTGCCCTTCAGCTCGTTCCTATAAAAATTGTCTCATTGGGAGCTGAACCGATTGCGATTGGAATGGTGGTTCTTGCGATCACCTATTTTTCCGTAATTTTCGGAGAGCTCGTCCCAAAATCGATTGCCCTGAGACATCCTGAAACCATTGGACTCTTTACTGCAAGAACCATCGATATATTCTCTAAGATGGCCTTCCTATTTGTAAAGTTATTGACGTTCAGCACCTCCCTTGTGCTCAGTCCCTTCGGAAGAAAACCCTTTACAGAAAGGGCCTATATTACCGAAGAGGAAGTGAGGATGCTCATCAAAGAGGGGGGGAAGCACGGAGTGTTCGATCCCACAGAGGAGAAGATTCTTCAAAGTGTGTTTGAATTTACCGATATGTCTGCCAAGGAGGTGATGGTTCCCATCACCCAAATCGTAGGAATTCAGATCGATAAATCCCCCGAGGAGATTAGAATGATGATCGAAGAGGAACAATTTTCTCGTTATCCGATCTATGGAAAAGACCTTCAAGATATCCGTGGGGTTCTCCATGCGAAAGATTTTTTGACCCACCTTACGAAAACCCCTCAGGTGGATATTCGAAAATTGATGAAACCTCCTTTTTTTATTCCAGAGACGATGAGGCTAAGCCTCCTCTTAGGAGAGATGCAGAAGCGAAGAACACACATGGCCTTCCTGGTCGATGAATACGGCGGGATCTCAGGTCTTGTGACGATCGAGGATCTTCTGGAAGAATTGGTGGGTGAGATTCGGGATGAATACGATATCGAAAGTCCGGTGATTCAACTCAAAGACGGGACCTTTTTAATTGATGCGTCGATCGCCCTCAGGGATTTAAAGGAGGATTATCATATCTCTCTTCCTGACTCTCCTGAATACGAGACCCTGGGGGGATTCTTAATGACCATGTTGCAGAAGATTCCCCAGGTAGGTGATACCGTGGAGGTGGAGGGCAAAAGACTTCAGATTGTAGAAATGTTTGGACAAAGAATCTCGAAGGTGAAAGCAGAGATCTCAGGAAAGGTCGCCCCAAAAGAATAGGTCCTCATTTCAATTGAATGAATCGGAGGATTCTCGGCCACCCACAATGATTTCTGGAATCCTGATTGTGGGCTGAGCATCTGAAACAGGAACCCCTTGACCCTCTTTGCCACATGTCCCTATCCCGAATCCAAGATCCTCTCCCACCATATCAATCTCTTTGAGGATCTGGGGGCCATTTCCAATGAGAATGGCTCCACGAACCGGTTCTCCAATCTCTCCTTTCTCGATCAGGTATCCTTCATTGACTTCAAAGACAAAATCTCCGTTGACCGTGTTGACCTGTCCCCCTCCCATCTTCTTCACCCATAGTCCTTTCTCCACAGAATGAATAATCTCTTCGGGCTTCATCTTCCCGGGGAGAATCAAGGTGTTGCTCATTCTCGGAATAGGCTTATGATGATAAGATTCTCTTCTTCCATTTCCCGTGGAAGAGACCCCTGCCTTAAGGGCAGTCAGGCGGTCATAGAGATACCCTTTTAAAATTCCTTCTTCGACCAAGATGGTCCTTTGGGAAGGGACTCCTTCATCATCAAATCCGTAAGAGCCCCTCTTGTTTGGTAAGGTAGGATCATCCACAACCGTAATCAATGATGAGGCCACCTTTTCACCCATTCTATTGGAATAAACCGAAAGTCCCTGTTGAGCCAGATCTGCCTCGAGACCGTGTCCTACCGCTTCGTGAATCATGGTTCCTCCTGCTTCACTCGAAAGGACGACGGTCATTCTCCCCATTGGAGCCAACCTTGCCGATAACATCAGAAGGGACCTTTTTGCTGCTATCTCTGCTACTTCCTCGGGAGAATAAAGGTCGAAGAGTTCAAACCCCATGGTCCCTCCAACGGGCTCATATCCAGTTTGAATGAGATCGTCTTTTTTTGAGACGACCTGGACAGAGAAAAGGATTCCCTTTCTTGTTCCTTCCACCCATTTCCCCTCTGAATTGAGTATCGTGAGGGTCTGGGTATAGTCCCGATAAAGAACTTTTACTTGTTGAATACGAGGGTCGAGCCTTCGGGCTAAATCATTTGCCCTTTTCACCATAGACACTTTTTCATGAATAGAAATTCCATCGGGATCCTTTTCAATGAGAGAGGGAGAAGGAAGGACGACGGGTTGAGGAAAGGGAATTGGGGGATGGATAAAAACCTCCTCCTCTCCTTTTTCTTCTTTGATGGAATGGCAGAGGAGGCCTCCCAATTGGAGGAGATCCTTTTCCGTGATTCGATTCGTAAAACTATAAAAGGTCCTTCCTTGATGGATCACACGGAGTCCTGCCCCCAGGTCCTGGCCAGAGATCATCTTCTCGATTCGATCCTCTTCACACACAATGAATGTGGAGTGGGTCTCTTCAAGATAAAGGTCTGAAAATTCTCCTCCCTCCCTCAAGGCCTCCTTCAGGATCTTCTGAAAGTTAAGATCTGTTTTCATCTATTCCTCCCCTTCCACTCTCTCAATCGGAATCTCTTTTTGGAGGTCTTCTAAGAGGGCCTCCACTTCTTTCTCCCAACCCGGTGCAATCATCAATTCTACCATCGCTTGATAAGGGTCTTTCGTCCTGATCACGGCCATCCCTTCATAGGATTCTATAATAAATTTAAGATAGGCAATCTCCTTCCTCGGAACTCTTAAAAAGAGAGAGTGGGTATCCATCTACCTTGTCCCCATGGACGTGTTGGCCTCTACGAGTCTTCCTTTTACATCCCCAAAGAGGAGGACATCTGGAATCCTGCCTTCCACTGGGATGAGTTCTTTTGACAGCCATCCTTCAATGAGCCCCTCTTTTGAATGGGTAATCTCGGGGTCTAAGTAAAGTTTCACATAATATTCCCTCTCTCCTTTCTCTTTCTTAGACCCCCTTTTCTTCTCTTCCTCTTCCTTAGACCCTATCCTTACTTCATAATGAAACTGTCCCTTTTTAGGGAAGGTTGGGATCCTATAGGTTCTTCCCCTTTCGATCTCTCCATAGACTCCATAGCGAAAATTATACGAAGCCGTAAGAAAATCGTCATAGATTCTTCCCTGGGGAATCCCTTCTTCTCTTCTTTCTATGGTTCCATCCTTTCTCTGCCTCAATCGAATCATCTTCATTTTTTGATAATCGAAGAGATAGGTTCTTCTCCTAATTCGATCTCCAATTTTTACCTCTTCTTCAAATCGAAGGGGTCGAAGTCGATTTCCATCTTCCACCTCCATCATCACTGCCCGGTAGGTATCCACTCGATATCGAGAGACAAATCCCAGGACGCCCAGGGTTTCACCCTGAAGGGTGGCGAGATAGTGACCTTTCCGTTCCATCTCTCTAAAGGAGAGCTTTCCCACGGCTGCTCGATGGAATAACCAAAATCCAATTTCATAACTTAACTCTTCTCCGTTGAAGAACCTTCCTATGGAGCGGCGGTCTCCTCTTAAGGAAGGATGAGGATTCGCCCCGATTTCAGGGATATGGAGAGGCAAGAAAGGAAGAAGGGAGAGACCTAAAATCCATCGTAAAAAAATTCTTCTCGTAAAAGAGTGAATGATTGGCTCTTCTTTTGTCATTAGATATGGAGCTCCACGACATCTCCTTCTTGGACGGGGAAATCCCGCTTCACCATCTGGCCACCAAACTTTCCAGACCCCCAAATTCTCGCGTAACGAAGTTTTTGAGCCAACTCCTTATGAATGGAGAGGGCCACGTCTTCTACCGTGCTCCCTTTTTTTAGGATGACAGGTTCGGTGTAATCGGGTTCCTTGCCAGGGGCTTTAGTATAAACCCGAATAATATCGAGAAGGAGATAGATCTCTCTCTTCATCTCTTCGAAATTCATCTCCCCTGGAATGGAGATGGGGAGGAGAGGAAAGATTCCATTCACCTGCTCCTCCAGCTTTCTGTATTCTCTCATCCCTTCTGGAAGATCGCATTTATTCCCGATAAGAAGACTCTTTTTACAGACCCATCCTGCCTCTGGTGGGGAGGTCTGTTCCCTTCCAATTATCTTTATCTTCATCTCCTTCAGGATTTCCGTTAACACCTCCAACTGGAAAAGGGAGTCGTCTCCAAGATCTAACACAATGAGAAGGGCATCTCCATTCCGGACGAGATTGGGGAATCCAGGTTCGATATGATCCAATTGAAGGGGAGGGGTATCTACCAATTGAATCTGAACATTTTCGAATCGCATCATTCCAGGGATCGGTTTTTGAGTCGTAAAGGGATAATCCCCTATTTCGGAGGGGGCATTGGTCACTTTTGAAAAAAGGCTCGACTTTCCAACATTGGGTAGACCCAACAGAATCACCTGCCCCGCCCCTTCTTTCTTGATATTAAAAGCCTGTTCTGCTCGGGAAATCGCAGGTTTTCGATGGAGCTCTTCTTTCAGCTTAGCCATCCTGCTCCTGAGTTGAGCCCGCATCTTTTCGGTTCCCTTGTGTTTCGGGATGACCGCTAACATTACTTCCAGGGCTTTGATCTTATCTGGAATGGTCTTTGCCTGTTTAAATTTGGCCTCAGCTTCTAAATATTCTGGGGTTAAATTGGCAGGCATCTCTTATCGTTATAAGAGTTTATAAACCTTTTCCTTTATAAAATAATCGAGAATTTGAGGGTCAAATTGTGTCCCTCTAAACTTCTCCAGCTCATCCAAAACTTCCTGCAGAGGCCTTGCCTTTCGATGGGGTCTGATACTGGTCATCGCGTCAAAGGCATCGGGCACGGTGATGATTCTTGCTTCGAGAGGAATCTGCTCTCCAGCCAGTCCATCCGGATATCCATTCCCATCATAATGTTCGTGATGATGGCGAATCATAGGGATCTTGTCTCGAAAAAATTCGACCCCCTCCACAATCTTTTCTCCTATGAGGGGATGGGCCTGAATGATTCGATACTCCTCAGGGCTCAGAGGCCCTTGCTTTTGAAGGATTTCGTCTTTGATCCCTATCTTTCCGATATCATGAAGTAAGGCGCCATATTCAAGGGCTTCCAATCTTTCTTCGGATAATCCCAATCCCCGGGCGATACTTAAACTCATTCGTTTTACCCGATCGGAATGTCCTCGAGTATAGGGATCCTTTGCATCAATGGCTTCGGCAAGAACCTTTACCGAATCGAGATGGGCTTTTTTAAGAACCCGGTAAGCCTGCTGGAGTTTTGCCGTCCTTTCCTCTACTAACTCCTCCAATCGATTATGATAGGCTTCGATTTCCTCTTCAAGACGCTTACTCTCCAGAGCCCTCTTTACACTGAGAACGACCAGTTCTAAATCTACTGGTTTGATGAGAAAGTCATAGGCCCCCAGCCGCATTGCCTCCACGGCCATATCGATATCTGGATAAGCAGTGACCATGATCATCTTCATTTTGGGATGGATGGCCTTAACCCTTTTTAAAAGCTCTATTCCGTTCATCTCGGGCATTTTGATGTCCGAGATAATAATGGAAAAAGACTCTTTATAGAAGTGATTGAGGGCTTCCTTTCCATTGTTGGAAGTGGTACAGAGGTAGCCTTCCATGGTAAGTCTTTTGGCTAAAATATGACAGACCACTTCTTCATCATCTACGATTAGGATCCTATCTTCCATCTGTTTTTTTGGCTCCTTCGCTTCAGGGACTTTTTAATATTTTATTATAATCTCGCAAACAGTCAACCCTTTTACCTGAATCACTCCATTATTCTATTGATAATTCTATTTTTTTCTGGTAAAAAAATACTATGGATTCCATCAAGATTTTAATTGTAGATGACGAGGCTCCGATTCGAGAGGTCCTTCAGAGAGGACTTTCCCAAATGGGTGGGTTCTTGGTGGATACGGCAAAAAATGGTCAAGAGGCTATCGAAAAGGTCGAGAGAGAAACATTTGATATGGTCCTGACCGACCTCATGATGCCTGAGATGGATGGAATGGAACTTCTTAGAATCGTGAAGGGAACTCGACCAGAGTTGCCGGTGATCATGATGACCGCCTATGGTTCAATCGACAATGCGGTCGAGGCCATGAAGATCGGTGCGAATGATTATATTACCAAGCCAGTCGATTTCAAGGACCTTTTTATGCGGATTTCGAAAGTCCAGCAGGAAAGCCTCCTTATTAGAGAGAATCGACTGTTACGGATGGAGGTGAGAAAAAAATTTGAATTTTCTAATCTCATTGGTAAGAGCAAAAAGATGCAGGAGGTTTTTTCCCTGATCGAAAAGGTTGCTCCAAGCCATAGCACCGTTCTCATCTATGGAGGAAGCGGAACCGGAAAGGAACTGGTGGCTAAAGCGATTCATTACAATAGTCCTCGTGCAGATCACCCTTTTCTTCCCTTTAACTGTGGGGCAATTCCAGAGACCCTGGTTGAGAGTGAGCTTTTTGGCCATACAAAAGGGGCCTTTACGGGAGCCATTCAAGCCAAAAAGGGACTCTTTGAAGAGGCCAACGGAGGAACCCTCTTTTTGGATGAGATCTCCACCATCCCTCCCTCTGTTCAGGTCAAGCTTTTACGGGTCCTTCAGGAAAAAGAGGTGATGAAAGTGGGGAGTACCGAAAGAACGAAGATCGATGTTCGTCTCATTGCGGCCACCAATGAAGACCTGGAAGGACTGATGAAAAAAGGGAAGTTTCGCGAAGACCTCTTCTACAGACTTCACGTTTTTCCCATCTTTCTTCCGGACCTGAAAGATAGAAAAGAGGATATTCCTCTGCTCGCCTATCATTTTCTTGAACGTTATTCTAAAGAGGCAAAAAAGGAGATTAAGGGTTTCTCCAAAGAGGCGATGAATCTTCTTTTAGAATATGATTGGCCAGGAAATGTGCGGGAATTAGAAAATGCTATTGAACGAGCGGTGATCATGGCCGATAAGGATTACCTTACTCCAAATGATTTTCCAAAGGATCTTGTACAAGGAGTTCCTGCCCTCATTAAAAAAGGAGTAAAGGAACGAAAATCCCTTGAAGAGATTAAAGATGAGTATATCCAGCAGATATTAAAAGAGACCAATGGGAATAAGAGAGCAGCCGCCGAAATTTTAAAAGTCAATCCGAGAACCCTCTATCGTTTTGAAAAAAAGATCCAATCTAAAAACCCGCTCTAACGAGTCCTCAAAAGTAATAAAAAATGTCACCCTTTGACAATTTGTCTCGTTCTCTTCCCTCCATTTTATCGGGAGGAATCTATCTCCAAATAATTCCATAAAAAAATCAATAGGTTATAAAATATTCGAATCTGGCATATCTTTTGGCATTTCATAAAAAGGAAATAATTTTACCACTTCTTTTAGAGGAAAACGATGATTAAAAAATTAATCGCAATTCTTGTGGTGATTCTGGGATTAATTGAATATTGCCTGGCGGGAAATAAAGTTGCTGTCATCATCTCCGCTCATGTTTTACCTAAACTAACCCAGAGGGTCCTCCATCAAGAGACAAAACTCTACGTTTCGGAGATGGATATTGAGAGAGGATATATCGAGGTTTCTTCAGGTACAATTTTACAGATATCCACGAATGATAAAGGAGGATATGGCTTATTTTTCGAAAGGTATGGAGAGTTTTTAAAGGAGGTCTGGGTGATTGAGAAAGGGAGAACTACGGTTATTTCCTCTGATGGGGGTTTTGTTTATCAGCCATATTCAGGAGGGAAAGTCGAGATAAAAGAGATTTCATACAGACTTTTTCTTAAAGAAAATATCCAACCAGGTCTCTATCCCTTTCCTTTGAAAGTAAGGGCCTCTCTTCTCTAAGGGTCTACCAGTCCACTGTGATTGTCAATGAGTCAGAATAACCTCCTGCAGGGACATCCTGACCTGGAGGAATTCTTGCGTAGATCGTAATTTGACTGCTCCAGGGAGCTTTGGCTGGCGTTCCAGGAGGTTTATGGACTCTTATGGTCTGGGTTCCTCCTGTTCCATCTCCAAAAATTATGGTCCTTGCTGGGTCAGTAAAAATATTGTATTCCAAAACATCGCTTCCGCCTGATCGTTTCATCCTTCTTGGATTAAAAGTCCCGGAGGTTGAGCTTACCCCTAATTTCAAATCTACCCATGGGACATTTTCACAATTCAGATTAATAATCCCTATCGAGTCTGTAGGTGATGGAGAGAATATATTATAATTGCCAAAATTGATGGAGACTCCTCCGATGCTACATCGAGACTGAGAAAAGGGGGTCTCTATCTGAACGAAAAGGGTAAAAATTAAAACCAATGGGAGGGATATTTTGATATTTTTACTCATAGTTCAACTTTGTTTAAAAGAGCAAGATTTATGCCTATTCACATATAATCTCCCCTAACTCCACGATCATCTCTTCGGTTTTTGGAATGATTATATCAAAAGCATACTTTTTGTCCATATAAATTAATTCTCCACGGTATTTGCCCGGGTTTACGTTTTCAAAATAGAACTCGCCTCCCTTTCCGGTTGGAAGGGGAAGTTCCTTTCCATCGACCATGATTTTAAACTCAACATATTCCAGTGGCTTGACCTCACCATCCTTCCTCAATTTTAACATCCCCGTGAAGGCCTGAAACTTTACTGCTTTAAATTCAATAAAAGAGCCGCTTCGGAAAGGAGGGTTCACATATTTCATCACCTCTGAGAGGGTATAATCCATTGGAATATCCTTATCGTTGATCGAAATCTGACTATCATAAATAAGAACCCAAATTTGGGATGAGGACTTTCCCTCGGGAGTCGGTCTTTCCGATCTCCTGGCCGCTAAGATAGACCCTTACCCCTTTTAATTCACCGACCTTCACCACGGCAAAGCTGTCCTGGATGGGGCGGCTGAAGCTTAATGTATCTTTAACAAAAGAGATCCCTCCCGCAGTCATCAGGGAATATCTCTCTTGGTGATTTGAGCTGATGAATTCTCCACCATACTGGCCATACCTGGCATTATACTGAAGGAGAAGATTATAGTCGTAGTATTCATCTATCTTTCCGTGATATCTCTCAATGGATGCCCTTCCTCCAAATCCCTCACCCACTGGGAGATTCTTAATGACCTGGACTCTCTCATTATAGGTGCCGTCGGTCCTCTGGTGGCCTGCTGAGACAGTGACTAAATGTTTAAAATGATAATTGAAGCTTAAAAGATATTCGCTCTGATTTGCTTCGAGATCTCTCTTGAATGTGACAGAGAGGGTGGAAGGTCCTATGAGTCTCCTCGAGTAACTTGCTACTACATTCTTTGTCTTAAGACCATGGTATTTTTTTGTTTGGGAAAACCCTATAGAAAAAGAACCAAGCCATGAAGTATGATAACCTGCTCCTGTACTTATCTCGTATTTAGTTCTTTCAGTGGTATTTAAGAGCGAAACATTGAAATACTCTTTTGTAAATCCTCTTAGAAGAAGAGATAAGGATAGGTTTCTGCCCTGATAGAGGTAATTGATCATTCCTGCCAGGCCATCCCCCCTTCCTTCTGTCGTACTCCAGGCAAAGGAGGTATCCAGAACTCCCATCCTCATCGGAAGAAGAAGCGTGGAAGAGAGGCCAAGATTGAGGAGTTTCTTCGTGGCTTCTCCTCTTGCCCCTACTGTTAAAGAATCCATTAGCCCATAACGATGATATCCTAAAAAGGTGAGGTCTTCGTATTCATTGCTTTTCAGTCCGAAATTCTTTCTCTGGAAGCCAAGATGATAACTGAACTCCTGAAGTCCTTTTTTGAGAAGGCGGTCGGTAAAATAGTAGGGTTGAAGAATTCTCTGTTCCCTTCCAAAGGGGTCTCGTAAAACCACCTCAATTAGACCACTTCCTACATAGGTCGGTATATCTTTAAGAATCATCTCTCCTGGCGAAATCCTCTCCTTTCGGATGAGGACGCCATCCCGATAGACCTCTACCTCCGAAGGAAGGGAGAGGAGGCCTGAAAAACTGATCTCAGGATATTTGATGAAATAGGGATCGATAAGATAATTCTTGGAAAAACTGATGCCCCCGATGTTGAGGGTGCTTCCGAGATCCCCCGAGGTTGCAAAAGAATCTCCTAACACTCCCCTGAGCAGATCCTCCCTTCGATCGTAGGTGAGATGGCTCATCAATCGCACAAATTTTGCCCCTTCACCCTTTCTCTGGAAATAAGAAGAGTCGGTAAGGAAAAGGAAGTCTCCTTTGCGAAAACCCAATTGATTAGCAAGTTGACTCTGTTCGTATTTGAACTGATCCCCTGCATAATAGGTGAGATTATAGTTGAGGAATCCTG
>CAZMWF010000123.1:0-34358 GCA_964570075.1 uncultured Syntrophaceae bacterium | reverse complement strand
GACTTTCATATCAAAACCTTGATAGCCTATCCGCCCGATCGCCTTCCCGATGCGACCGAAACCTAAAATCCCCAGGGTCTTTCCATGGAGCTCATTCCCAATGTATTCATACCGTGCCTCCCATCTCCCTTCCCTTAAGGCGATATCAGCTTTCTTCAGTTTTTTTGAAAGGATCAGGGCTAGTCCAAAGAAGTGTTCTGCAACCGAGAGATCGTTTGCCTCTGGGGTATTGACGACCCATATCCCTTTCTCCGTCGCTGCCTCGAGGTCAATATTTTCAACCCCTACCCCATGCCTTCCAATGACTTTCAATTTCGGAGCATGATCCATGACCCTTCGTGTCACCCTTCCGTTAGCCCGAACGACGATCCCATCCACCTCCTTTACATCCTTAAGGATAGCCTCTTCTTCGAAAGACCTGGCAAATAATAATTCTCCTTTCTCCCTTAAGAGAGACTTCCCGATCTCATGGATATCCTCGTAGAGTAAGAATTTAAATTTTTTCCTTTCCATAGAATTTAGGCCTCTCCCATCCCTTTCAATTGGCTCAAATAGCTCTTCTTTGAATAGGTAAGATGTCTAACGATCAAATTTTCAAATCTTTTTAAGTCTCTCTTTTCGAGGGCCTTTACCATCTCTCGGTGTTCAGAAATGGATTGCTCAATTCGATGGGGAAGGGACCAGGCATTGAATCGAACGATATGGGCTTTCGTTCTAAGAAAATCGATGAGTTCGCAAAGATAACTATTTCGACAAGCCTTGAAGATCATCTGATGGAATTGGGAATCTTTCTCAATCATCTGATGGGTTTTTTGTCGAAGATGTTTCTCCACCTCTTTAGAAAATTGTTTCAATTCTCTCACTTCATGAGGAGTGATATTTTTGATCACGAGTTGCGCTGCAATTTTTTCGAGTTTAATTCGAATGAAATAGATCTCTTCAATTTCCTCAACCGTTAAGTCGGCAACGACCACCCCTCGATAGGGAATGGCCCTGACCAATCCCTTGGCCTCCAATCTTTTGAATGCCTCTCGGATCACAGTCCGGCTGACCCCAAATCGAGAAATGAGATCCATCTCAATTAAACGCTCTCTGGGTTTAAAATACCCAGAGAGAATATCCCTCTCTATCTCTTCAGAAACTCGGATTGAATTAATACTTGACATGAGGATTCTATTTTGATAAATTAGATACAATTTTGTATACCATTTTAAGAGTGGAGTTGTCAATCCCTTTTTCTTAAGAGGAGGCCTCTGAATGCACCCCTTAAAATCTCTCTTTGAACCGTTTTCTCTCGGGACGATGCAGTTGAGGAATCGAATTGTCATGCCTCCTATGGCGACCCATTTTGCAGGAGAGGATGGTTCGGTCAACGATCGACATATGGCTTACTATCTAAGGAGAGTTAAAGGAGGGGTGGGATATATCACGTTTGAACATACCGGAATTTTAAAACAGGGCCGAGCCTCTCTCAATATGGCTCTCCTTGATAGGGATCAAAATATCCCCTCCTTTCGAAGATTGGTCGAAAAGGTTCATCAGGAAGGAGGAAAGATTGTAATTCAAATCAACCATGCGGGTCGACAAACTTCCTCTTCCTTTACAGGCTCTCCAATCGTCGCCCCATCGGCTATCCCTTGCCCTGTAAGAAAGGAAATGCCCCTTGAACTGTCCCTGGAAGAGATTCAAAAGATTATAAAGGCCTTTGGAGAGGCAGCCAGAAGGGTCAGGGAAACGGGAGCAGATGGCGTTGAAATCCATATGGCCCATGGTTATCTCATCAACCAGTTTCTCTCTCCCTTTTCAAACCATAGAACAGATGAGTATGGGGGGGACCCTGAACGGCGGATGCGGATGGCCGTCGAAGTCCTGAGAGCCGTTCGAAATCAAGTGGGACCAGATTTCACTATTGTATGCCGACTTAGCGCAGATGAATATGTGGAAGGAGGCCTCACCTTAGAGGAAACGAAAGAAATTGCGAAAGTCCTCGAACGAAACGGGGCAGATGGTCTTCATATTTCAGCCTGTGTGGCTGCCTCAGGATACCTCAACCATCCTCCCTATTATGCAGACGAAGGGGTCTTTGTTCATCTGGCCCAAGGGATCAAATCGGTCGTTTCTATTCCTGTGATTACCGTAGGGAGAATTCGAACACCAGAGTTAGCCAATAAAATATTAGAGGAGAAGAAAGCGGATCTTGTCTCCATGGGAAGGGCATTGATCGCTGATCCAGATCTACCTTTAAAAGCCTCCCAAGGAAAAACCGAAGAGATTATTCCTTGTATCTCTTGCAATCGCTGCATCAAAAGTATCCGAACAGGGGCATTGCAGTGCGCGGTGAATCCGGAAACCGGCCGAGAGCAAACATTGATTCCTCTTAGGACAGATCAACCCAAGAAAGTATGGATTGTTGGAGGAGGACCCGGAGGGATGAAGGCCGCTCAAATTTCGGCCCTCAGGGGCCATCAAGTGACCCTTTTTGAAAAGGAAAAGGAGTTAGGGGGTCGTTTTTTACTGGCCGCCATTCCTCCCAAAAAAGAGGTCTTAAAAGAGTTTACAACCTATCTCATTAACCAGCTCAAAAAACTTCCCATCACGATTCATCTGAATCAAAATTTCGATCCGAATTTATTAAAAAAAGAAAACCCTGATGTCCTTATTCTGGCAACCGGAGCAAAACCCCTTCTTCCCCCCATCGATGGAATTAATGAAATCCCGTCCCTTTCTGTCGAAGAGGCCCTTTCTCATCCTGATAAGGTTGGCCAGAGGGTGTTAATTGTCGGAGGGGGTGGGATTGGGAGTGAATTGGCCGATTTTCTTTCGGAAATAGGGAAAGAGGTGACTTTGGTTGAAATGAGAGAGGGAATAGCTCTCGATCTGGTAACTCACCTCCAACATTTTTTAAATCAGAGACTAAGGAGAAAAGGGGTTACCATTCTCACTTCTACGAAGGCGATTCGATTTGAAAAAGATGGATTATGGGTGGAAGATTCTCAAGGGCAAAAAAAGCTTGAAGGTTATGATTCTACAGTAATAGCCCTTGGATCCATTCCCAATAATGAACTCTTTGAGGAATTAAAAGGGAAAGTCCCAGAGATTTATGTGGTGGGAGATGCCTCCCAACCAAGGGAGGTCATGGAAGCGTTACTGGAAGGGGAAGAAACGGCTTTAAAAATTTAAAAAGGATTCTGTCTGCTTAGAAATCAAAAGAAAGGGGGTGAAAAAATTAAACAGGGGTTAGTTTTTTGGAGAAAAATTGGAAAATGAGAAAGAAAGGAGGGTAAAATCATGGTAGAAAAAAGAGGATGGTTGGTTATAGCAATAATTTTTTTATTCATCTTCTCTCTTCCATGGATCGTCATGGCTGCTGAAAAAAAGGTTGTGCGAATCTGGCATACTGAAACTGAACCTCAAACCGTGGCTGCATTCCAGCAGATCATCAATGATTATGAAAAATTAAACCCCGACGTGACCATCAAGCAGGAAGCCCTCGCTTGGGGAGATTTGGAGGCAAAATTGACAGCGGCCCTGGCCGCTGGAGCCCCTCCAGAAGCAAGCCATGGCCAGGCTGTCACCTGTGCTTCTTTCTATGCCAAAGGGTTACTCCGGGATCAGGAAGATATTGCTGAATCCATTGGAAAGGAGAATATCTGGGAGGCTGTCCGTAGACAATGCTTCCACGATGGAAAGTATTACGGGATTCCCCATTCTGCAGCCACGTCCCTCTTAATTTATCGAAAAGATATCTTCAAGGCAAAGGGATTAAAGCCTCCAGAGACATGGGATGATTTTATTAAAATGGCCCAGGCGATGATGGAACGAGATAAAGATGGTCGAGTGACCCGGTATGGTCTTTCCCTTCCAGGAGTAGGGTTATTCATTAATATACTGGTGGGTGAACTCACCAAGGCAAATGGGGGAAGACTTTTTGATAAGAAAACAGGACGCCCTACCTTTACCTCTAAAGAGGTCATTGAAGTTTTGGAGTTTTATAAAAAACTCAATGATACCGTTCTTCCTCCTGGATGGTTGGGTCATGGATATTTGGATACGTTTGCTAACCTGGCCACAGGGAAGGCCGCTATCCTCTATCAAGGCTATGGTCGAGGAGCAGGGTATATTGAAAAATATGCTCCGAAAGAGATGGCCAATCCTGATCACTTCGGAGTTCTGGTGAAACCTCGTGGACCGTCAGGAAAAGAGACTGCGGCCCAAATTGATGCAGAACCCTGGATGATCTTCAAGAATTCAAAGTATCCTGAAGAGGCAGCTAAATTTCTCAAATTCTTCTTCAAAGAGGAAAATTACATTAAATATCTCCATACCGTTCCAATCCATCTGTTACCTACCCTTAAGTCCGTTCGAAATAATCCGGCCTATTGGGCTAATGATATGGTTAAAAAATGGAAGGAATGGCTGGATATGCAGTATCGATACTTCGAAAAGGACCAGGCAAAACCTACTTTAATCATTGAGTGGGATGATCTCAAGTTGCCCTTTGGCCTGGAGATCCTTGGATCAGGGATTATTCCTGATATGGTGACGGACGTCGTTCGTGGGATGCCTCCAGCACAGGCCGCGGCAAAGGGACAAGCCAGGGCCGAGGAACTGATTACAAAACTTGGCTATAAGCGATGGTAAATCCTTATCGTATCACGGGCTGGATTTAGGCCTCGAAAGGCCTTAATCCAGCCACTCCCTTTTTAGGATGAAAGAAATTTCTGTTCAGAAATTTGAATTGGCTTCTATTCGAGTCTTAAACTCTATATCGAATTCCATTAAACGCCGAGGGTTGGATTCATTGACAAAAGGGATCCGTCGGGAACACCTTATAGGATATGTTACAATCTTACCCGCTTTTGCTCTTATTCTGGGATTGATCCTCTATCCTGTAGCCTATTCCATCTGGCTTAGCCTTCTCGAGAAACACTCTTTTTTTCCCCAGGAACGCTTTGTCGGTCTGGAAAACTATTTCTATCTCTGGAAAGACCCAGAATTTTGGTCAAGTCTCAAACTCGGGGTTATCTATTCAGGATGGACCATCCTATTTCAAATTATTCTGGGTGTCGCAGCGGCCCTTATTTTAAACGAAACTTTCATTGGAAGGGGTCTCGTTCGTGCTATCGTCCTTTTCCCATATATGGTTCCAACCATTGTGGCCGTGATTTTATGGAAGTGGCTCCTGAATGATACCTATGGAGTGGTTAATTATTGGCTCCTTGCACTGGGTGTAGTAAAAGATCCTATCTGCTGGCTTGGTGCAGATCACATCATGCTCTCCTTAATCATCATGAGCATATGGCAATTCTTCCCCTTTGTGTTACTGAGTATATTAGCCCGACTTCAAACCATTCCTCCCGAGCTTTATGAAGCCGCAAAGGTTGATGGCGCTTCTGCCATCCGCCGTTTTATCCATATCACCCTCCCTCAGATTCGGGGGATATTATTTGTGGTCATTCTCCTTCGAAGCATCTGGATGTTTACTAAATTTGATACGGTCTGGCTTATGGGAGAAGGGGCCGGAGCAGGACGTTTTATTCGCACGTTACCAGTATATGCCTACATGCGAACATTGACTTATTATCAGGCAGGCTTGGGGGCCGCCCTTGCCGTGATCATGTTTGCTATTTTAGTGGTTTGCACCATTCTCTATTTTGGACTATTTCGAGAGGAGGCGGACATCGGGTGAACCGTTTTAAAATTCAAAAATTTTCAAACAGACTCTTTTTATACGGAGCAGCACTCCTTCTTGCTCTTCAAGCCTCCTTTCCTTTCTTCTGGATGGCCTCCACCTCGTTCAAACCCCCATCAGAGGTATTCGCTCAACCTCCCTCGTTTATTCCTCATCAAGTCACCTGGGACAATTTCAAACGTCTTTTTACCTCCACCCACTTTCTTATCTATTTTCGGAATAGTATTCTTGTCTCTGGATGTACCGTGCTCCTCACCATGATGGTGAGCGCCATAGGAGCCTATAGTCTTACCCGTTACCAATACCCTGGAAGAGAAAAGATAGCCGGGCTTATTCTATGTACCTATATGTTTGCTCCTATCATGATTGTCATTCCCTTCTTTATTTTAGCCAAGAAGATTGGAATTGAGAATACCCATTTTGCCCTGGTTTTAGCCTTCACCTCATTCTGTCTTCCCTTTACTCTCTGGTTGATGAGAGCTTTTTTCAAAACCATTCCTATTCAGTTAGAAGAAGCAGCCTTAGTGGACGGTGCAGATCGGATTCGTGCGGTCATTCACGTGGTTCTTCCCTTGGCTCTCCCTGGAATCATTGCCACTTCTATCTTTACATTTATTCTGGCATGGAATGACTATATCTTCACTCGAATTCTTATTACTTCGGATGAATTGAAAACATTACCTGTTGGGGTTCAAGACCTTTTTCATTCCGCCCTCATTGATTGGGGGTTGATTATGTCTGCTGGGATGATGATTACCATTCCAGCTTTACTCTTCTTTGTGACTATTCAACGATATTTGATTCGTGGCTGGGGGGCTGGAGCAGTGAAAGGATAATAGAAAGGGGGATCTTCTTATGCGATTTAAAGACAAAACCGCTTTAATTACAGGAGGAGGAAGGGGAATTGGGCTCACCACAGCGCTCTTAATGCTGGAAGAAGGGGGGAAGGTGGGCATCGTTGAAGTGAATGAGGCTCACAGGCAACACGCCATTGAAACGGCCCAGTCGAAAGGTTACTCTTTGAAAGTTTATCCAGGGGATGTTTCAAAAAAGGATCAGGTCGAAAACTTTATGGAAGCCTTCGTAAAAGATTTCGGGAGAATAGATATCCTGGTAAATAATGCAGGGATTGTGATTTCAAGGCCTTTTATGGAGAAAACCGTAGAGGACTGGATCAAAACCTTAGAGGTAAATTTGATTGGGGTATTTCTTTGCTCCCAGGCAGCAGCGAAGTATATGCAGAAACAAAAATCGGGCAAGATTATTAATATCTCGTCCATTCGAGGAATCGATCATTGTGGTCGAGAGGCAATCATGGATTACAGCGCTTCCAAGGCTGCTGTCATTAATTTAACGAAGACAATGGCTAAAGAATTAGCTCCCTATATCAATGTGAATACAGTGGCCCCAGGCCATACATTAACGGAAATGACCCAGCCTCTTCCAGAAGAAGTAAAGAGGGCAATGATCGAAGGCTCTTACCTCAAGAGGATGGCACAACCTGAGGATATCGCCAAGGCCATCTTATTTCTTGCTTCGGATGATGCTAACTTTATTACTGGCCAGGTTCTACTGGTGGATGGGGGATTCAGTCTTAAGTAAAGGAAAATAGAATTATGGCAAAGGTAATTCTGGAGAATATTTCTAAGAATTTTGGAACCGTTCAGGCATTAAAGGATTTCAATCTTGAAGTGGAGGACAAAGAATTTGCGATTCTGGTAGGCCCCTCGGGGTGTGGGAAATCGACGGCCCTTCGAATCATTGCAGGTCTCGAAGAACCGAGCACCGGAAAGATCTATATTGGAGATCGGTTAGTCAACGACCTTCCTCCCAAGGATAGAGACATCGCCATGGTTTTCCAGGAATATGCTCTCTATCCCCATATGACGGTCTATAAGAACATGGCCTTCGGCTTGAAATTAAGAAAGTTTCCCAAGGAGGAAATTGATCGGAGAGTCAAAGAGGCTGCAGAAATCCTTGGAATTCAAGAGCTGCTGGATCGGAAACCCAGGCAGCTCTCTGGAGGTCAACGTCAACGGGTTGCGGTAGGGAGAGCGATTGTCCGAAAACCTGCAGTCTTCCTCTTTGATGAACCTCTCTCCAACCTCGATGCCAAACTTCGGGTTCAGATGAGGATGGAGCTCTCAAAACTCCATGATCGCCTCCAGACCACCATTATCTATGTGACCCATGATCAAGTGGAGGCGATGACGATGGGAACAAAGATCGTGGTCATGAAGGATGGGGTCATTCAGCAGATTGGTTCTCCTCTGGAAGTCTATCATTACCCTGTCAATCTATTTGTCGCTGGTTTTATTGGGAGTCCGGTTATGAATTTCATTTCCTGTCGAATCTTAAACGAAGGGAATCAACTCGTTCTTGACGCTGAGGATTTTAGACTTCGGATCCCGGAGAAGAGGGCTCCCTATTATCAATCCCTGATTGGAAAGGAAGTAATCTTTGGAATTCGTCCCAATGATATTTATGATCGTCATTATGCTTCTGAAAATATTAAAGGGCATACCATTCGAGCAACAGTGGATGTCATTGAACCCTTAGGTTCTGAGACTCATCTTAATGTGACTATTGGGAGGCACAGTTTAGTAGCCGTCGTTGGGACCCAAACCCATGTCAGACTGCACGAGGAAATCGAACTTGCTCTTGATCTTAATAAAATGCATCTCTTCGAAAAGAATCCTCCTCATCTCAGAATCAAAACAGAATCCTAAATGAACAACTTTTTAGATTCCACATTCCTCTTCAATAGCGAAAGGAGTCTTTATGCCATACGGATATCATAAAAAAATATTAAGAGTCGATTTAACCAAGGAATCCATAGGGGTGGAAGAGCCTGACGAAAAAGAATATTTTCGATATCTGGGTGGAGGAACCCTCGCTCTCTATTACCTCTTAAGAGAACTCCCTCCAAAATCAGACCCATTAGGGGCTGAAAATCTCTTAATTTTTGCAGGATCGGTCATTTCCGGAACACCTGCGGCTGGAATAAGCAGGTTTTCGGTAGCAGCAAAATCTCCTCTGACAGGAGGCTTTGGAGAATCAGAGGCCGGGGGGTGGTGGATTCCAGAATTAAAATCTTCGGGATTTGACGCCATCGTGATTAAAGGAAAAGCACCTCGTCCTGTCTATCTCTGGATTCACAATGAGGAAGCTCAGTTAAGAGAGGCTCAACACCTTTGGGGAAAATTTACAAAAGAGGCCCAAGAAGAGATTCGGAAAGAGCTCGGAGATAACCGAGTTCGTGTGGCTCTCATTGGCCCCGGTGGGGAGAAGAAGGTCAGGTTTTCATGTATTCTAAACGAACTTAAACATGCCAATGGAAGAACAGGTTTAGGGGCTGTCATGGGGTCGAAAAACCTCAAGGCGATTGCTGTCAAAGGGGAAAAGAAAACCGAGGTCGCAAATGAGAGTGAAGTGAAGAGGTTAATCAAATGGTTGAAGGATAATTATGAAGAACCCTATTTCAGCATTGGGAATCTCGGAACCTCACGAGTGACAGGATTATTAAGTGAGCAGGGAATTCTACCCACGTTCAACTTCAGGGAGGGTTCATTTAAAGGGGCAGAGGCCATCAGCGGTGAGACCATGTCCAAAACCATTCTTGTCCGACGGGGAACCTGTTATGGGTGTTTTGTTCGATGTAAAAGAGAAGTTCAGGTAAAAGAACCTT
The DNA here is from genome assembly GCA_964570075.1 of uncultured Syntrophaceae bacterium. Lineage (GTDB taxonomy): Bacteria > Desulfobacterota > BSN033 > BSN033 > UBA1163 > CALIBK01. The sequence continues at coordinate 24,978 of CAZMWF010000123.1, read as the reverse complement.
TTCCTGTAGATCCGATCTATGGAGGTCCAGAATACGAAACTATTGCTGCCTTTGGTTCCATGTGCGGGATTGACGACCTCAAAGCCATCTCTTGGGCTAATCAACTCTGTAATGCCTATGGACTGGACACCATCTCTACAGGAACGATGATCTCTTTCGCGATGGAGTGTTACGAGAATGGAATTCTTAAGAAAGGGGATGTGGAAGGTCTTGAATTAAGGTTTGGAAATGTAGAGGCTATGATCAAAATGGTGGAGATGATAGGAAAGCGGGAAGGAATAGGATATCTTCTTGGAGAAGGAATTCGACCTGCTGTGGAAAAGTTGGGAAAAGAGGCGGAACCTTTTGCTCTCCATGTGAAAGGGATGACTCTTCCCCTTCACGAACCCAGAGGAAAAGTTGGAGTGGGTCTTGGCTATGCTGTTTCTCCAACCGGGCCAGACCATATGGAGTTTCCTCACGATCCTTTTTGGGCCACAGAAGCAGGAATCTCACTCTTAAGGCCTTTAGGAATCTTAGAACCTGTTGATGTGTTTGATTTAGGACCAAAGAAGGTCAGGCTCTTTATCTACCTCCAGCAATACTGGGATCTTCTTAATTCATTAGGAGTTTGTATGTTTACAGCCAAACCCTTTGGACCCCAGACATTAAATGGAATCGTCGATTATGTCAAAGCGGTAACGGGTTGGGAGACGAGTCTCTTTGATCTCCTTAAAGTAGGAGAGAGACATGCTAATATGGCAAGGACCTTTAACCTCAGAGAGGGATTAACCTCCAAGGATGATACACTCCCTGAACGTATATTTCAACCTATGGAGGGAGGAACTTTGAAAGGAAAGAAGATAGACAAAGAGGAATTCCTAAAGGCAGTAAAAACCTATTATCGAATGATGGGCTGGGATCCTGAATTAGGAATTCCACGAAAGGAAAAATTAGCCGAATTGGATCTGGATTGGATCATCGAATTATACCCTCACCTTGTTTCTTAATGCTCATTTTATTACTCCTCCCCCCTTCCCTCTCTCCTCCGGGAAGAGGATTAAGATGAGGGGAATTTTCATGGTTCGTAAGTGACCAAACGCTAATGGGAAGTTACCGGAAAAAAAATTTATCATCGGTTTACCCAAATAACTCTCAAAAAATTCTTGACAAACGATTATTTAATTTTTAAAATAGTGGAACAATATTTCGTAATATGAAACATCTTTTATGACCTCCAGCCATTTAAATAAACCAAGTAATCTTGTTCAAACAATTAAACGAGTCTCTTCCATCCTTGAGGCTTTGGGACAGAACCCTAATGGAATGAGTATCCGGGAACTTTCCTCAAAGATCCATCTTCCTAAAGGAACGATTCATCGTCTTCTTTCTTCCCTCTCTTATTTTGGTTACGTGCGTCAAGATCCCAAGACCAGAAATTATTTTTTAGGGTTAAAGCTGGTCGAACTCGGAAATCTTCTGCTGAGTCAATTGGATCTTCGAAAAGAGGCAGAACCCTTTTTAAGAGATTTAGCGGAACGAACCAAAGAGACGGTGCATATGGTCTTTCTCGACCGAGATGAGATTGTCTATATCGAGAAAGTGGAGCTCAACCATAATCCCAGTGGACTTAAAATGGCTTCCAGAATTGGTCTCCGTAACCCCGCTCATAGTTGTGCTGTAGGAAAGGTTCTTCTCTCTTATCTACCAGAAGAGGAATTAGATCGAATTATTAAAGAAAAAGGCCTCCCAAAAAGAACCGAGAATACCATTACGGACCCTCAAGTCTTGAAAGCCCATCTCAAAACCATAAGAGCTCAGGGATATGCCGTGGACGATGAGGAAAATGAAAGAGGAATTCGATGTGTGGCTGCACCCGTATTGAATGAAACCGGGAAACCTGTAGCAGCAATCAGCATCTCGGGGCCCGCTTTTAGAATAACAAAGAAAGTGATCCAGGAAACTTTGAGGAAGGAGGTGATGGAGACGGCCTTAAAGATTTCTAAACGATTAGGTTATCAGGAAGGGAGGTGAATAAATAAGGAGTGAGGAGTAAGGAGTAAGGAGTAAGAAGTAAGGAGTTAGGAGTTAAAGATTAAATATATGATGAGGAGGTAAAAAATGAATGGGTTTAAGAAGTTTTCATGGATAATGGTGGTATTTATAGTCTTTCTATGGATCATTTTTCTTGGATCATCCGCTATCTCCCAGCCCAAGTATCTTCTAAAATTTAACCACGTTCTGGGACCGAAAGAACCCTATCACGCTGGATTTCAGAAATGGGCAAAAGCGGTTGAGGAAAGGACAAAAGGGGGTCTCAAAATAGAGGTTTTTCCCAGTGCTCAACTCGGAGTGGAAGAGGATATTTTGGAACAAATTAGAGCAGGAGCCAATGTGGGGCAGAATACAGATTCTGCTCGAATGGGAAATTATGTTCCTGCTATAGCCTGTATGAATGGCCCTTATTTTGCAGAGACTCTTGAAGAGGTCGAGAAACTTAAGAGACTGCCGACTGTGAAAGGTTGGCTCGATGAGCTTGCAAATAAATACGGATTTAAGGTTCTTTCCTTTAGCTGGGTTCAGGGCTACAGGCATTTTTTCACGAACAAACCGGTCCGAACCCCTGAGGATTTAAAAGGGCTCAGAATCCGGACACCCCCAGCCCCCATCTGGCAAGAATCCGTTCGTGCTCTTGGAGCAACGCCGGTAGCGCTTGCCTTTGGAGAAATGTATCCAGCCCTTCAACAGAAAGTCGTAGATGGAGTCGAACTGGTCTATAATAACATCCCCGCGGGACGTTTCTATGAGGTGTTAAAGTATGTCAGTGAGACAAGACATATCATGCTTATCAATTTTGAAGTGATCAGCGCCAAGTGGTTTAATGCCCTGCCTGCAGATTATCAGAAAATTTTGGTTGAGGAATGTGATAAGGCTGGAATCGAAACCTCCAAGCTGATCATGGAAAAACTGGAGAAAGAGGTTAAAGAAGATCTCATCAAGAAGGGGATGATTGTCGTAGATAATGTCAATCTTCCCGCCTTCAAAAAGGCTGGAGAAAAAGCCTATGAAGTTCTAAAAATTGCAGACGTAAAGGCAAAGGTCTTTAAAGAACTGGGAAAGAAATAGAAGAGAAGAATAGACTGGTCGATCGGCCCCTTTATTGAGGGGCCGATCGATATGATGAAAAAGGTGAAAGATGAAAAAGTTTTATGATTCGGTTTGTAAAATTGAAACTTTTTTAATTAAGGTCTTCATCGTCTTCCTTGTCTCATTGGTTTTCATTGCAGCCGCTACGCGATATATGGGTTACCCTATTAATTGGTCGGTCGATATGGCCGTCTGTCTTTTTGCCTGGTGTACCTTTTTAGGAGCCGATGTGGCTATGAGAAACAATAAGCTCATGAATGTGGAGTTTTTTATCAATAGGTTCTCTGCAAAAAATAAAAAATATTTTGAATTGGTAAATCAACTCATTATTTTAATCTTTCTTCTCGCTTTGATTGGATATGGATTTAAGATCTCCTATACTACCCGATTCCGAACCTTCCAAGGAATCCCGTGGTTCAGCTATACCTGGGTCACCATCAGTGTTCCTATCGGAAGTATCCTAATGTCCATTACTACTTTCCTTAAAATCAGAGAAAAACTCATAAAGGGCTAACGCGAAAATAGGAGGCATCAAGGAGATGGCATGGGTCTTTATCCTTTTCATTCTCTTCCTCATCATGGGGATGCCCGTAGCCTTTGCTATCGGGATTGCTGGAACGGTCTTCTTTCTTCAGAACCCTCAACTTCCCTTTACCATGATCATCCAACTTCCTCTCTCCCAAACACAAAACTTCCCGTTGCTCGCCATCCCCCTCTTTATCTTCGCAGCCAATCTAATGAACGAAACAGGGATTACCTTAAGACTAATCAAACTCGCCGGAGTCCTCGCTGGCCATATGCGTGGAGGTCTTGCCCAAGTGAATGTGGTCCTTAGCACCCTCATGGGGGGAGTTTCAGGTTCCGCCATTGCCGATGCGGCGATGGAAGCCCGACTCCTCGGTGTCGAGATGATCAAAAAGGGCTTTTCAAAAGGCTATACGAGTGCCATAACCACGATTACAGCCTGTATTACTCCTATCATTCCTCCAAGCATTGGATTGATTCTATATGGAACCATCGGGCAGGTTTCGATCGGAAGACTCTTTGCAGGAGGAATCCTCCCTGGTCTGATGATGATGACAGCCCTCATGATTGCCGTCTCTATCACCTCAAAGAAAAAAGGATACCTTCCCGAAAGAGAGAGACCTTCTTTGAAAGAAGTCCTATTGGCATTAATGGAAAGTTTTTGGGCCTTTCTCTTCCCCTTTGCATTAATTGGCGGAATTAGGTTCGGTCTTTTTACTCCCACAGAGGCGGGCGCCTTTGCCGGGGTTTACGCCTTTATTGTTGGAGCCTTCTTCTATAAAGGGTTTACATGGGAAAGGTTCAAGAAAACGCTCGAATATACCATTGTGGACATTGGTTCGATCATGTCGATCATCGCCTTCTCAGGCACATTTGGTTATGGCCTCGCTTACGAAAGGGTAGGAGATAAATTCTCTACATTTATGTTAGGCATCACTAATAACCCCCATCTTCTGCTCTTACTCCTTATTGGTGCACTTTTTGTGGCAGGGATGTTTATTGACAGTACCGCCATCATCCTCCTCTTCACGGCTATCCTTCTTCCATTGGTCAGTGAGGTGGGTGTGGATCCGGTCCACTTCGGACTTGTTTTCATGCTCGTCATCGTGTTGGGATTGGTTACCCCACCAGTCGGAGTCTCTATGTATACGGTCTGTTCCATCCTCGATTGTCCTTTAGAAAAATACACGAGAGAATCGATCCCTTTTATTTTAGCGATATTGGGGGTGGATCTTTTACTCGTCTTCTTTCCGCAACTCGTATTATTTTTGCCCAACCTGATATTTGGAAGGGGATGAGCAAAACTCTTAAGGGATAAAACCCATGAAGCTGAAAAACCGGGTAGCCATTGTAACCGGAGCAGCAAGGGGAATCGGAAAGGCCATTGCCTTGACCTTTGTTCGAGAAGGAGCCAGGATAGCCCTGGTCGATGTGGATAGAGATCGATTAGACCTTTTAAAAGATGAGATTTCGAAGAACAAAGGTGAAGCCCTCTCTCTCCCCTGTGATATTACCCAAAGTCCTCAGGTGAAAGAGATGGTCAATCAGGTTCAGGAAGTATTTGGTCGGGTCGATATCCTGGTCAACAATGCAGGCATTATCAGAAGAGGGACGATTGAAACGGTTACCGAAGAAGATTGGGATAGGGTCATTGAAGTGAATCTAAAAGGAACGTTTAATTGCTGTAAGGCCGTCTTTGGAATCATGAAACAACAGGGATATGGAAAGATTGTGAACATCTCTTCGATAGCCGGAAAGATGGGAGACATCACTTCTGCCCCTGGCTACGGTCCTTCAAAAGCAGGCATCGATGCTTTAACCAAAACCCTGGCAAGACAATTGGCTCCTTATGGAATCAATGTGAATGGCGTCGCGCCCCATGCCATTGAAACCGAGATGAGCGCCCAGTGGTCAGAGGAGAGGCGAAGGGAGATCATCGCCTCCATCCCTCTCGGACGTCTTGGAAAACCGGAAGATGTCGCTGAGGCCGTTCTTTTCTTAGTCTCTGATGAAGCCTCCTTCATTACGGGCGAGATCCTGGATGTAAACGGCGGAGCATTGATGGATTAAAGGAGAGGCGATATTGAATCGCGATGAAATCATCGGTGGAATGGTGATTTTTATCTTTGGAGCCGTGACGACTTCCCTGTCTTTAAGAATGCCCATAGGGAACTTCCGGATGCCAGGAACGGGGATGTTTCCTTTGCTCTTGGGAATTTTACTGATGGCTCTATCAACCCTCTTTATTTTCAATCTGTTTTTTAAGAATAAAAAGATCGAGTTAAGGGAAAAATGGTTTTCCTTGTCTGAATTATTTCCAGCCCAACTTATCCTTTTCTTTGGGGCAATGGTTTTGGCAACCGCTTTTTTAAAGCATTTAGGATATCCCCTTTTTTCTTTTCTATTGATGATCTCCCTTTTAAGAATCCTGGGGACAAAAAATTGGGGCTTCATTTTTCTTCTTTCCTTCGTCACAGGCCTGGTCTCCTACTTCTTATTCGTTCAATGGCTAAAAATTCCCCTTCCCAAAGGGTGGTTAGGACTATAGTGAATGGAACCGCTTAGGATCGGAGGTTATTTTGATGCTTGAATCTCTTCAAAATCTGGCAAATGGATTTGGAATCGCAACCACGATCCATAATCTTTTTTACTGTTTGATTGGGGCCATTGTGGGCACCTTGATCGGTGTGCTCCCGGGAATCGGACCAATCGCTGGAATCGCCCTTCTCATTCCTGCCACCTTTGGTCTAAATGCGACCTCTGCCATCATCATGCTGGCTGGCATTTATTATGGAGCGATGTATGGCGGCTCCACAACCTCCATTCTCCTTAATGTCCCTGGAGAGACGGCTTCTGTCATTACATGTATCGATGGTTATCAGATGGCTCAGAAAGGAAGGGCTGGACCAGCATTGGCGATCGCTGCTATCGGGTCTTTCATCGCAGGTACCCTTGGTATCTTTGGATTGGTCTTCCTGGCCCCTCCTTTAGCCCAAGCTGCCCTGGCTTTTGGTCCTCCGGAATATTTTTCGTTAATGATTTTTGGATTTATCGTCCTCAGTAACGTGACTGGAACATCCCTTATCAAAGCCCTGATGATGGCTACAATCGGGTTAATCATCGGAACAATTGGGTTGGATCCTGTAACAGGAGACACCCGATTCAGCTTTGGGTCTGTCTCCCTTTTAGGAGGGATTGAATTTGTGGCTGTGGCCATAGGACTTTTTGGAATTGGGGAGGTCCTCATTAATGTCCATCAACCCAAAGAGCTATTGGACCAAAGAGTGATTGTGCCTCGATTTCGGGATCTCTATCCAAGTCTTCAGGATCTAAAAAGATCGATTGGAGCCATTATCAGAGGAGCAGGAATTGGGTTTGGAATAGGGCTTGTCCCTGGACCTGCACCGGTGATTGCGACCTACTCTTCCTATATGATTGAAAGAAAGATTTCTAAGCATCCGGAAGAATTCGGAAAGGGGGCAATTGAAGGAGTAGCAGGGCCTGAATCCGCAAACAATTCTTCCTGTCAATCAGCCTTTATCCCTCTTTTTGTCCTTGGAATCCCTTTCGGCCCGGTCACAGCCATCATGCTTGGAGCCTTCCTCATCCATGGAGTATCTCCAGGCCCCTTACTCATCAGTCAACATCCGGAACTCTTCTGGGGAGTCATCGCCAGTATGTATATTGGTAACTTCATCCTCCTGCTTCTCAACCTTCCTTTCGTTCCTTTCTTTGCCAATATCCTTAGGATTCCCAAAAGAATTCTCCTACCTTTAATTATCCTCTTTTGTATGACAGGAATGTATACGGTTAATAATTCCATCTTTGACATCTGGATGATGCTACTTTTTGGAGCTCTTGGATTTTTGATGAGAAAATGGGCTTATGAAGGTGCTCCTTTACTTTTAGCCCTGGTACTGGGGCCAAAGTTGGAAGTAGCCTTTCGACAATCTTTGATGATCTCTCATGGGGATTTCGGAGTCTTTGTCAATCGTCCTATCTCCATGGCCTTTTTGCTTGCGGGAGGGGTTTTCCTTACCATTCCAATTATCCGAATAATTTTTAAAAAGAAAGGGGGTATGGGTAACAGAGAGAAGGTGAAAGGTTAAGGGTTTAAGGTAAAAATTCAAATTCGAAAGGAGGTAGGGGTATGTTAAAAAAAGTAGTGATTGGATTAGTTTTAAGTTTATTTGTTTTTATCAGTGTGCCTCTTTTTGCAGCTGAATTTCCTACCAAGGAGGTTCAGATCATTATCCCCTGGGCTGCGGGTGGGGCAACGGATCTTATTTTTAGAGCCTTAGCGGCAACGACCGGGAAATACCTCGGAAAGGCAGTAGTGGTGGTCAATAGACCAGGTGGTGCAGGAGCGGTTGGATATACCGAATGTATGAAAGCCCCGCCAGATGGCTACACCCTGGTCTCAGCCATTACTCCTCTAACCATCCTTCCCCATCAAGTCTCAACGGCTTTTACCTACAAAAGCTTCGATCCAATCATCAATGTGGTAAGGGATCCTGGGATGTTTCTGGTTCGATCGGATTCTCCGTGGAAAAATGTGAATGAGTTTTTAGACTATGCTAAAAAAAACCCTGGGATGATTACGGTAGGAAATTCGGGTGCTGGAGGAGGAGTTCATTTGATTGCCCTTGCGTTCGAAAAGACCGCAGGGGTGAAATTTAACCATATCCCATTTGCAGGAGGAGGTCCTTCAGTTACTGCGTTGCTTGGAGGACATGTCAATGCAGTCTCTGTTTCTCCTCCAGAAGGGATCGAACATGTAAAGGCTGGAAAGTTAAGGATCATCGCCCTCTTCGCAGAGAAACGATTCGAACTCTTTCCCGATGTTCCTACAGTGAAGGAACAAGGGATCGATTTCACTATGGGGCAATGGCGGGGGTTGGCTGCACCTAAAGGAACTCCTCCTGATGTAATTAAGAAGCTTCATGATGCCTTCAAAAAAGGGATGGAGGATCCGGTCTTCATAAAGAATGCAAAGGACATGTCTGTAAACCTCTCCTACCTGGGTCCAGAAGAGTTTGGAAAATTAATGGCTCACGATCATGAATTTTATGGGAAACTGGTGAAGGAGATTAAGAAATAACGAAAAGAAAGGAGGATAAAACGATGAGAGCTTTGAAAATGGGGATTCCTTTATCCGCAATGGCATTAGTTTGTCTTCTCTTCGCCTGTGCAGAGATGGGCCCTTCGTTCAAACCCGCGCCTCCCCAGGAGAAGAAGATCATTCGGATTGCAAGCCCATTTAAAGGAGGCATTGTCGTTGAGGCGGCTGAGAAGTTCAAGGAACTGGTTGAAAAGGAATGCGGAGGCCGTTTCGAGTTTAAAATTGATGCTGGGACCAAGAGTGAAATTGATATCAACAAGATGAATAGAAACGGTGAAATTGAGATGCAATCCAATGGGACCGCCTTTCTCGAATACTATGCACCTCCCTACTATTTCTTTACCGGTCCTTACGTGATGAGAGATTTCGATCACTATATGCGAGTCTGGAATGGAAAGCTTGGGAAGGACGCTCGAGCTCAACTCGAAAAGAACGACCTCAAATATTTAGCCACCATTTATCGAGGGCTCAGACAGACGACAGCGAAGAAGCCCATCTATACTCCCGCAGATGTCTATAAACTGAAATTACGGCTCCCCCCTATTCCAAGCTGGATGGCTGTCTGGAAGGCAATCGGTGCTGACCCGGTCGCCGTACCTCTGCCCGAACTTTATGACTCCCTTAAGACGGGCAAAGCCGAAGCCTCGGAAGGGGATCTCCCTCAAATTCAATCTTTTAAACTTTATCAGGTCCAAAGCCATTTGATCATTACCAATCATCTGGTTCAAACTGCTGGGATTCTGATTCATAAACCCTTCTTCGATAAACTTTCCAAAGCAGATCAAGACCTTTTTGTCAAAGCCGGCAAACAGACAGAAGAATGGGCTAACAACAAGATCAAGACTGGAGAAGCAGCCATTTTGGTGGATCTCCAGCGACAGGGGATGCAAGTGGTCATTCCGGATGCCAATTCTTTTAGAGAAAAGGCGAAGCCGGCTGTCGAAGAGCTCTTTAAGACTCAGTGGACAGTCACCACCTGGGCGGAAGTATTGGCTCAGTAGTATTCAAGAGGAATAATAGAAAATTGGAATATTGGAATGATGGAATGTTGGAATATTGGAATATTGGAATATTGGAAAGCTTGAAAAGGAAAATCTCAAAATAATTTGATGACTTTCCCAATTATTCCATTATTCCGGTATTACCGATTTGAAGAGGTAAACCGATGGGACTGAGCGAGGAGATCAAGGAGAAAGAGAGACGGGTCCGAGAATTTTTAAAATCAAAAGGTCTAAAGGCGCTTCTTCTTAAACGCCAAGCCAACTTCTCTTGGATGACCTGTGGTGGCCTCAATCTCGTTGGCATCACAACCGAGTTTGGGGCCACCTCCCTCTTGATAACCGAAGATGCAAAATTTGTGATCTCAAACAATATCGAATACCCCCGCATGATGGAAGAAGAGGCCTTAGAGAAACAGGGATTTATAATCAAAATCTTTCCGTGGTATGAAGATCAAGAAGTCTCTATCCTCAAAGAGTTGGTCGGGGATGGGCCGATTGGAAGCGATGCTCCTTTTCCTAATACGACCGTATTTACCGAAGAGATTGCCAGGCTCAGATATTCATTGACTCCAGAGGAAATAGAGCGATACCGTTGGTTAGGGAAAAGGGTTTCCGAAGCCTTAGAAAAGACGATGATGGAAACAAAAAGAGGAGAAAAGGAGTCCGAAGTTGTAGGAAGGCTTTGCCTGGAACTCTGGAAAGACCGAATCGATCCCATCACGTTGATGTCAGCCGCAGATGATCGAATCTTTAAATTTAGACATCCTATTCCCACAGAACGAAAGATTGATAGATATCTAATGGTATCGGTCAATGCACGAAAATGGGGGCTCATCGTATCCCTGACTCGTTTTGTCTATTTTGGGGAATTACCTGACGAATTGAAAGAAAAGTATGAGGCCAATGTCTTTATTGATTGCACGTTTATGGCCCATACTCGCCCTGGGATTCCGGCTAAGGAAGTGCTTCAAAAAGGAATCGAAGCCTATAAAGAAAGAGGATACCCCGAAGAATGGAAGCTTCACCATCAGGGAGGATCTATTGGGTATACGGGGAGAGACTATCGAACCCATTTTAAAACCCCTGACATCATTCAGGAGAATCAACCTTTCACTTGGAATCCATCTCTTACCGGAACAAAATCCGAGGATACAATCCTTGCCACCTCCAGAGGCCCAGAGATGATCACTTATCCTGTTCTCTATCCAACTATATCAATGGAATCGAATGGAGTTATATTTAAAAGACCTTCCATTTTGGAGAAAGGAGGTGGTATATAGTCTCAAATTAGGAAGAAAAAGTCGTATTTTTTAACGACCATCCGTTGATTATTATAATTATTATCCAAGGAGGGATTAGAGATGAAAAAATTATTCCTATTTTTCATTTTAACGTTTGTTTCAATGATGTTGGTTTCTTCTGCTTTTGCGGCGAAGGTGACTCTCCGTTATGGTCATGCCAATGCAGTGACCTATCCCTATCATATTGCAGGAGTGGCATTTGCAAAGGCAGTGGAGGAAAAATCCAAAGGAACGTTAGAAGTTAAAATTTTTCCATTAGGACAATTAGGCGGAGAAAGGGATATCACTGAAGGACTTCAACTTGGAACGATAGACCTTCAAGCAACCTCTTTAGGAGTGACGGGTACTTTCATAAAAGTTCTTAACATCTATAACCTTCCTTTTATTTTCAAAGGACCTGAACATTTCTTAAAAGTCACCCATGGACCCATTGGGGAATGGGTTCTTAAAGAAGTGATCAAAGAAGGGGAAAGGGTAAATTTAAAACCTCTCTCCATTGCTGGTCCTTCATTCCGAGTCCCTATGAATAATGTCAGGCCTGTCACCAAAATAGAGGACTTTAAGGGGTTAAAGATTCGAACTATGGAGGTCCCTCTTCATAAAGATGCCTATCGTGCCCTCGGTGCGAGTCCTGTCCCGCTCCCCTTTGGAGAACTTTATACCGCTCTTCAGACTGGAGTTGTGGATGGTAATGAAAATGGACCTGCCACTCTCGAGGCAATGAAGTTCTATGAAGTTCAGAAATATGTGACTTACCTACCGGTCGTTTCAAATGGAGGAATCTTCTTAATGAGTCTTAAAACTTTCAACAAACTTTCTCCGGAACATCAGAAAGTCATACTTGATTGTGTTCCTATTTGGACAAAAACGATGGATGATGAATGCCTCCGACAGGATAAAGAAGCTCTTTCTAAAATGGAAGCTAAAGGAACAAAAATTAATTACATAAAAGATATGAAACCTTTCATTGAGGCTACTGCATCTGTCAGGGCAGAGCATACCAAGGCATGGCCTAAGGAATGGGTAGAGATTGTTGAAAAGATTTTAAAATTAGATTGATCCCTTCTCCCCCTCCTATAAAAGGAGGGGGAGAACCCATTGGATAAAGAATGAACCCATTCATCTTGAAATTAAATCAAATTGGGATTCTGTTAGAAAAGTCTCTTTCTATTTTTGTTGGAGTCGCTTTGGCTGGATTTACAACCACAGTAATAATCGAAGTATTTTGCCGATATTTTCTTGGATTCTCCCTTTATTGGTCAAATGAATTAGCAACTTATCTTTTTATTTATTTAGTCTTTTTCGGAGGGAGTGTTGCTTTAAAACGAGGTGAATTAATTAACGTGGCCTTTATCAAAGATCACCTTCCCCCAAAACTTCGGAATTTTTCAGAGCTTCTCAGTTTCCTCGTGATGATGGGATTTTCTTTTACGGCCTCTGCTTATTCTACGGTTTTGATCCAATCCAGTATAAAGACTAAAACAGTAAGCCCAGCGATGCTCATTCCTATGGCAATAGTTTATCTTCCAATCTTCCTTGGATTCGGATTCTTGGGCTTTTTCTCTTTTATTGGTTTTTTTAACGCCATTCTAAAATGGGGTAACAGAGAAAAGGGATGATCATCATTCTGATATTTATTTTTTTATTATTTATTGGCGTCCCTATCGTATTCGTTCTCGGGATTAGTGGAGCTATCTCGATTTTTCAGGCTGATCTTCCCCTTGTATTAGTTCCCCAAAGAATGTTTGTAGGGTTAAATTCTTTTCTCCTCATTTCCGTTCCTCTTTTTATTCTTGCAGGGAATCTCATGAACGCTTGCGGAATTACTCCTCGAATAGTCAACTTCTCTAATATTCTTGTTGGAAGAATTCGTGGAGGACTCAGTTATGTGACTTTAATAGCCATGGATTTTTCATCAGGGATAACAGGAGCTGGATCAGCGGATACATCGGCAATTGGTTCAGTGATGATTCCTGCGATGGAAAAAGAAGGCTATAAATCTGAATACGCCGCAGCATTAACGGCTGCTGGAGCCACTGTAGGCCCTATTATTCCTCCAAGCATTGCTTTTGTCATCTATGGGGCAATGACGGAAGTCTCTATTGCTGAACTTTTTCTTGCCGGTTTTATACCGGGATTCATGTTTACATTAGCCTTAATGGGGGTTGCCCGATATTATGCAGTAAAACAAAGTCATCCTGTTCGCATAGTAGAAATTACATGGAGAAACTTATTTAAATCATTTATTAATGCTTTTCCTGCTATTATGATGCCTCTTCTGGTTTTAGGAGGAATTCTCACGGGTATATTCACACCCACCGAGGCTGCGGGGGTGGGGGTTTTTTATTCTTTAATGATTGGATTTTTTATTTATCGCGAATTAAAGCCAAAGCACCTATGGCCTATTCTAAAAGATACGGGAATTATGTCAGGGGGGATTATGCTCATTGTGGCCAATGCTTCCCTTTTTTCATGGATCATTGCAGCTGAAGGGATCCCCCAAAAAGTGGCAGATGGGATTAAATTTCTTACCCAGAATCCATATATGGTTCTATTCTGGATCAATTTATTTCTTCTCTTCCTAGGTTGTTTCATGGAAACCCTTGCCGCGATTATTATTACTGTGCCTGTATTACTCCCCCTTGTGAAATCAATGGGAATTGACCCCCTTCATTTTGGAGTGGTAATGGTGGTTAATCTCAGTATAGGACTTGCCACTCCTCCTGTTGGTGTGAATCTATTTGTCGCCTCAGCCATTGCAAAGATACCATTGGAGAAGATCAGTAAAAACATTTGGCTCTTTCTCGTAGCTTTATTAATCCCATTAGGACTGATTACCTACATTCCTCAGATCAGTCTTTGGGTTCCAAGATTTTTTTTGAAATAATATAAGAGTAGATTTGTTCGGAGAAATGGAAAATGAGGAGCAAAGTTAGAATAGGAGTGATCGGCTGTGGTAGAATAGCCCAGGCCCATCTTTCTGCAATTGAATCTTTGAAGGAAACTGTTGAACTCGTAGCTGTTTCTGATACAGAAGAAAAGAAAGCTGCCGAGGCCAAAGAACGATTTGGAGCCAAATTATTTACAACCCAGTATGACGATCTCCTTGGTCGTGAGGACATCGAAGCCGTCATTATTACCCTTCCAAACTACTTGCATGCTCCTGTTTCCATCCAAGCAGCCAAATCCAAAAAACACATATTGGTGGAAAAGCCAATGGCCCTTAATGCTATAGAGGCTGATGAAATGGTTAAAGAGGCAAAAAAGAACGGCGTTATATTAATGGTTGGCCAAAGCAGAAGGTTTTCTTACGGAGTCTTTGAACTTCAAAAACATCTTCTGGATATAGGAGAACTTTTTAGAATACAAATTTCCTTCCTTGTAAATTTTCCAACCCCTCCTACGAATTGGTGGAAAAAATCTGAAGAGGCAGGGGGATTAGTTATCCTTCTTCAGGGAAGTCATTCGATTGACTCTATTCTAACTTGGATCAAAAAGACGCCCCTAAAAGTCTGTGCTTTTTCTTCTAAACGAAATCCATTATGGGAAGGGGAGGACGAGGCAGATCTTCTTCTCTTTTTTGATCGGGGTGAACTCGCCTCTGTCCACCTTTCACTCAGTACTTTTCCAGAGATTCACGAAGCTATCCTTGTTGGAACAAAGGGTGTAATGAGGTTAACAGAATATTCAACGGGAAAGCCATTTGGATTCGGTTATCACCTCGATTTCAATGGGAAGAGAATATATTCAGGAGATCAAATCCCTTCCAATTATACCCTTCAACTTGCGGAATTTATTGAAGCAATAAAAAATGGTCGGAATCCTAATGCCTCAGGGGAAGAAGTGCTTAACACAATGGTGGTTTTAGATGCTATTAGACAATCTGATAAAGAAAAAAGAGTGGTATTTCTTAAATAAATAAAGGAGGAGGGGTCTATGATTGAGAGACATGTCACGTTTAATGTCATTCCTGGAAAGGAAAAAGACTTTGAGAGGCTTTTTATTGAGGAATACAGTGTGGCGATGTCCAGACAGCCAGGTTTTGTTTCTGTGACCCTTCTAAAAGAACACGAAAAGGAATCCATCTATCAGATGGCCATTCGTTTTCAATCCTTGGAGACAGCGGCGGCCTGGAGGGAATCTGAAGAACATAAGGCCCTATCTCCAAAGATCAAAGCTCTTTATAGTGAAAGCAGTGTTCAAGTCTACGAGGTGATTGCGCAAAAATAATTCGAATAGAACCTTTTTAACGATTCTTTTGACACATCCCGCAAAAATATGATACTCTTCTTTTAACTATAAATTCACAGGGAAAGGAGGAGGAAGGTATGAAAAAGAGTGTGGTTACAGGTTTAGTGTTACTCGGTATTTTGATCTTTATAGGTTCCACCTTTTCTCAAGATTGGAAACCTACCAAACCCATTCGTATCATCGTTCCCTGGGGGGCAGGTGGCTCGACCGACCAAGCTGTTCGGTCCATCGTTGGAGATCTTGAAGAGGCCTTGGGACAGAAGGTCGTCGTGGTGAATCAGCCAGGGGGAGGCGGAGCTATTGGAACAAAGAGTGTTCTCGAGGCTCCTTGTGATGGATACACCTGGGCTTCCGGGGCGGTGAAAGACCTCGGAACTTATATCATTACAGGAACCTTAGATACCAAGGTTCAGGACTGGCACATCTATTTAAATAGTGCCAATGCAACCCTGGTCTCTGTAAATCCAAATGCGCCAATCAAAGACTTCGGGGAATTCCTCGAGCTCATGAAGAAGGATCCTAAAAAATTATCGGTAGGGATTGCAGGAGTTCCCTCTGCAGGGCATTCGGCTATCGAAGCCATTAAACGAGCTAATGGAGGTGACTATAAATTAGTGAGCTACGATGGTGGAGCTCCTGCGGTTATTGCTACAGTGGCGGGTGAAACCATAGCCACGACCCAACTCCTTAGCGAACAGATCGAGATGATCCGGGGGAAAAAGCTTAGACCCCTGGCGGCCCTTACTCCTGAAGATCTGGTTATCGAAGGGTATGGAACCGTTCCCTCGGCTACCAAATGGCTTCCTAAGGTCGCAGCCGACCCCATCTACTTTGGCATTTGGGTACCGAAGTGTGTTCCCAAAGAGGTGGTAGAAACAATGAATAAAATCTGGCGTGAAAAGATTGCCAACTCTAAATCCCTAAAAGAGTTTGCAAGACTACGGGGACAGATCGTAGCCCCCTATTATGGTGAAGAAGCTTTGAAAAAGGCGTGGCCCACTATTGTGAATGCAGCCTGGGGACTCTACGATGGAGGCAAGGCAAAAGTCAGGCCAGATGAGGTCGGGATGCCTCGACCATAAAATCCTAATAAGGAGAAAAAGAGAGGGCAGTTCTTAAAAAAACTCGCCCTCTCTTTTTTCAATCTCAAATTAAGAGAATGCCAAGGGCAGATTTTATTACAGGATTGGGTATAATCCTTCTCAGCCTTTATGTGATCATTGAATCCTGGCGAATGCCAAGGCTTGAACATCTTAAAATTCATCCCCTAAGTGCTCCTGGAATTGTTCCTGCTTTTATCGGAGGAGTGCTTCTCATCTTTGGACTGATTCTCACCCTTCGTTCAATCAGAAAGAAAGGTCATCATATAAAAATCACTGCCAAGGGAGTGCGAGAACTCTTAAACCATCCAGGAAATCAACGCCTACTACTCACGGCCATTCTTAGTATTGGATACGCTGGATTTCTTATTGGAAATCTTTCTTATGGACTGGCTACCGGGCTTTATATATTTCTCTTTATCACGCTCTTTGAATGGAAACAAGAGACGATACTTAAGCAGCGATGGAAGGGACTCATTATGGCCATCATCATTGCTGTGATCTCTTCTGTCGCCATCACCCTTGTGTTTGAACGGCTCTTTCTGGTCACCCTTCCGTAGCTGGGAGAGGAACATGGCAGGGCTTATCGATAATTTATCAAGATTCCTCGGAGCGATTGGAGGTTTTCTAACTCCCATGGCTCTCTTTCACATGGCATGGGCTACCCTTCTTGGAATTGTCATTGGGGCCCTCCCAGGTCTTACAGCCACAATGGGTATCGCCCTCATCACTACCTTGACCTATAAGCTTCCTCCCGATCTTGCTATTCTTGTTCTTATTTGTGTCTATGTGGGAGCGATCTATGGGGGGAGTAGGACGGCCATCCTCATCAATATTCCGGGAACACCTGCCAATGCGGCCACGACGTTGGATGGTTTCCCCTTAGCCATGCAAGGCCTGGCTGGTCGGGCCATGGGAGTCGCTACAAGTGGTTCTGTTCTTGGGTCTTTTATTGGGATGTTCTTTTTAGCCACCATCGCTCCTATGCTGGGGAATTACGCCTTAAAATTTCAATCCTTTGAATTTTTCTGGCTATCCATCTTTGGGATTGTCATTTCAGGGCATCTCACAGCCCTTGAAGATCCCATTAAAGGATGGATCTCGGGCTTCTTAGGTCTATTGGTGGCGATGGTGGGACAGGAAGGAATTCATGCCTACGAACGATTTACCTATGGAACCACTGAACTTTTAGGAGGCTTTGCCCTCATTCCCGCCATGGTAGGGGCTTTTGGATTTGCCGAAGTGTTAACTGTGATGCGTAACCCTCCGGCAAAAATGGCCGAAGCTCCCCGAGATAGCGTTTTTCCAAAAGCCAGGGACGTTCTTCAATACTGGAGAACCATCATTCGAAGTGGTCTTATCGGGACCTTCATCGGGATCATTCCGGGTGTTGGAGAAGATATTGGAGCCTGGGTCTCCTATGCCGCGGCTCGGAGGAAAAGCAAAGAAAGAGAAAAATTTGGAAAGGGTTCGATCGAGGGGCTGATGGCGGCTGAAACGGGCAACAATGCTGTCGTTCCCGGAGCGATCATTCCTGCTTTGACTCTTGCTATTCCAGGTTCTGCTCCTGCCGCCGTGCTTCTGGCCGCTATGTTCATTCACGGTCTTAGACCTGGACCCCTCATCATGGTGGAATCCCCTCAGTTTGTGTATCAAGTCGTTGCCATGGTCTTCTTTGCCACCTTAGCCATCTTTTTCTATGGGGTGGGACTCTCCAAACTTCTCTTAAAGGTCTTAGCCATCCCAAAGACTCGGCTCATGCCCATCGTATTTGTCCTTTGTGCCGTAGGTTCCTATGCCATTACGAATCGAACCTTTGACATCTGGGTGATGATAGGTTTTGGAATTCTGGGCTATATCCTTCGAGAGATGAAATATCCGATGGCTCCTTTGGTCCTTGGAATCATTCTCGGCGATCTGATGGATAAAAATCTCCGAAGAGGTCTGGTGCTCACAGATGGAGATTTAACCCCTTTTTTTACTCGACCCATCTGTTTCGTACTCTGGGTGATCACATTTTCTTCAATCCTTCTTAGCATCCCTCCGATCAGACATGCGCTGAAGGAATCCTTCTCCATCATCCAGACCCGACTCAGGAGAATAAGAAAATAAAATTGATAGAGGAGGTGGCTTCATGGAAAAAATTGGAATCGGAATGGTTGGAGCCCGTTTTGCAGCAGAGCTTCATGTCCGGAGCTATGAAAAACTTCGAGGAGTCAAACTCGAAATCTTAGCCGTCTGTTCAAAAAGCAGAGAAAGTGGAGAGGCTTTTGCCAAGAGATATGGAATCCCCTCTGTCTATACCGATTATCGCCAAATGCTCGAAAGGAAAGACATCCGGGCTGTGGAC
Organism: uncultured Syntrophaceae bacterium; assembly: GCA_964570075.1. Taxonomy (GTDB): domain Bacteria; phylum Desulfobacterota; class BSN033; order BSN033; family UBA1163; genus CALIBK01. The sequence goes on along the minus strand of CAZMWF010000123.1, from coordinate 6,202 downwards.
CTATGTATTTCTACTGATCTTCATCATCTCATGGCCATTCAGGCTGCAGAGGCGGGTAAACATATCATCTGCGAGAAACCCCTTACAGGCTACTTTGGAGACGGGAAAACGCCCCGACAACAAATGGTGCAAGAGGCTTTAAAAAATGCCTCCGAGGTGGTCAAAGCGGTCGAAAGAGGAAAAGTAAAATTCTGTTACGCAGAAAATTTTGTCTATGCCCCACCCGTATCGAAACTAAAGAGTCTGATGAAGGCCTCTCAGGGGACGGTCCTTGATATTCGTGCAGAGGAAAGCCACTCCGGATCCCATGCGGTTTACTCGCGGGAATGGAAAACCTCTGGAGGAGGCTCTCTCATGCGATTGGGATCTCATCCTATTGGAGCGGTGCTCCATTTGAAACACTACGAGGGGATGATAAAGTTAGGTCGTCCTATCCGTGCCACTTCTGTGATCGGAGATGTCGGTTTCCTCACCAAAATGGATTCCTTCAGAAAAGAGCCTAAAAAGTGGATGGTTGATTCTTGGATTGATGTGGAGGATTGGGCCGCTGCTGTAATTACCTTTGAGGATGGATCCAAGGCTACGGTTCACTCCACAGATGTGAGTCTTGGAGGAGTGAAGAACCTCATCAGTGTTTACCTCTCCAATGCTGTTGCCCAAATCAATATCAATCCCAATAATAGCTTGGTTGTCTACTCGCCTGAAGGGAATATTTTTGGTTCGGAATATATTACTGAAAAGGTTGAGACTAAGGCTGGATGGCAGTTTCCGAGCCCAGATGAGGATTGGATGAGAGGGTATCCTCAAGAATTGGAGGACTTTATCCAGGCCATGATTGAAAATCGCCAACCTATTTCTGGACTGGATTTGGCCTATGAAACGGTCAAAGTCATCTATGGAGCCTACCTCTCTGCGGAGATGGGAAGAAAAGTGGAGTTGAATGAATTGAAGTAAGGCTTCCTGCCCCCGAGGCAGGACATCCAACCGCTACTTAATAAAACCCATGGAAGCCAAAGCTGCGGTATTAGAAAAATTTAATGAACCTCTGGCAATAGAAACCTTCCCTCTTCCCGAACTAAGGGAAGGTGAGATCTTGGTTAAAGTAGAGGCGGCTGGGGTTTGTGGATCCGATGTCCATATGTGGGAGGGAAGGGATCCCAGAATTCGGCTTCCCATGATTTTAGGTCATGAGGGAGCGGGAGAGATCGTTGAAATGAAGGGAGAGAAGAAGGATGTTTATGGACTCCCTCTTCGGGTAGGAGACAAAGTGCTGTGGAACAGGAGTATTACGTGTGGCCATTGCTATTTCTGTAAAGTGAAGATGGAACCTTCTCTCTGTCCCGATCGATGGGTCTATGGGATTCATACCACCTGCTCTACCCCTCCTTATCTGACCGGAAATTATGGAGAGTACCTTCTTTTAGTAAGGGAAACAGACCTCTTTAAAATGGAATCGGATGTCGATCTCAAACTCTTCGTCCCTGCTTCCTGTTCAGGAGCTACCGCCGCCCATGCCTTTTCCCTTTCTGGAATAGAGGCAGGAGATTCAGTTCTGATTCAAGGAGTAGGGCCAATGGGGATCTTTGCCGTCGTCTTTGCGACTTCCTATGGGGCTTCTAAGGTCATCGTGATTGGAGGTACAGAAGAAAGATTGAAGATGGCGCAGGTCTTTGGAGCCACCCATTGTTTCAATCGCCATCGTCTCTCTCAGAAGGAACGAAGAGAAGCGGTGATGGAACTCACTCAGGGTCGAGGGGTAGATGTAGCCTTTGAGATGGTGGGAGAGCCTGAGGCCCTCAAGGAATCTCTTTCTCTGGTCCGTGTGGGAGGAACCTGTGTTTCTGCAGGCTTTGGAGAACCTCACGGGAGTATTGAACTCGACTGTTTCCATGATCTGAATCGTAAAAACCTCCGCCTCCAGGGAATATGGACCAGTGATGTTCGGCATACCCATATGGCGATTCAATTGATCGCGAAAAGACTTAAAGATTTTAAAAAACTCATCACTCATACGTTTCCGTTAGAACAAGCCAATGAGGCTCTTAAAGTGATGAAGAAAAAAGAGGCAGTAAAGGCAGTCCTCCTGCCCCATCCATAAAAAATTTGAAGCGGGTCACTGGATGAAAAAGATTGAATGTGATGTCCTTGTAATCGGTGCGGGTGGAGCCGGACTTCGAGCAGCGATTGAAGCCAAAGAGACCTTCAAGAGAGGGAGAATCCTTCTCGTGACGAAAGGAGCCTTGGGTCAATCAGGAGTCACCGCCACTGCCTGTTCGGACCGCATGGCCTTCCACGCCACTCTCCCTCATACCGAACCAGGGGGACCGGATCATTGGAAGTATCATGCCGAAGATATCTATCGAATTGGAGGATATGTGTCCGATGGGGATCTGGCTGAAATTTTAGCCAAGGAATCGCAAATGGCCTTTGAATACCTCGATTTCTTAGGAGTTCCTTTTGTAAGAAGGAAAGATGGGTTAGTGGATCAGTTCATTACAGACGGTTCAGAATACCCAAGGGCTTGCTATACGGGTCCAAGGACAGCCAATCATATTGAAGAGGCACTGGTGAAGAAACTCTCCTCGATGGATATCAGGGTGATGGAACATTGTATGGTTTCAACTCTTCTTACCTATCGGGGAAGAGTGGTAGGGGCAATTGGTTTCGATGAAAGGGAAGAAGGAAAGATAGAGCAACGGATAAGGATTTTCTCAACCAAAACAACCATTCTGGCTACAGGAGGTGCAGGAGAAGTCTTTAAAATCCATGTCTTCCCTCCGGGAATGACGGGAGATGGATATGCCCTGGCCTATCGAGCTGGAGCAGAACTGGTCAATCTGGAATTCATTCAGATCGGTCCTGCCTCAGTGAAGACCAAGCTTAATTGTTCCGGAAGCTTGATGAGGGCGGTACCAAGATTGATGAATGACAAAGGAGAAGAGTTCTTAAAAAACTATCTTCCCAAGGAGAGGTCACCAGCAGAAATAGGAAATCTCGTCTTCGAGAAAGGGGCAAGCTGGCCTGTCTCTTTGGAAAAGCGAACCTACCTCATCGATGTGGCCATATTTAAAGAGATCTTTCGCGGTCAAAAAGTCTTCCTCGATTACAGAACCAATCCCGAAGGGTTTCGATTTCAAGACCTGGATCCAAAATGGAAGGAAAGATACGAAAGGGAAGTCAAAAACCCAATCCCTCATAGCCAGAGGGAAAGGGCTCCTTTCGATCGTCTTTTAGAGATCAACCCCGAATCGATCGAGTGGCTAAAGGAACACGGGATTGATCTCTCACAAGGGGATCTCATCGAGATCGCTCCCTGCATTCAGCACTTTCAGGGAGGGGTAAAAATACGAACCCACGGAGAAACTTCCCTTAAAGGACTCTATGCGGCGGGGGAATGTGCAGGCGGGCAGCACGGTGCCAATCGCCCAGGAGGAAATGCCTTATTAGATGGTCAGGTTTTTGGAAGAAGGGCTGGCGAAGCAGCAGCCATTGAAGCAAAGAGACTGAAACGTCAAAAAATAAGCTTGTCTCAAATTCAATCCTATCTCAAGGGGTTAGAGAACGGAGGAAAAGGTGAAACCGCCTCTCAGGTAAGAAAGGAGATCCAGTCCCTTACCTTTCAATTTGCCAGTGTGGTCCGAACAGCGGAGGGACTGAAGGAAGGGATTCAAATCCTTAGATCCTTAAGAGATCGAGGAATGAAACCGGATGAAAAAGGGGTTATCTACTGGTTAGAGACCAAGAACATAATGGATGTGGCTGAAATGATCCTTAGAGCCTGTCTTTACAGAAAAGAATCACGAGGACCTCATCTCTTCTTTCATCGCTTTGAGGATCTCTATCCTCTCCCCTCCAAAGACCCTGAGTGGAGGAAATATATCGTGATTCAAAAACAGGGTGAAAGGATGATTTTGAAGAAGAAGGCTCCAATTCCATTATCTATTGATAGAAAAGGGGATGATAGATAAAATGGCTGTTCAAATGCTTTCCTCACCTATTCCTATCGGGAAAAAGATCGCACCCAATCGGATTGTGAATCAACCCATGGAATGTAACGATGCAGACCCTCAGGGAAAACCTTCTGAGCTGACCTTCAAACGTTATCGGAACCTGGCTGAAGGAGGGGCAGGGGTCATTTTTATTGAATCCCTCACCTTCACCTATGAGAGCCGAGCAAGAAAGAATCAATTAAAAATCTCTGAAGAAACGGCAAGGGAACTGGAGCAATTGGTCAGAGAGATGAGAGGGATTAACCCGAAGTCCCTTATCCTTTTTCAGATCACTCACTCAGGAAGGTACAGTGGATCCGATTTTTCTAAAGCCGTCTCACTCTATCCCACTGGGGATCCTTCTATTCCAATTCTTGCTGAAAAGGAGATCGAGGAGATCAGTCAGAAATTTGTCGAATCGACCCTGATTGCAAAACAGGTGGGAGCGGATGGAATCGATTTCAAACACTGCCATGGATATCTTTGTGGGGAAATGCTTAGACCTGCCAACCAGAGAGCTGACCGATTCGGTGGAAGTTTTGAAAATAGAACAAGGTTTTTCAGAGAGACAACGGAAAAGATTAAGAAAGTCATTGGAAAGGATGATTTCATCCTTGGGTTAAGGTTCTCCATTTACGAAGGGATCCCCGGGGGATTCGGTACCCCAGGCCCAGAAGAGGTAGAAGAGGATCTCTCCGAACCTCTCCGGTTTGCAAAGATGGTCGAAGAGTTAGGGATGGATTTTATTAATGTCTCCGCAGGAATTCCTGCCATCATTCCGGAGATGGTGAGACCTACAAAAAAATACCCTGAGGGGGTCTACCGACATTTCGGATGGGCTAAGGCAGTGAAACAACTGGTCAAGATCCCTGTCATTGGTTCAGGGTACAGTTATCTTCGAGACGGAAAGAATGACCTTAAAGAACCCGACCCATCGAAAAAGAGTTTCCTCTACTGGGCAGAAAAAAACCTGAGGGAAGGAAAGGTCGATCTGGTTGGCATTGGAAGGCAGTCTCTGGCAGACCCTCTCTTTGCCAAGAAGATTCTTTCAGGGAATCTCGATCAAATCAATTATTGCACAGCATGTGGGGGATGTAGTCTCCTTCTGAGTTCCCAGAAAGAGGTGGGATGCACGGTCTATGACGAATACTACAAAGAGGTGCTCAGAAAGACCAGAAAAGAGCTTCAATCGATGGGTCAATGAAGGTTAAAATATAGAAAGGAGGAGATAGGATGTACGACATCGTGACCTTTGGTGAGGCAATGGTGAGACTCTCACCTCCAAACTTCCAAAGATTGGAACAGGCCAGGAAACTGGATCTCAACGTGGGAGGAGCGGAATTGAATGTGGCGGTGGGGGTTACCCGTTTTGGAATGAAGAGTGCCTGGGTTTCCAAACTTCCAAAGAACGCCTTGGGATGGCTCATCCGAGACCGTGCTCAGGAATTTGGGGTAGATTGTTCCCATATCGTGTGGTCGGATCAGGGAAGAGCTGGAATCTATTTCGTTGAATTTGGAGCTTCTCCTCGAGCCTCCAGTGTCCTCTATGATCGAAGCCACTCAGCCATCAGCATGGTCCAGCCCGGAGAGATCGATTGGGCTCGAATTTTTAGTGGATCAAAACATTTTCACGTTAGCGGAATCACCCCTGCTTTGAGCGCTTCCGCCGCCCAGGTTACGGCTGAGGCCTTAAAGGCGGCTAAAAAGGCGGGCTGTACTGTGTCTTATGATCTCAATTATCGGAAGAAACTCTGGAGCCCTGCCGATGCCAGAAGGATTCAGGAACCTATGATGGAAGAGGTGGATATTCTGATCACCACGGAGGAGGATACCAATGTCGTCTTTGGAATTAAGGAGAAGGATTATGAGACAGTAGCGGAGAAACTGGCTCAGACTTTTAAATTTAAGATTGTAGCGATTACCTTGAGGGAGGATCTTTCGGTCTGGAGAAACAACTGGACCGCTATCGCCTATCATGAGGGGAAAATTTTCCGCGATAGAAAATATGAGGTTGAGATTGTCGATCGGGTGGGGGCTGGAGATTCCTTTACAGCAGGATTTCTCTTTGGATGGCTTAAACTCAATGATGTTCAAAAAGGAGTGCAGTACGGAAATGCCTTTGCTGCCCTCAAACATACCGTACCAGGGGATTTCAACTGGACGACATTTGAAGAGGTGGAGGCTCAACTCAAGGGAGCAGGGCTAAGGATTTC
>CAZMWF010000122.1:0-52507 GCA_964570075.1 uncultured Syntrophaceae bacterium | reverse complement strand
CTCCATCAAAAAGAGAGGGATCATGTGAAATTCCCAAAGACTCCAACAGGGTGGGCAGGAGATCGATATGACTGGTTGGAAATTCGATCTCCCTCGGCGGAAATAAAACGGGCTGATAAAGAAACGCAGGGGTCTCAAGATTCTCATTATAACTGTAACGATGATGCATAAAATTATCTGGGTGGTGCTGGCCGAAGGCCTGGCCATGATCCCCCAGGATGACCAAGATGGTCCGCTCTAATAATCCCGTTTCTTTTAAGGCCTCGACCATCTTTTGGATAAGTCGATCCAATAGGTAAAGATTATTATAATATCGAGTTATCATTTTACCATCCAACTCTCTAATTCGAAATGCCTCGCCATAATCAAAATAGGGAAGATGGGCTACAAAACTGATATAAATCCCTAAAAAAGGTTCTTTCCCTTTCTTCACTCTCTGGATAAAAAAGTCAAAGGTCTCGACCTCATCTCTTCCAAGATAACGCCCCAGGGCGTGTTTCTCTTCTCTGACTTTAAAATTGAGATTTCCAAAATGATGAATCTCCTTGAGACCATTATTTCTTACAAAGGCTTCAGGGAAATACCACGGGATGGGGGATGGGGTTACCAGAAAGGCATCGTATCCTTCCCCTAAAAACTTTTGAAGCGAAGGGACAGTAGCATCGGATCGGGTTCCAAAGTTTTCTTGGCGAAAAAAATCATAAAGACCGCTCAGGATGGAAAAGAGGGCCTTCGTGCTAATATTGGAGGGGGTAAAATGTTTTTTAAGATACCACCCTTCCTTGGTGAGTTGATAGAAAAAAGGCATGGGCATGGGATTCCCATCCCTTTGGTCAAAGATATATCGAGTTCCCACAGATTCCATAACAAAGATGACCATATTCCAAGGATGCTCTTTCCTGGGTGGGAAAAGCCGGACAGGCTTGAAAGAACTCTCAGCTCCTTTGTCTTGAATCATGAAAGTCGATTTTTTTTGAATCTCTTCTGTTCTTTCATTGAGATGGGAGATCTGACCCTCCTCTTTCAGAAGATCATAGAAAAGAAAAAAGACCGGATTGAGGCGAATCTCTAAGGGAGAAACGGGTTTCTGAGGAGGGAGTAAAGACACGAGTAAAGAACCCATAAAGAGAAGGACCATCCCACCTAAAGAGATTCCCCTAACCCACTTCCAAACCGAGAAAGGAGAGAAAAAAAGACCCCAAAACACGAAAAAGGGGACCACCAGAAAGGGAAGGTCTCTAAGATGAATAAATCGGAGAAGTTCAGTAAAAGAAACATTCAAGAAGGCTTCCCGAAGGATCCAGAGGCTTAGACCTGTTTGAGCCTCAAAGAGCAATCGGAGATGAGCTCCGTGAATCAGAAGAAAAGAAACCAGAAGGACGTGAATGAAAATGAGTCCCAAACCGATTAGGATCCATCCCCCTTTCCTTCGTGAACCTCTCATCCAAAGGGGTGAGATGGCCCAGGAAAGAAGAAAACCGAAAAGGAGAAGCGGAAAGTCATAAAGGAGGAGAGAAAGGACAAAAGGAAAGGAATCCATGGTGGGATGATAATCAAAAGGTTTAACTGGATTCTTAAAAAGGCCAAGGGTGAGTTGGAGGCGGTATATGAAAACTACCAACAGGGTGGAGAGGGTGAAAACAAGAGGAACTCTTTTGGGCGAAACCATGAAGCTCTCTCGAATAGAAAAAGATTAAGAATCGATCGACCCTTTTGGATTAAAAATAGTCAGGGTCTTGAACTCCCTGACATTGATTCGATGTTTTTGGATCAAGTTTTGAAGCTGTCTTCGGTCCATTTTGACATCCAACGCTGTCTTTGAGACATTCCCTCGATTTCGAATCAAAGCCTCTCTCAGGAATGCTCGCTCGACCTCCTCCTCGGCCTTTTTCTTGAGGTATTTTTTCATCCTCTTCAACTCTTCATAATCCTTTGGAACGGTGGGGAGTCCCTCCACCCTCTCTCCTCTAATCTCCGCTGGGAGATCTCCCAATTCAATCCGATGAGAACGGGCCAAAAGCATCGCTCTCAGAATACAGTTCTCCAGTTCTCTTACATTTCCTGGCCAGCTATACTGTTCCAGTGCCTTGAGGGCCCTCTCAGAGATCTCCATCACCCTTCCTTTTGCCTCCTTTCGATATTTCTCGAGAAAGTGGGAGACCAAAAGAGGGATATCCCTTTTTCGTTCCCTCAATGGAGGAAGTTTGAAGGAAATCACATTTAATCGATAGTAAAGATCTTCTCGAAACTCTCCTGACTCCACCAGACTTTTTAAATCTCGATGGGTGGCTGTAATGACCCGCACATCTACATCGATCTCCTCTGTTCCACCTACTCTCATAAACCGATATCCTTCAATCGCCCTTAAAATCTTGACCTGAAGCTCTTTGGGCATCTCCCCTATTTCATCCAGAAAGAGAGTCCCCTGATGAGCCAATTCAAAACTTCCGATCTTCCTCTTGGCTGCCCCCGTAAAGGCCCCTTTCTCGTGGCCGAAGAGTTCGCTTTCGAGGAGGTCTTTTGGAATGGCCGAACAATTGATCGGAATAAAGGGATATCCAGCCCTTTGACTGTTAAGATGGATGGCGCGTGCCACCAATTCTTTTCCCGTACCACTCTCCCCTTCCAGAAGGATGGTGGCCTTGCTGTCGGCGACCTGTCGAATCATCCCTAAGATTTCTAACATCTTAGGATCCTGGGTAATGATATGATCAACCCCGTAGAGGGTTTTGATCTCCTCTTTGAGGTGACGGATCTCGCTGAGGAGGCTCGTTTGAAGGAGAGCCCTCTCGATGACCAATTCCACCTCTTCCATTTTGATGGGTTTAAGCAGATAATCGAAGGCCCCTTCCTTCATCGCATGGACCGCCGATTCTACCGTTCCATAGGCCGTAAAGAGGACCACCGGTAATTCGGGTCGAATCTGTTTTGTCTCCCTGAGAAGGGTGAGTCCATCCAACTGGGGCATTCTTAAATCGGTGAGCAGGAGATGAATCTCCTTCTCTTTATCTTTGACTATTTGAAGGGCTTCTTCCCCATCCTTCGCCATCAGGAGATGGTATCGATCCTGGAGATTGACTTCCAGGATACGCCTCATCCTTTCCTCATCCTCTGCGATGAGAATGGTTTTCTTCATCCTTTTGGACCTCTCTGATAGGTAGGCTAATCGTAAAGGTGGTGCCTCCTTTCTCTTCCCCCTCTACGTTGATCTCCCCTCCATGTTCGATGACGATTCTCTGAGCAATGGGAAGTCCTAAACCGGTTCCCCTTTCTTTGGTTGTAAAGAAGGGATCAAAAATTCTCCCGCGAATCTCTTTTGGAATTCCTTTCCCTGTATCACTGAACTGGATAATCACTTTTCCCTTACCATTTTCCCATATTTTGATCCTGAGAGTCCCTCCATCGGGCATCGCCTCCAGGGCATTGACCCCAATATTCATAAAGGCCTGTCTGATCTGGTCTGGATCAATCATCAGAAAGAGAGGATCTTTGGGTACCTCCTGTTCTACCTTTACGCCCAGGCGATGAGCCTGAGGGGAAAGGAGAAGAAGGGTCTTCTCCAAAATCTCTCGAAGATCACACCTCTCCCATTTTCTCTCCTTGGGCCGAGCAAGGTCCAAGAATTGATTGATCAATTGATTGATTCGCTGGGATTCCTCAAGGATATAATCGGTCATCTCTTTTTGAATCTTCTCGTCCTTGTATTTCCGAAGGGTCTCGGCTGAGGCTGTAATGATTCCTAATGGATTTCGGATCTCGTGGGCGATTCCCGAGGCAAGCTCTCCAATGGCAACCATCTTTTCAGCCTGCATAATCTCCCGATCTTTTAAACTCATGTCCCGATAGATAAGGGCTCTTGAAATCCCAAGGGCTACCTGATTAGAAAACGCCTCCAGGAGCTCTAATTCTTCAGTGGTATACTCCTTCTGGGATTTCTTTTCTCCTAAGAGAAGAAATCCCTGGATCCTTTCCTTTAAAAAGATAGGAACTCCAACCAGCCATCCTTCCTCGATCAATTCTTCCACCTCTTCGATGTTCCCTTCTTTCTCAAGGAGATGTCTCAGATCCACAGCCCTTTTGATAGAGGCCAGGTGGTTGACCCATGGGCTCTCGGGAGAATACTTTTTCTCTTTTTCCTGAAAGGTCCCATGGATCGGTCTAAATTCTTCTCTTTCATCCAGAAGATAGAAAAGGACCCTATCCAGATGAAAAGTCTCCTGGATTGTCTCACAGGTCACTCGGACAATCTCCTTAAGGTCTAACAACTCGGTAAGGGTCCGACCAAATTCTGTCAATTTGGTTCGAAATCTTATCCTGTCCATGTAGAAGAAGTGATCGATCCAATCCGCCACCCTCCTCTGCACAGGTCGAAAGATGAAGACCAAGAGGAGAATAAGAGCAGACTCTACAAAAAGTGACTTTCCATAGGCCCGATGAGAGATCGTCTCTCCAATATTTTTGATAATGAGAATATAGATGGCTAAAACGAACCCTGAGACGGCCGAATAAAGAAGCCCCCCACGGATAAGGAGGTGGATATCTAACAGTCGATATTTAATGAGCGCAATCGCAAAGAAGAGGCTCACCAAAATGGAATAGAGGCTTGCCAAGAAAAAGACGGGCCAACCCAATTTTAAAAAATAATTGGCGAGGTTAATGATCGTTCCTGCCAAGGCCATGGAAAGGATCCCGAAGATCAGGTATTTAATCTGGAGGCGGTATTGTGGAATTCGAGTAGAGCGGAACGAGTGAATGAGATTCCTGATCCCCCAATAGATGCAGAGGGCTGAAAAGAGGGTGATCAATCCAAAGAAGACCAAAAAGACCAGAGGTTCTTCAAAACGTAAACCATAGTAGAACACATTTCGTAATTCTTTAAACTTCTCAATATCGATCCGAAAGATCAGAAAAAAGGTAGTTAAAAGGGCTACGGGAATGAGAAAGAGAATCCCTCGTCTCCACCCCTTTCGCCACCCCGTTTCTCGTGGGAAAGGGAAAACAAAAGAAAATTGTAAGAAGAAAAAAGGAGCAAGGGTTAAACCTACAAAGATAATCTTGACCCCAAAGATGGCATAAGAAGGATGGGTACTATTGATCATGATGAGCTCACCCAAATTCCAGGTGGCAAACGACAGCACAAAGCCAGCAAAGAGTCTGTGAGTGAGGTCTTTGGGTTTACTGGAAAGAACGATGAGACAGAGGGTTAAATTCATTGTAAAGGCTAAGGCAGCAGGAAGGGCCAAGATATTCACGAGTCATCCTTTCCTTGAGATCCTTAAGTTTTTTCAATTATGATGATAAACAAAATAACTCCAAAGGTCAATTGGTCGATAACCCCTCACGTAATCCCTCACTCCGAAGTGAGGAATAAGCCCGAGAGGGGTATTGGAGAAACCCAAGGTGCGGCAACCTTAAATGGTTCATAGAAATCGTTACTTTGGTTTGTTTTAATCAGAAACCCATTTCTACGATAGATCGATTCGTATTCCTCATCCGTATAAATTGGTCCGCATTCTATGGGTTTCGGAAATACTCCTGTCGGGCTTAAATTTATTTCTCACCTTTCGGTGAGGGGTTACATTGGTCGATCCTCTGAGGTTGTCTCGGAGGAATAATCATGGTAAAATTGAATTGATTCTCCATTAAGCATCCTTATGAGAAAATCTTCCAAAAAAAGAATCAAACATTGGATTGGAGACCTCCTTCTCAATGGGCTTCTCACCCTGATGGTTCTTCTCCTTCTTCCTTTGAGACCAAAAGCGTTAGCCTCTCTCTCAAAAGTTTTAGGCATTTTTTCCTACCATGTATTGAAGAAGTATCGTAGAAGGGTTTTGGAGAACCTCTCTCTGGCTTTCGGGCCAGAGAGGGACCTAAAGAAGCGAATCAATATGGCCAAAGAGATCTTCGCTCAATTCGCTCTCACTCCTTTAGAAACCGTTTATGCCTATTCCCATTCTTTCAATCAGTTTCTTCGGAAAATAGAGATTCAAGGGAAGGAACAACTGGATCAAGCCCTCTCCCAAGGAAGGGGAGTGATTGCCTTGGGGGCTCATCTGGGATCGTTCACATTGGTGGGTGCAAGGCTCTCTCTTGAAGGATACCCATTCAATCTGATCATTAATGAAGGAAATTACCCGAGACTCTGGAGAAGACTGGGGAAGTACCAGAAGAGAATGGGACAGAATCCCTTTTTCGTTAGACCGAAGATGAGCTCCCTCAAGAAATCCTTAAATTCACTTCGTCGAAATGAGATCCTCTATCTGGTCGCTGATGAGCAGCGGAGAGATGGAGGACTTTCGGTTCCCTTTTTCCATCACCCCGCCTATACTCCCATGGGTCCTGCCCTCCTTTCCCTGAAGACAGGGGCTCCGATCTTACCTATGTTTATTTTAAGAAAGGAGACAGTCCCCCATACCCTCCTTATCGGACCTCCAGTGAAAATTGAAAGGACGGGGGAGATGGAAAAAGATCTGGAAAGGCTCACGATAGCCTTTACAAAAGTGATCGAAGAAAGAATCAGAGAAGTCCCCACTCAATGGGCCTGGCTTAACCATCGATGGAAGCTCCCTCCTCGTCATCTCTCCCCGAAAAGCTAAGAATATTTTAGGCCAGAAAGGGTATAAGTCCACTTGACAGAAAAACACGTGAAAGGATAATATTTCGACTCAATGGAAGAGACGATCCTAAAACGATTCCAAGAAAGTGGGGAAGTAAAGACCCAGTTTCTGGAGAAGAACCTTCCTAAGTTGATCGAGGTTATCCATCTGATTGCCCGTTGTTTTGAATCAGGGAATAAGCTTTTCCTCTTTGGAAACGGTGGGAGTGCCGCTGATGCTCAACATCTGGCTGCTGAATTTGTCAATCGGTATCTTCTGGATCGTCCCGCTCTTCCGGCCATTGCCCTCACCACGGATACCTCCATTCTCACCAGCATTTCCAATGACACGGACTTTTCCGAGGTTTTTTCACGACAACTCTTGGCTCTCGGTAAGAAAGGGGATATTGCCATCGGGATTACGACCAGCGGAAATTCGCCCAATATCCTTAAGGCCTTTGAGGTGGCAAAGAGAATGGGAATGAAGACCATAGCACTGGTGGGGAAGGATGGAGGAGAGGTAGCAAAGGTAGCTGATCTCTCACTCATTGTTCCTTCCCAGAGCACCCCTCGAATTCAGGAAACCCATATCCTGATCGGACATATCCTTTGTGAAATGGTTGAAACCCTTCTCTTTTCAGGAAATAAGCAGACCTCTTCCCCAAAGAGGCTTAAAAACGAAAAAGGGAATGGATAAGAAGATAAAACTACTGGATCTTCGTCAGGTTCATTACCTCTCTCTTCAGCAAAAAAAACATAAGGTCAAAAAAGACCTCTTTGCAAAGGTCTGGAAACAGGGAGGCAATTTAAACGACTTTTTAAGTTCCCTCCCCCACCTCCTCGCTGGAAAGACGTTTCACGAGATTGTGGAGAGAATTAGCAGGACCGTAAGGCAGAAGCGGATTGTCCTCCTCGGCATGGGAGCCCACCCCATCAAGGTAGGACTCAATCCCATTCTGATCGATTGGATGGAGCGGGGGGTATTGAAAGGAATTGGAATGAATGGAGCGTGCCTCGTCCATGATGTAGAAATGGCCATGGTTGGTCATACCTCTGAAGAGGTGGATGAAGAGCTCTCTCGAGGCACTTTTGGAATGGTCAGAGAGACTCACGAATGGATCAACCAGGCCATTTCTGATGGAGTGAAGAAGGGATTAGGGATTGGAGAATCGGTCGGCCAAAGGCTCCTTTCTGAAAGATTTCCATATACCCATCTGTCTCTGTTGGCAGCAGGAGAGAGATTGGGAGTTCCTATGACGGTCCACATCGCCCTCGGGACCGATATCTATCATATGGGCCCTTCTGCAGATGGAGCCAGTCTCGGAGAAGGAAGCCTTAGAGACTTTCAAATCTTCGCCTCTCTGGTCTCCAGATTGGAACGAGGAGTCTATATCAATCTGGGTTCAGCGGTCATCCTTCCAGAGGTCTTTTTAAAGGCCCTCGCCTTGGCAAGGAATTTAGGATATCCATTGAAAAATATCACCACGGTGAATATGGATTTTATGGATCACTATCGACCTTCCATGAATGTGGTAAAAAGACCAACGCTCATGGGTGGAAAAGGATATACTCTGATCGGTCATCATGAATTGATGGTTCCTCTTCTTGCCGCATCAGTGATTGAAAGATTGGCCTCCATGGAAAAGTGCACCTCCGCGGACGATCTCCAGTCCTCAAAAAGAAGAGGGGCTACCAAAAAAGAAAGGAGGGATAGAAGTTGAAATTGGAATGCCATATCGAAAAGAACAGAGCCCGATGCACCTGCACCTATGAACCCTGCGAACGAAAAGGAAGGTGCTGCGAATGTATTGCCTATCATTGGAAGATGAAACAACTCCCCGGGTGTTTCTTCTCCCCCGAAGGGGAAAGGACTTACGATCGTTCCATTCGAAGGTTTATCGAAGAAAATCGATGAGTTTTGGTAAGGGTAAAATAAGAACCGAACCTTTTTGAAAAGAAAGGGATTGGATTAAAAGATGGAGATTAAATTTGAACGGTACCACCTCCAATCGGAGCTTCTCTCTCCCCTCCATGAATTTAAACGGATTTCTGTTCCAACAGAGATTCGAGTCGATCCTCTTACCAAGCGAAGAAGCCGAATCATCACCTGGAGTCTTCCTCCAACAGAAAAATTTGACTTCTCGAGAATGGCCGAGGCCTCCAAGGGGTGTGTCTTCTGTCCGGAGAATGTTCTCCTCAAAACCCCCAAATTCATCGAGGAAGTGGCCCCGGAGGGGAGAATCCTCATCGGTCAGGCTGTGGGGTTCCCTAATCTTTTTCCTGCAGGAGCCTCAGGCAGTGTGGTCGTCCTATGCCAGGAGCATTTCCTCGGTCTGGATCAATTCACTCCTCACCTCTATGAACAGGGTCTCTTGGTCTCCATCGAGATCATTCGAAGGATGACCCGATTTGATCCAGATCTCCGCTATTGGCAGATCAGCCAAAATTTTCTCCTCCCAGGAGGGAGTAGTATCCTTCACCCTCACCTCCAGGTGATTGGAGATCCCATCCCTACCAATGAAATGGAATGGCTCATGGATGCCACTGCTTCCTATAAGGAGAGGAACAACACGATATTCTGGAAAGATCTGGTAGAGACAGAAAAGAGGCTTGGGGAGAGGTTTATCGCCACCCATGGGAATGTTCACTGGTTTGTCTCCTTTGCGCCCATTGGGTTTAACGAAGTCTGTGCCTGGATCGAAAATCACTCTTCGATCCTTACCCTTGGCCAAGAGGAAATGGCCATCCTGGCCAGAGGAATTGTGTCCACTCTCAAATACTACGACCAAAAATCCCTTAATAGTTTCAACTTTGCCCTCTACGGTATATTAGATGAATCTTCTCCCCTCCTGCTTCTTCGAATCATTTCACGAACCCCATTTCAACCCTCCTATTTGAATGACTGCACCTCTTTTGAAGTGCTTCAATCCGAGCTCACCTCCAACATTTATCCAGAGGAACTCTGCCGTGAAATCCGCCCCTACTTCACCTAATCGGATAGCCGCCATTGATATTGGAACCAATACGATTCTTCTTCTGGCATCTGAGTGGGATGGGAAAACGCTCCACCCCTTGCTCGAAAAAGAAAGGATTGTACGATTAGGAGAAGGGGTCCATCAGAGCGCAACCCTTTCGAAGGAAGCGATGGAAAGGGGATTTCAAGTGTTGAAGGAGTATCTTACAGATTGCCAAAGACTTGGGATTCAGAGAGTCTTTGCTGCAGGAACGAGTGCCTTAAGGGAGGCAAGAAATGCCAATGAATTCCTCAAAGAGGTTAAAGATAAACTCCACCTCACGATAGAAATCATCTCCGGGGAAGAAGAGGCTCGTCTTTCCTATTTAGCCGTTTCGAAGGATCTCAAGGAGGAGGCGAAAAGAATCCTCGTAACCGATGTGGGAGGAGGAAGCACCGAGCTCGTTCTGGGCTTTAGAGAAAAAATGACCCATTGGTTGAGTCTTCCTATGGGATCGGTCCGCTACACGGAACAGTTCCTTCACTCTGATCCTGTCCGACCGGAGGAGTGGAGAGAGATGGAAGAGGAGATTGAAAAATCCCTCAATAATGCCTCTCCCTTCCAAAAGCCCGATCTCATGGTTTCGGTTGGAGGAACAGCAACGACCCTGGCCCAAGTGGAAATGGGACTCTCAGAATTTAATCCAAGAAAAATTCATCATTTCAAACTGACTCAAGAAGCCCTAAGAAGACAGATTCTCCTTTATCGATCAAAAACCCAAGAGCAACGGAAAACGATCCAAGGACTTTCTCCTTTGCGGGCAGATGTCATCCTGGCTGGAGCTACGATTCTATATAAGATAATGGAGAGGATGAATTGCCATGAGGTGATGATAAGCTGTCACGGAGTGCGTTATGGCTTGCTCTATAGCAAGCTATCTAACATACCTAAATTTCTTCTTTCTCCTCCTCTCTGCTAACCGTAGTCTTATAAAAATCATCAATAAATTCAAATATTTATATTAAAATCGAGGCTTTGACCCTATTTTTCTCAACCCCGTTGGCTTAAGTATTGAATATTGAATTAAAAAGACAATTATGTTAATTTGAACTTAACTGCAGCGGGGAAAAATCGCTTGAATTCCTTCTATAAAAATCTCCTTTTTTGGGCCATCATCATTATTATCATGGTTCTACTGTTTAATTTTTTCAGTAGACCACGGCCTACCACTGTTGAAAGAAACTACTCGGATTTCATCTCTGCCGTTGAAAATAATCAGGTGTTGGAGGTAGAAACCAAAGGAAGAAGTATCACCTGGAAAGACATCCACGGAAAGAGATTTAAGACCTATGCCCCTGAAGATCCCGAAATGATTAAAATTCTTAGGGAAAAGAAGATCGTCATTCATGCCAAAAAGGAAGAAGAGTCTCCCATCTGGCAAAATATTCTCATTCAATGGTTCCCCATGATCATTCTTATAGGAGTTTGGATCTTCTTTATGAGACAGGTTCAAATCGGAGGGGGGAAGGCCCTCTCCTTTGGAAAGAGCAGAGCAAAAATTTTAACAAAAGACCAGTCTAAGGTCACTTTCGACAATGTGGCTGGAGTGGAAGAGGCAAAGGAAGAGGTTCAAGAAATCATTGAATTCCTCAGGGATCCAAAGAAGTTCACCAAACTCGGAGGAAGAATTCCAAAAGGTATCCTCCTGATCGGCGCCCCTGGAACCGGCAAGACACTGCTTGCCAAGGCGATTGCAGGGGAGGCAGATGTTCCCTTCTTCAGTATCAGTGGATCGGACTTTGTGGAGATGTTCGTAGGAGTAGGAGCCTCTCGAGTTCGCGACCTCTTCCTCCAGGGAAAGAGAAATGCCCCATGCATCATCTTTATCGATGAAATTGACGCGGTGGGAAGACATCGTGGGGCAGGATTAGGCGGAGGACACGATGAGCGGGAACAGACCCTTAATCAACTGCTGGTGGAGATGGATGGTTTTGAGTCGAACGAAGGGGTGATCCTGATTGCTGCGACCAACCGTCCTGATGTGTTAGACCCTGCTCTTCTAAGACCGGGCCGTTTCGATCGTCAGATTGTGATTCCCATCCCGGATGTCAAAGGTCGAGAGGAGATCTTGAAGGTTCATACCAAAAAAACGCCCCTTGCCGATGATGTGGATCTCTCCCTTTTGGCCCGAGGGACCCCGGGTTTTACAGGTGCCGATTTGGAGAATATGGTCAACGAGGCGGCCCTTCTGGCGGCGCGATTAGGGAAAGAACGGATCGATATGTCCGATTTTGAGCAGGCAAAGGATAAGGTGTTAATGGGAGTGGAAAGGAAATCAATGATCATTCCTTTTGAAGAGAGAAGAATCACCGCCTACCATGAAGCGGGGCATACCCTCGTGGCGAAAATGATTCCAGGGACGGATCCTATTCATAAGGTCACCATTATCCCTCGAGGAAGAGCCCTTGGGATCACCCAGCAGCTCCCCCTTGATGAAAAGCATACCTATCCTAAGGACTACTTAATGAACAATATTGCCGTGATGATGGGTGGAAGGGTGGCAGAAGAACTGGTTCTTCATATTCAAACCACCGGAGCAGGCAATGACATCGAACGATCTACGGAACTGGCCAGGAAAATGGTCTGTGAATGGGGAATGAGCGAGAGGCTCGGTCCTTTGACCTTTGGCAAGAAGGAAGAAGAAATCTTTTTAGGAAGAGAATTTGCCAGGCATCGAGACTACAGCGAAGAAACGGCTCGCTTAATCGACAACGAGGTGAGGTCGATTGTTAATCAAGGTTATGAAAAGGCGAAAGACATCATTCAGCAGAATTTGGAAATCCTTCACCGATTGGCCAACACCCTGCTTGAGAAAGAGGTTCTCGACGGACGTCAAATCGATCTGATTATTCGTGGCGAAATGGTTTAGGACCCTCTGGATTCGATTTGAAGAAGGTGAGATGGACTTGATTCGATATGTGCCTATCCGGGACATTCATGAAGCGAGCTCCTTGATGGAAAAATTGGGAGTCGATCCCGAGGGGATTGAATTAATGAAGGGGAAAACCCTTCATCTCAATCTTAAGGTCGAAGGAATTGACCCTAAATGGGCGAACCTTCTGAAACAAGAAATGCTTTCCTTAGATGGGGACGCTGCCCTGGACCGAAGGACACTCGACTGCAGTATTTCAAAAACAGATGTCCTTCTGATGGGAACCCAGAAGCAGTTTGAACGATTGGTCCATAAATTAGAAGCCTATCCATCCCTTCAAACCCTCAGCCGCTCCTTAGCCGAAACACTAAAAAATCTTTCAAAAACCCGGTTCACCCTGAGATGCCGTAAAAAAACATTTCTCCTGGGTGAGAGAACCCTTCTGATGGGAATATTAAATGTAACTCCTGACTCATTTTCAGATGGGGGTCTCTTCTTTGACCGCTCAAGGGCCATTGAACATGGATTAAAGATGGCAGAAGAAGGAGCGGATCTGATCGATATCGGAGGGGAATCGACTCGCCCTGGTTCAAAGCCCCTTGATACGGAAGAAGAACTCCGGAGAGTCATCCCAGTGATTGAATCTCTGGCTAAAAGATTAGATATCCCCATCTCCATTGATACCTACAAATCAAAAGTGGCTAAGGCTGCAATCGATGCAGGTGCCGAGATGATCAATGATATCAGCGGGCTCCATTTTGATCCCGAGCTCGCCAAGGTGGCTTCCCAAGAGGATGTGCCTATTGTATTGATGCATATTCGGGGAACTCCTGAAACCATGCAAAAGGACGTCCACTACGAGTCCCTTTTCTCCGAGATCCTCCAATACCTTCGAGAAGGGATTGAGCGAGCCGAATCCTCAGGGGTCGATCCAGAAAAGATTATCATTGACCCCGGGATTGGCTTTGGTAAGACCCTGGAACATAATCTTCTCCTGATCAAGAACCTCTCCGAATTTCGAATTCTCGGGAAACCCATCCTCCTTGGAACTTCACGAAAGAGTTTTATCGGAAGGATTCTCAATGCAGAACCCAAGGAGAGGCTGGAAGGAACCCTTGCCAGTACCGTGGTGGGAATCCTTCATGGAGCCCATATCGTTCGATGCCACGATGTGGCTCAGGCCAAGAAGGCAATTGCGGTGGCCGATGCCATTCGAGGGGTGAGGGATTGAGGGATGAAGAGAACCCTAAATTTCTATCTATAGGGAAAGAAAATGGAAAGGAAATTATTTGGGACAGATGGGATCCGAGGGATTGCCAATACGGAACCGATGACCGGGGAAATGGCCATGCGATTAGGCAGGGCCATTGCTTTTCTGTTTAAAAAGGCGAAGGGACAGCATCGAATCGTGGTGGGGAAAGATACCCGACTTTCAGGATACATGTTAGAGACGGCTCTCGCCTCAGGAATCTGTTCTATGGGAGCGGATGTCTGGTTGGTCGGCCCCCTACCCACCCCTGGCATCGCCTTCATTACTACAAGTATGAGGGCTAATGCGGGGGTCGTCATCTCGGCCTCCCACAATCCCTATTACGATAATGGAATCAAAATCTTCTCCCGGGAAGGTTTCAAACTCCCAGATGAACTGGAAGCCCAGATTGAAGAGCTCGTCCTTTCGGATCATCTCCAATCCCTGAGACCCACGGCGAGTGAGGTGGGAAAGGCCCATCGAATCGATGATGCAGTCGGTCGATACGTCGTCTTCTTAAAAAATACATTCCCGAAAGACCTCACCCTCGATGGAGTGCGGATTGCCCTGGATTGTGCCAATGGGGCTGCCTATCGGGTGGCTCCCACCGTGTTTGAGGAATTAGGGGCGGAGGTGATCCCTATCGGCATCGAACCCAATGGAGAGAATATTAATGCTCAATGTGGAGCCCTTTATCCTGAGACCGTCTCCAGGTTAGTGATTGAAAAAAAGGCTGATCTTGGAATCTCCTTGGATGGAGATGCAGATCGAATTATTTTTGTGGATCGCCATGGGAAACAGGTCGATGGGGATAAGATCCTGGCGATCTGTGGTCTCCAGATGCTTAAAGAAGGACGCCTCAAAGGGGGGACAGTGGTCACTACGGTCATGAGCAATCTCGGTTTAGACCGGGCGATCAAAAAGGCCGGTGGAAAGGTGATTCGGACCCAGGTTGGAGATCGTTATGTTGTGGAGGAGATGCTTCGAGGAAACTACAACCTTGGAGGAGAACCCTCGGGGCATACTATCTTTTTGGACTACAATACAACGTGCGATGGAATTCTAACTGCCCTTCAAACCTTGGCCATCATGAAAAGAGAGGAGAAAGATCTGGATGAATTGGCAAAGGTGATGGAATCCCTTCCTCAGGTTCTATATAACGTGGAGGTGAAAGAGAAAAAGAATCTTTCAGAAATCCCGGAGATCAAGAAGAAGACGGAGGAGATCGAAAAATCTTTGGGAGAATCTGGAAGGCTTCTGGTCCGCTATTCAGGAACCGAACCCCTTCTCAGGATCATGCTGGAAGGAGAGGATGAGGAAAGGCTTCACCAATATGCTCAAGAACTTGTGGAGATTGCGCAAAGGTATCTTCAATAATGGATAGGGAGGGATTATGGCAAGATTAGGGGTCAATATCGATCATGTCGCCACCGTCAGACAGGCGCGGGGAGTTCAATACCCTGATCCTGTTGCCGCTGCGGTGATCGTCGAGCTGGCTGGTGCAGATGGGATTGTCTGCCACCTAAGGGAAGACCGCCGTCACATTCAAGATCGGGATCTCCGTCTCCTCAGAGAAACGGTTCAAACCCAGTTGAACTTAGAGATGGCGGCTACGGAAGAAATGATCCGTATCGCTCTCAATACCAAACCGGACATCGTCACGCTCGTCCCTGAAAGAAGGGAAGAGTTAACTACCGAAGGAGGGCTGGATGTCTTAAAAAACCATCGAGCCCTTAAAAAATCAATCCAACGGCTTCAACGGGGAGGGATTTCCGTCAGCCTTTTTGTCGATCCAAATAAGGACCAGATCAGGGCTGCGGAAGAGGTGGGAGCGAATGCCATAGAAATTCACACCGGTCATTATTGTAATGCCCGAACCCACGCCCTCCAGGATGAAGAGTTAAAGAGAATTCTTGATGCCGTCGCTGAAGCCTCCCACCGAAATCTCCAGATCGCCGCAGGCCATGGTCTTAATTATGTCAACGTGAAGCGAATCGCTGAGATCAAGGAGATCGAAGAATTAAACATTGGCCACAGCATCATCGCTCGGGCGGTCCTGGTGGGTTTGGACCAAGCGGTAAGGGAGATGATCGCTCTCGTTCGAACAACATAACCCGGTCGGAGCCAAGCCTCCGAACCCTGACTCCACTACGGATGATCGTAGGCAGCGGGATTGATATTGTCAATATCGAGAGAATGGAACGGGTTCTGTCCCGGTGGGGAACCCTTTTCCTCAACCGTGTCTATACAGAGAAAGAGATCTCTTGGTGTCAGCAGAAGCATCACCCTTCTGAATGCTTTGCCATAAGATTCGCGGCCAAGGAGGCCTTTTTGAAGGCCCTGGGATTAGGGCTACGAAATGGAATTCGCTGGAGAGATATAGAGGTGGAAAATGACCCAATGGGGAAACCTTTTCTCTCCCTGCATCGAAAGGCAAAGGAGATCCTCCTTACCTATAGGGTAGAAAGAACGTTTCTCACTCTTTCCCACGACTATCCCTATGCCGTGGCTCATGTCCTATTAGAGGGGAACGGATGAAGGTGACGACGGCTGAACAAATGCAAGAGTTGGACCGAAAGGCCATCGAGCTCTATCGAATTCCGGGAATCGTCCTGATGGAGAATGCAGGAAGGGGCGCCACAGAAGAGATTCTCAAGACCTTTCCTGGGATTGAGAAAAAAAGGGTGGCCATTATTTCAGGAAAAGGGAACAATGGAGGAGATGGATTGGTCATTGCTCGATACCTGATGAACCGGGGAGTTTCTGTCAGGGTCTTCCTCCTCACCGAACCCAAGGCATTACGAGGGGATGCAGAAATCAATTACTCTATCTTCCATCGGATGAAAGGAGAGGTCATTTCAGTTCCCTCTTCCAAGGAATATCAGAAGGTAAAGAAAGAGATCGAAAAGGCGGACCTCATTATTGACGCCATTTTTG
This sequence comes from uncultured Syntrophaceae bacterium, assembly GCA_964570075.1. GTDB lineage: Bacteria > Desulfobacterota > BSN033 > BSN033 > UBA1163 > CALIBK01. Next base: position 35,840 of record CAZMWF010000122.1, on the reverse strand, counting down.
GCACAGGTCTCGATGCGGAGGTCAGGGGTTACTATCGTGAAGTGATTGAGCATCTGAATACCCTTCACAAACCCATTGTGGCCGTAGATATCCCTTCGGGATTGAGTGCGGACACAGGAAAGCCTCTGGGGGTTTCTGTTCGTGCCACCCTTACCCTTACCTTCGGTCTTCCTAAAATCGGTCTTCTCATCTCCCCTGGGGTCGAATATGTAGGAACGTTAAAGGTGATTGATATCGGTTTCCCCAAACGTCTGATCGAAGAGGAGCAGATTCAAACCTACCTCATTGAGAAAGAGGAGATCAAAAAAGGACTCTCGGTCCCCAGACGGTTGGATACCCATAAAGGGGACTATGGACATCTCCTGGTGATCGCCGGTTCCGTGGGAAAGACCGGTGCTGCGGCAATGGCTTGCGAAGCCGCCCTCAGGATGGGAGCAGGACTGGTTACCTTAGCCATCCCGAAGAGTCTGAACCCAATTATGGAGATGAAATTAACAGAAGTGATGACCGAACCCCTCCCCGAAACCCAGAAACAGACGTTAAGTCTTAAAGCCTACTCCCCTCTTCTTCGACTCTGTGAAAATAAAAAGGCCGTTCTCATTGGGCCTGGGATCGGAACCCACCCAGAAACTCAAACCCTAATTGTGAAATTAATAAAGACGCTCCATCTCCCCATCATCCTGGATGCGGATGGATTGAATGCCTTGGCGACCCAGGCCAAACTTCCTCCCCTGAATAGCCCATTGATCATCTTTACACCCCATCCTGGAGAGATGGCTCGACTGATTCACTCCACTTCTAAGGAAGTCCAAGAAAATCGGATAGGAGTAAGTCGAACCTTTTCGACCTCCCATCGCGTCTACTTAGTCCTCAAGGGATTTCGAACGCTCATCGCAACCCCCAATGGGGAAGTCTATATCAATCCTACCGGAAACCCGGGGTTAGCCTCAGGAGGGACAGGAGATGTGCTTAGCGGGATGATCGGAGGCCTTATCTGCCAAGGTTTTGACCCTCTTCTTTCTCTTCAAGCGGCTGTCTACCTTCATGGGTTAGCAGGAGATGAGGTGGCCCGGGAACTCGGGGAGAAGTCTCTGGTGGCCACCGATCTTATCAAGAAGATCCCTTCCCTTCTCCAGGAGGGGATTTAAGAGGGGTTTTTATGGAGATGTCTAAAGAACTCAAAAGGCTTGCTCGAATAGAAGAAGGGCCTTATCCCTTCTGTTCTCTCTACCTCAATACAAAATGGGAGGATGAGCAACAACGCGAACGAATCAGACTTTTCCTTAAAAATCAATTAAAAAAAGGGGCGGAACAACTGAAAGGGAAAGAAGATCTCCTCCGATATTATCTGGAAGATCAGAAACGAATTGAGAGATATGTAGAGGGGTTGATTCGCCAGACCATGGATGAGGGAATCAACGGGGTTGCCCTCTTTTCCTGCAGTGGAACCCAAACCTTCCTGACCTACCCCTCCATCATTCCTTATGAAAATGAATTTATTTTAGACCATCTCCCTGCCCTCAAACCCCTGGTCCGCCTTTTTTCGCAATATCAAAAAACACTGGCAGTCATGGTCAATACCGAATCGGCGAGACTCTTCGAAATCTCCCTCGAGGGATTGGTTACGGAATTCTCCATCGAAAGCTATGTCCCGGGGCGTCATGATCAGGGGGGATGGTCCCAGATGAGGTTCCAACGTCACATCAAAGACCATATGGATAAACACCATAAAGAGGTAGCCGAGCAGTTGACAAGCCTTTTCGATTCAGGAAATTGGAAAAGAGTCGTTCTGATCGGTCAGGATCGAATTCTTGCAAACTTCAAACATTTCCTTCCAGAACGAGTGAAACACCATATCGCGGATATCTTCTCAGCGGAGCTGACAGAGGATCGATCCAAACTCTTAAGAAAGATTTTCGATCGCCTTCTCCAAAAAGAAAAAGAAGAGATTTCTCAACAGATTCGGGAGCTCAAAGAAAGGACTCCTTATGGAGGTCTCGCTACCTTTGGGCTGAGTCCAACCCTGGAGGCCTTGAATCAGGGTCAGATCCAAACCCTCTTTCTTCTGAACTCCTTCACCTTAAAGGGTGGAAAATGTCAGAGGTGTGGAATCTTAACCATCATTCCAGAGGGAGCTCAGATCTCTCCTCTCTGTCCTTTATGTAAAGGGAATTTAAAGGTCGTTCCTCTGGAAGAAGAAATGATGCGGTCGGTTCTTCGTCAAGACGGAGAGGTCAAATGGGTTGACGAGGATCCCATTTTAAAGGAATTCGAGGGAGTCGGGGCTTCCTTGCGATTCCGTTAAAAGGAAAGGAGTAGACGGATGTTAATCGAAATGAAAGTTAAATTTTTAACCTTCGACTCCACGACGAATGGATTTGTGGTTCTCCTGATGGATCTGGCTAATAAAACGGGGCTCCCCATCTGGATCGGACCTTTTGAAGCCAATGCGATTGCCATGAAACTGAAAAAGATTGATTCTCAGCGTCCAATGACTCACGATCTTATCCACAGCATTCTCAGACAACTGGACTCTCAGGTGATGAAGGTGGTGGTCAACGATCTCAAGGAGAATACCTACTATGCCCTCATCTATCTCAATCGAAGAGGGGAAGAAATCATCATCGACTCGCGTCCCAGCGATGCCATTGCGATCGCCCTGGCCGTCGATGCACCCATCTTCGTCTCAGAGCAGGTCATTGAAAAAGCACGAACCATTGATATGGAGAAAGAAGAGGATCAACTCAAGGAATGGCTCGAAAACCTCAATCCAGATGACTTTAAATATAAGGCCTGAATAAAAAACGAAAACCTCTTCGCTCTAATGAAAGAGCCGATATCTGGCAAGCCTATCCACGGGAGGAAGGGGAGAAGGCTGAGGGATTGGAGATTTGTTGCTTCACTCGAGGAGTCCATCTGAAACCACTCGTTTGGGAAAGAGGATAGGAAAGCGACTTCAGGAGGGGGATGTCATCGCTCTGGTTGGAGAATTAGGAACAGGGAAAACCCAACTGATCAAGGGGTTAGCCTCAGGAGTGGGAGTGAAAAGGGCGTCCTATCTTACCAGCCCTTCTTTCGTTTTGGTGAACGAATACATCGGAAAGATTCCCTTTTATCATATCGATCTTTATCGAATCAAGGATGAAAGGGAAGCGGAAGGGTTAGGATTGGAAGAGTATTTCCAGGGAAAAGGAGTTACCGCCATTGAATGGGCAGATAAAATTCCATCCCTGCTTCCCGTTGAACTCTTATCGATCTCTCTTTATTATACTGGGAAACAAACTCGATCGATTGAACTGGTAGCCAAAGGAGAAAGGTACGAAGAACTTTTGAACACATTGAGGTCAGAGCTCAGGTTTGTGGGTTTGGAGTCACTTCCGAAAGGGGGGTCCTAAATGGCATTGATTGTTCAAAAATATGGGGGGACATCGGTAGGCGATATTCAACGAATTAAACATGTCGCTCAACGGGTCATCCGCACTAAAAACGAGGGGAATCAGGTCGTGGTGGTCGTCTCCGCAATGGCTGGAGAGACGGATAAGCTTATCCGCATGGCTCAAGAAGTCACCCCGACCCCGGATGAGAGGGAATTGGATGTCCTCATCTCGACAGGCGAGCAGGTCTCCGTGGCCTTGCTCGCCATCACGCTTAAATCGATGGGATGTGATGCAAAATCCTATCTGGGTTTTCAAATAAAGATTGCCACGGACAGCGCCTTCGGAAAGGCTCGGATCACCGGAATCGAATCCGAAAAGATTTTTGAAGATTTAAAAGAAGGACGAGTGGTGGTGGTCGCTGGGTTCCAGGGGGTGGATGAAGAGGGCAATATTACGACCTTAGGGCGAGGGGGTTCCGATACCACAGCGGTCGCTATTGCGGCCGCGTTAAAAGCCGATATATGTGAAATCTACACGGATGTGGATGGGATCTACACGACCGATCCCAATATCTATCCGAAGGCAAGAAAACTCTCGAAGATCTCCTATGACGAAATGCTCGAGATGGCCAGTCTTGGAGCAAAAGTCCTTCAAATCCGTTCGGTGGAGTTTGCCAAAAAATATAATGTGCCTATTCATGTCCGATCATCCTTCAATGAGAATCCAGGAACGATTGTTTGTAAGGAGGAAGAAGAAATGGAAAGGGTAGTCGTCTCAGGGGTTACTTATAATAAAAACGAGGCAAAGATTGAGGTGATGCGAGTTCCCGATATCCCAGGCATAGCGGCTAAATTATTTAAGCCTATTGCAGAGGCGAATATCGTCGTCGATATGATCATCCAGACTTCGAGCACGGATAAAGGATATGCCGATGTGGCCTTCACCGTCCCCAAACCTGATTTTCCAAAGGCTCTCCAGATTGTAAAAGAAACGGTCAAAGAGATCGGCGGAAAAGAGGTTCTCTCGGACGAAAATATTGCCAAGGTCTCTATCGTAGGGGTCGGGATGAGAAGTCACTCCAATGTGGCCTCTCAGATGTTCTCTGCCTTAGCCAAAGAGGGAATCAACATTCAGATGATTTCTACCTCGGAGATTAAGATCTCCTGTATCATTGACTCTAAATATACGGAATTGGCTGTTCGAGCCCTCCACGATGCCTTTGAACTCGACAAACCGGCCATCACAGAAGAAAAATGAAGAGGGATGACCTTAAAATTTATGATACCACCCTTCGCGATGGGTCTCAGGGGGAAGACATTGCCTTCACGGTCGAAGATAAGATCCGAATTGCCCAAAAACTGGATGAGTTAGGGATCCACTACATCGAAGGGGGTTGGCCGGGATCCAACCCGAAAGACCTTCAATTCTTCCAGGAAATTAAATCCATTCCGCTCCAGCAGGCTCGAATCGTCGCTTTCGGAAGCACCTCCCGGCCAGGAGTCCCGCCGGAGGAGGATCCAAACCTTCAAAGCCTTCTTGAAGCTCGGACCCAGGCGGTGACCATTTTTGGAAAGGCCTGGGACAAACATGTTTTGGAGGCCCTCCAGATCCCTCTGGAAGCCAATCTCGAAATGATTGACCAATCCATTCGATTTCTAAAAAAATGGGTGCCCGAGGTTCTCTTCGATGCGGAGCATTTTTTTGACGGGTTCAAAAACAATCCTCTCTATGCCTTAAAAACCCTGCGTACCGCAGAGCATGCAGGGGCGGACTGGATTGTCCTCTGCGATACCAATGGAGGAACCCTCCCTTATGAGCTTCTTCCTATCGTCCAAGAAGTGAAAAAAAAGATCCACACTCCTTTAGGCATTCACGTCCATAACGATACAGAAATGGCTGTGGCCAACACCATCCTTTCCGTTCGGGAGGGAATCTCTCTCATCCAGGGAACGATGAATGGCTATGGGGAAAGGTGCGGGAATGCCAACCTATGCTCCATCCTCCCTAACTTAAAATTGAAGATGGGAATCCACTGCATCACTGACGAACAGCTTAGAAAAATCACCGAAGTGTCTCGTTTTATATCGGAGTTAGCCAACCTCCCCCATCCCAAAAACCTTCCCTATGTGGGGGAAAGTGCCTTTGCCCATAAAGGAGGGATTCATGTCAGTGCCATTCGCAAGAATGCAAGCACCTACGAACATATCCCTCCCGAAAAGGTAGGTAACAGGCAGAGGGTCCTGATTTCCGACCTTTCGGGGGAGTCCAATATTCTTTACAAGGCTGTGGAATTCGGAATCGATCTGGAAAGCAAGGAGCCGAGGGTCAGAAGGATTCTGGACCATCTGAAAAGGCTGGAGCACGAAGGGTTTCAATTTGAGGCAGCCGAAGGTTCTTTTGAAATCCTTATGAAGAAGGCTTTAGGGCAACATAAGAAATTTTTTGAACTCTTAGGATTTCGAGTGATTGTCGAAAAGAGGGAAGAAGGGGCACCCCCCTTCTCTGAAGCGACGATTATGGTCCGAGTGGGAGACCGGATTGAACATACCGCCGCCGTAGGAAATGGACCCGTCAACGCCTTGGACCACGCGATTCGAAAGGCCCTGGAGAAATTCTATCCCGAGCTTCGTTCCGTTAAACTTCTCGATTATAAGGTGAGGATTCTTTCTTCCAAGGAGGGAACAGCAGCCCGAACCAGGGTATTGATCGAATCTGGAGATGGGACCTCGGTTTGGGGAACGGTGGGGGTCTCCGAAAATATCATCGAAGCAAGCTGGCAAGCCCTGGTGGACTCCATCGACTATAAACTCTTGAAAGAAGAAGAGCGCTAAATTGAGATCCTTTTCTCTGAGTCAGCAGTGGATCCTTTGGGGTTTATCCTTTTTGATCCTGCTCCTTCTTTATTTCAAATTCTTTCATCCTCCTTTCCTCCCTCCCGAACAGAAGATCCAAGAGATCGCGGTCGAAATTGAGGGGGAGATTCATCGCCCCGGCATCTACCTGTTTCACCATCCACCCACTCTGAGAGAGCTCGTCCAAAAGGCGGGAGGATTTAAAGAATCCATTCGCTTCGCTGAGGAACTTTCCTCTGAGACCTTACCCTCAGGAACTCGAATTACGATTAAAAAAAGATCGCCCGATGAAATCACCATCAATATAGGAAGGATGGAGGCTTATAAACTTTTGGTCTTCTCCCTTCCCCTGGACCTCAATCGGGTTTCACCTGAAGACCTTTCACTCATCCCAGGAATAGGGGAATCCTTATCTCAGGAAATCATCGCCTACCGACAAAAACGGAGAGGATTCCGATCGGTGGAAGAACTCAAAGAGGTAAAGGGGATCGGCGAAGCGAAATTCCAATCCATTAAAAAATATCTTACCGTGGAGTGAGGAACCAATGAGAAAAAGGAAGAGGATTGCGATTCTTACGGGAGGAGGAGATTGCCCGGGCATCAATGCCGTGATTCGGGCTGTGGCCAAAAAAGCGATTCTTGAGGAAGAGGCTGAGGTCATAGGGATTGAGGATGGGTATCACGGAATGGTGGAAAATCGGTATCGGATTCTACAGTACGATGATGTCTCGGGAATTCTCACCCAGGGAGGAACGATACTGGGAACGTCCAAGATAGCCAATCCCTATCGATATCCTGTTAAGAAAGACGGCGAACTGGAGTTTAAAGACCTCTCCAGGGTGGCCATAAAGAATCTGAAAGATCTTGAGATAAATGCTCTGATCTGTATAGGAGGAGACGGGACTCTGGGCATTGCCCATCAACTTTTTAAGGACGGAATTCCAGTGATTGGAGTCCCTAAAACGATCGATAACGATCTCAGGGGAACCGAGATCACCTTTGGATTCGACTCTGCCCTCTCCATCGCTACAGAAGGAATCGATCGGATTCATACGACTGCCCAATCCCACCACCGGGTGATGATTGTGGAGGTCATGGGACATCGATCCGGATGGGTCGCCCTCTATTCAGGGGTTGCTGGAGGGGGGGACATTCTTCTTATTCCTGAAATTCCTTACGAGGTGGATATCGTCAGTGATAAGGTAAAAGAAAGAAATAAAAGAGGAAAGAGGTTCAGTATCCTTGTCGTAGCAGAAGGGGCAAAACCCAAAGGGGGGGAGGTCGTCATTCAGAGGATTGTCAAGGAAAGCTCAGATCCTATTCGACTTGGGGGAATTGGGTTTGTCCTGGGTCGTCAGATCGAGGAGCTCACTGGTCTTGAGACAAGAACAGTGGTCATGGGACATCTCCTCCGGGGAGGTACTCCTACCGCCTTTGACCGAGTCTTGGCCACACGACTGGGTGTAAGAGCAATGGAAATGGTAAGGGAGAAAAAGTTTGGCTATATGGTTGGGGTGAAAGGAGAATCACTGATCGATGTCCCCTTGAAAGAAGTAGCCAGAGGACCAAGGAGAGTTCCTCTGAATCATCCTCTCATTAAAGTGGCTCGTTCGGTTGGAATCTCCTTTGGGGTCTAAATGGGATGATGAGAAACGCTATAATCATAGTCACTCTGCTTCTTCTCCTCTTCCCTCAACTCTCCAGGGCGACCCCTGAATATGCGGAACAAACAGGAGCGGAGTGTCTTCGATGTCATCTCGAAGGCACAGGAGGGAAACTGACAAGAGAGGGAGAATCCTTCCGGGAGGAATTGAAGGCTAAAGGGTTACACCGTCCTCTGAAACCCTTCCAGAAAGTCGTCCGTCTTATGATAGGTTACCTCCATCTTCTCATGGCCATCACCTGGTTTGGAACGATCCTCTATGTCCATCTCCTGTTGAAACCGGCCTATGCGGCGAAGGGATTGCCCAAAGGAGAACTCATCCTCGGATGGACCGCCATCCTCGTGCTCTCCATTAGCGGAGTCCTCTTAACCCTCTCCCGAATCCCCAGTTGGTCTACTTTCTACACAACCCGATTTGGAATCCTCCTGAGTCTAAAAATCATCCTTTTTGCTATCATGGTCACTTCGGCCGGAATTGTGACTTTTATCCTTGGCCCCAAAATGAAAAGGCAAAAGGCCACTTCTCCTTATTCAGAGGAGGGAAGATTTTCTCTTAAGGGATTAACCTTCTTCGATGGAAAGGAGGGAAGACCTGCCTATTTTGCCTATAAGGGAAAGATTTATGACGCAACGGCGAGTCCACTCTGGAAAGAAGGGACTCATATGAGGAAACATCCAGCAGGAAGTGACTTAACGGATCTTCTTCAAACTGCACCCCATGGTGAAGAAAAGATCCTTTCTTTACCTCTGGTAGGGGAGTTGATATTAGAGAAAGAATCCCCGAGTGCCGCCTCTCCTGAAAAAGTCTTCTACTTCATGGCCTATATGAATCTTATTCTGGTCTTCCTCATCACTTTCGTTATCGCCCTCTGGCGCTGGGGATGATTACATCTTCTCCTTTAACTCTAAGGCTTCCGAAACGATTTCAATGACCTGGTCAAAATTAAAGGGTTTCGAGACGACCAGGTCAATTCCGTTCTCCTTCATCTTCTCTCGATTCAATTCCATCCCCCATCCTGTAATCATTGCCACGGGAATCTTTGGATTCAATCGTTTAATCGTCTTCCCCACTTCCCAGCCTGAGATTTTGGGCATCCCTAAGTCTGTAAAGACAAGATCGAACTCTTCCTGTTTAAATCGTTCAATCCCTTCCTCCCCATTGGAGGCCACAGCCACTTGATGCCCTTTCGACATGAGCATCTTGGAAAGAATCTCCCTTACGGGGTCCTCATCATCGATCACCAAAATTCGGGCTTGGCGTTTCTGATCGGGCGCCCATGTCTCTCTTTTTTTCACCTCTCCCCTCTCCTCTTCATACCCCTTGGGAAGATGGATGATGAAGGTCGTTCCCTTTCCGATCTCGCTCTCCACTAAAATTTCTCCTCCATGGCGTTTAATAATTCCATAGGAGACACTTAGGCCCAGACCCGAACTACCCACTCCTTTGGTCGTAAAGAATGGATCAAATATCCTCCTCTTGACCTCTTCGGACATTCCTATCCCAGTATCGGAAACCCTCAGTTCCACCCAATCCTCTGAATGAGGATGGGTGGAAAGGGTAATCTTCCCCCCGTGAGGCATCGCATCTACGGCATTGAAGACCATATTCGTCAATACCTCTCTCAATTCGGAGGGATTTCCCATAATGGGAGAAATCTCACCTAATTGGAGAGTGAGTTGGATTTGAACTCCCCTCTGTTGAGCCTGATCTTTCCAGCGAGGTTCAGTGATGATGGCGACCTCTCGGAGGATCTCATTCAGGTCCAAGGAAATGAAGGAGTAATCTTTTTTAATCCCTGTAAACTCCTGAATGCGTCGAACCGTCTCAGCCCCATCCTTAGAGGCCTTTTCAATGACCCTTAATCTCTCCTGGATCTCTTCGGGGCCTAACTGATGAAATTGATGAAGGAGAAGCTGAATATTTCCGAGAATCACAGCCAGAACGTTATTGAAATCGTGAGCCACTCCGCTGGCCATCTCCCCCATGGCTCTCAATTTCTCAATCTGAATCATCTGTTCCTGGGCCCTTTTCAACTCGACGAGGGTCTGCTTGAGTTCAGAAAAAAGTTGGGCATTTTCGATAGAGATGCTTATCTGACTGCAAAAGGAGGAGAGGGTTTTGAGGGATTCTTCGTCGAAGGCCATCCTTTCATAACTCTCAATATCGAGAACCCCAATGATCTGGTCTCTCACTTTTATTGGAAAGGCGACCTCTGACCTCACCTCCGGAAGTTCTAAAATATATCTTGAATCTTTTGAGACGTCTGGAACATAAAGGGGCTCACCTTGTTGGGCTACCCACCCCACAATCCCGTCTATCCCCACTCTAAACCGTAAATGTTTCACCTCTTCCAGATCCTTTCCGATGACCTGCCGAACATAGAGTTCATTTCTTTCTCGATCCAAAAAGAGGATACTGCAGAGAGGATAGCCCCACTGTTCCTTCAGTAGAATAAGGGCCTTCCTCAGGAGTTCATCCAGATCGAGCGTCGAAGAGAGTTGTTTCCCAATCTCGTAGAGAGTCGTTAACTGTTTAATCTTTAATAGAGAGTCCTCGTAGAGTTGGGCATTCCCAATGGCGACCCCTGCCTGTTGAGCGAAGTTTGAAAGGAGTTCGACCTCTTCCTTTCGAAAATGTCTCTTGGGATTGGAGGTTCCGATCGTCATGGCCCCGATGACCATCTCTCTGACAATCAAGGGAACCCCAATGACCTCCTGGAAATGATACTCGTCCAGCTCCTTTAATCGGTTTGGATTTCGTTCGTAATTTCCATAATGGACCGGAACCTTTTTCTTTAAGACTTCTCCGATCACTCCTTTCGAATCGAGAGAGACCTCCCTCCCTATCATGGAGTCAGGGAGTCCGTAGATGAGAACATACCGATAAGTTTGATTCCGATGATCCCAAAGGGCCACTGCTCCTGCTTCCGCTCTTAAAAGCTCGATCGCCTTCTCCATAATCTTCTGGAGGATGACATTCAATTCGAGTTTGGAGGCGATCTCCTGACCGATCGAGTAAAGAGTCCTCAGCTCTTCGAGGCGTTTCACATTCTCGGAGTAAAGGAAGGCCCTCTCCAAAGCACTGCTAATAATTTGACCAATGGAGGTAAAGAGGTTTTTGCTAAAAGGGGTGAAGGAGTAAAACTCTCGGCGGGCAATATTTAACGTCCCATAGATTCTATTGCTGGTCTTCAAAGGAATCACGGCGAGCGATTTTATCCCTTCTTCGATGGCCAACGGGATCGCATCAGGATAATTGGGATAGTCTTCGATAAAAAGAGGTTCTCCTGAGAGGGCCACTCTTCCTGTCGCTCCTCTTCCTAATTTAAAATGTTTCATCCCTTTGGAAAAGGTTTTTGAAAATCCTCGATGGGCGACATAGACCAATTCCTGTTCATTTTCATCGAGGAGATAGATTCCCGCAGATTTCACATCGGTCAATTCCACAATCTTATCGAGACTTTTATTTAAAATCTCATCCAGATCGATCGATTCATTGATACTTTGGGTAATGCTATGAAGAATGGAAAGCTCCTGATTTACTCTTGCTGTCTCTTGACCTTTCTTTTTCTCCCTCCTCATCTTCGACTCCATAGTAGGGCTTTCTGAGATCCCTCAACGCTCTTATTCTACTTTACCAAAATTCTATGGTGGGGTTAAATTCTTTTATTAAGTTACTTTTTTATGGGGAGGATGTCAATTCTTTAATTTCCTTTTGTGCCTCCTCCCGTTCCATGCTTCCTCGTTCCAGCCCTTCTAAGGCAGTTCGGAAATGCAGAAGGGCATTCTTTTTATCCCTCTTCAATTTAAAATACTTCCCGAAAAAGAAGTGGGAAAGCCCCTTCTGTCCGAGCCTCCCATAAATGGATCCAAGGCTATGATACACATCGATGAATTCAGGATGCCTCTTTTGAACTTTTTGAAAAAGGGTCCCTGCCCTATTCACATCCCCTAATTCCTGATAAACCCTCCCTAAATAAAAGAGGGTCAAGGGATCTACCTCCTGCTCTTTAGAGATCGAAAGGAGGGGCTCCAGATAGCTCAAGGCCTGCTCGGGTTTCCCTGAAAGGAAATAAACAATCCCAAGCTCCCGGAGAAGATCAGGGTCTCGGGGATGATAGCTCAACCCTGACTGAAAAGCTTCGATCGACTTATCGAATCGCCCCATTTTCCGATAAGCGAGTCCCAAGCCATAATAGGCCTCTACCTTTTTCGAGCCCTCATCCACCAGGGACTGAAAATGGATGACAGCAACTCGAGGCTCTCGATCCTCTACCAGAGCCCTGGCTTGAATCTTCTCATAGTTCCCTGCGGTTCGAAAGGGGGTTTCAGACTTAGACACGGTTTGAAGAAGATTTTCCATGAGAGAGATTCGATCTTCAATAGCGGGATGGGTCGAAAGGTAGATAGGAATTTTAGGGGACGAAGTGAGGCTCAATTTATAAATCTTATTCATAAATGTCATCAGCCCGTGGGGGTCATAACCCGACTTGATCATGTATCGAAGACTGTTTTGATCTGCTTCAATCTCCATCTCCCGAGTATATTTTAAGGCGAGGGCTTCTGCCGTGGCCATCGCCGTCGTAGCCACAGCTTCTGATGTCTTCCCCCCTCCTCCTACGAGTACTCCAGCCAGGATGGCAGCCATGGTGGCGATGTTGATTCGCTTCGACCTCTCGATCATCTTGGCCACGTGTCGGGCCATCACATGGGCGATTTCGTGACTGATCACCCCTGCAAGCTCCTGCTCATTCTCTGCCAGGGCGAGCAGACCCGTGGTCAAAAAAATATGACCCCCTGGAATCGCATAGGCATTGGGTTCGGAGTGTTTGATGAGATGAAACTTGAATTCAAAGGGAGTCGGTCCTGCATGGAAAACTAAGGTTTCCCCTATTTGACGAATATAATGATCGAGGATAAGGTCCCTCACCCACTCTACATTTCTTTCCATTTCGAGAAGAATCTTCTCTCCTAACTTCTTCTCCTCGGTGGTGGTCAGGGCTCTGACCTGGTCATGATCGAGGTGGCCAAGAAAGAAGAGAAAAGTAAAAAAAAGGATGAAAACCCTTTTTTGAATCCTCAAAAAGAACCCCCATCCTCTCTTTCGTGTTTTCATATTAACACGTTCTCCCCGGATCTACAATGAATAATAATGGAAGAATGGAATCCATCACTCAGAGGTGGAGAATAAGCCTGAAGGATGCATCCACGTTCTATAGGTTTCGGAAATACCCCTGTCGGGCTAAAATTTATTTCCATCCTCTTGTTAGGGAATACGGGGGAACAATAATGGGGGAGGCACTTACCTTCTTAGAGGAGTTTAGGACATCGAGGAATTAAAAAAAGCCCTATATATCCTTCTTAGATTGGGTGGGGTTTGGATGGTGGGAGTAAGAGGATATATAGGGCTAAAAAATCCTTTTCAAGGATAAGATGAGATTCTGGACTTTTGATTTCCCTTAATGCTCTAAGCAGGGACGATAGATGTTCATCCCTCCAACTCGATCCAGCTTCCATTTGAGCCATTCAAAGGTTCTTTTCAAGAAAGGGCCTCCATTCGTTCTGACCTTTTTCTTTCCTTTTCTCTTGGGATAAGGTCCATAACGTTCATGAATGTTTTCTGACATAAGCCTTCACCCCCTTTTTTCAATTATGCGCCCCTCCAGCTTTTGATGGTCTCGTTAAGGCTTTGAACGATGCTGTAAAGGCGGCGAATGGATCTGGGTGATTTCATCTCTCCTTCCGGATGGAGAGGAATCACCTTTCCTCCTCCTTCTGCATAAGCCTCGCCAAATTCGACCAGTCGGGTTTTGGATTCCGCTTTGAGCCGTTCGAGCTCCAAACCATGTTCCAATTCCATTTCATGCTCCGTCATTTCCCCTGTGATCCATGCCCAGTTCATCGGGTAGACATCAGGGTTAAAGATCACGGAGTAAAAGTGCCAGACGATAATAGTGAGGGTCGCCAAGATCGCCTCATAGAAATGGATGGTTCGAGCCAGATGATAGGTCCATTGGGGGAAATATTTTAACCACTCCACTTCGAACCACAGGATAAATCCCGTAATGGTCATAACCAGAGTGCCCCAGATCAACCCAAAGTACTCAAATTTCTCTCTAAAATTAAAACGACCCATCTTAATCTCTTTAGCAGGACGATTGATAAATAAATTGTTTTTCAACGTCTCCCACAAATCCAAAGCATCTTTCCAGGTCGGGATCATATCCCTGATAATTCCCCTTCCTCTCTTCGTAAAAGCGCAATAGAGAAGGTGATACCCACCTAAGAAGACAATGGCCACTCCAGAGAGGCGATGGAGAAATCCTCGAAGGGTCATTCCGGCTGGCACCTCTGTGATGGGAGAGGCCCAAAAGGCGGTTGGAAAACTCAGAGCAAAACCCGTGATGACTAAGATGGTAAAATTGATGAAGAGGTTTAAATGCTGAAGCCTTTCATTGAGGGTCATCCGGAGATATCTTTTTTGCATTTTCGCCCACTCCCCTTTATTTAGGTCTTCGTTCGATGGTCTTTCGAAGCCAATCCGTAAAATTGAAGAATACCATTCCACCTATGACCACAACAATTAATACGATATAAATCACCTTTACCCATCCAACGATCCTATCCCCTATCTCTTCCGCCTTTACCGACACAACGGCATGAATCTTTCCTCTGGCAAAGTTCTCAGAAGCCCCGGGATGGCAGTTCCCGCAGGTCTTCTGGAGATTGCTTGGATGAACAGAAGATTTGGGATCTGACGAAGGCCGAATATCATGAACGCCATGGCAGCTTGCACAGTTTGCTGAATAGGTATCTCCTCCCCTATAGGAGAGACCATGGAAACTCTCGTAATAGGACTTTACCGGTGTGGTCGTAATCCTATACTCTTTTGAAATCCTCTCTGCAGCATGGCATTGAGGACAGGTCGTCAGAGCGATGCGCCTTTCATGAACAGGAGAATCGGGATCCACTTTGGCCTTGATCCCATGAATTCCATGACAGGTCGTACAGGTTGGAGCATCGGTTCTTCCTCTCGCGGCTAAAATCCCATGGATACTCTCCACGAATTGCTGGGTAATCTCAGGATGGCAACCTCCACAGGTCTGAGGAATATTGGATCGAAAGATGGAAGATTTTGGATCGATCAAAGACCTAAGATTATGACTCCCGTGGCAACTGATGCAGGTCACCTCCCCGGACTTCCCATGAACACTCTTTTTGAATTCCTCTCCAGGGATAATCGAACCCAAGGCGTGTTCTCTCACAAACTCGATATCGGAGTGACAGCGATTGCAGGTTTGATCGATGTTAGACTTGTGGGTCTTTGATTTAGGATTTTTACTCGGGAAAATATCATGTTTCCCATGACACTCATGGCAATAGGCGGCCCTTTCGGTGCCTTTCATGATCATTTTCGAATGGAGTCCCTGGAAGTATTCCTTCTCTGCCTCACTATGGCAAGAACCGCAGTTGACCTTTTTATCAGCCTTTTTCTTCCCCCCTCCTGCGTGAGCATCATCTTTAATATGGACATGGCAATCAGAACAAGAGAGCTTTCCATGGGCTGAATTTTTAAATTCCGTTTCATTGACATAGAGGGAGATCGTCCTTCCCCTCTCATCCTGCTTTTTTAAAGTTTCATCTTTGTGACATTCAAAACAAAAACTGTTTTTTGCCCATCCCTTATCTATCGAGATAATCCATATGACGAAGAAAGAAAGAATCACTAAAAAGAGAATTAAAGGTTTATGTTTACCTTCTTTTCCTCTCATGATAACCCCCTGAATTTCTCTACCATTTAAGATAATTGAACCCCACCGAAATCATTTTTGGTTTAACGTTAATATTGCATTTCATATGCCAAATTAAAAAGAAAAGAGAAATTAATTTAATTATTTGAAATTATTAAATTTTTTCCAACCCCACCCGCAATAACGTCCTTCAAAATGTATATAAAAAATATACTATTTTTTTCTTAATTTGAGCAAAAATTCACTAATTATCTGAATTGATTAGTTTTCATAAAAAATAAAATATTTATACACTTATCCATTAAAAACCTAAGGTTCGGGCCAAGATAGAGAAGGCGATAATCGGAATGAGCCAACAAAAAAAAGCTATTATAAAACAGAGGCTTACATCATCTGTCTCGATCTTTTTAATCTCTCCATATTTAACTATAAGAATTAACCCGAGGGCAGCAATTCCTACGACTACGATAGACCAGCCGATAATTAACCATTTGAAGAAATCTGACACTACAATTTGCTCTTTCTTGGGAATATTGGAATAGTGGGGTTACTGGTTTAAACGATCGTTTTAAGAAATATATATTTCCCCATTATTCCAATATTCCATTCTTCCATTATTCCATTATTCCACCACTATCCTTCTCTTCCCTTACCCTCAGATTATATTTCCTCATTAATGCCTGAAAATTGGGTCTAAGCATCCCTACATCTTCGGCCGCCTTGGTCACATTCCATTGATTTTTTTCCAGGGCATTCAACACAAATGCCCTTTCTATCTCTTCAACGGCCTTTTCTCGAAGTTGTTTTTTGATCTCCTTCAGTTCTTCACTCGTCTCGGGGATCTTTCTATATATCCCCTCTTTTTCGGATTGACCTGGAAGGATAAGATGTTCCTCTCGAACCATCTCCTCATCGGTCATCACCACGGTTCTCTCGATCACATTCTCCAATTCCCTTACATTTCCTGGCCATGAATATTTCAGCAATTTTCCCATGGCTTCCGGAGTGAATCCCTTGATCTTCTTCCCCATCTGTTCCGAATATTTCTTCAAAAAATGCATCGCCAACAGGGGGATATCCTCTTGGCGTTCTTTAAGGGGAGGGAGAAAGATAGGAACGATATTGAGCCGATAATAGAGATCCTCTCGAAAGGTACCTTCTTTAATCATCTTTTCCAGATCCTTATTGGTTGCGGCAATTAAACGAATATCCACTTTTTTCGGTTTTGTCCCTCCCACGGGAAGAAATTCTCTCTCCTGAAGAACTCTGAGGAGCTTGGCCTGAATGGCCAAACTGATATTGCCGATCTCATCAAGGAAGAGGGTGCCTCCATCAGCCACCTCGAAAAGCCCGGGCTTGGTGCTTACTGCTCCAGTAAAAGACCCTCTGACATGCCCAAAGAGTTCACTTTCCAGGAGATTCTCGGAGAGAACGGCGCAGTCCACCGGGACAAAAGGCTTCTCCCTTCTCGGGCTGTTAAAATGGATGGCTCGAGCGATTAACTCCTTTCCGGTTCCGCTCTGCCCATAGATGAGAACCGTACTGTCGGTTGGCGCAACCTTTGTGATGATTCGATAGATCTCCTGCATCTTTTTGCTTTTTCCTACTATATTGTCAAACCCATATTTTTCTTGAAGCTCCTGTCGAAGATAAAGATTTTCCAAGAGAAGGCTTTTTTGCTCGACCGCCTTGCCGACTACGACCAGGACTTCGTCAGGGGTAAAGGGCTTGGGAATGTAGTCAAAAGCCCCTAATTTCATCGCCTCTACAGCGGTCTCCACCGTGGAGAAGCCTGTAATCATGATGACAATAGTTTGAGGATATTCCTTCCGGATCGTTCTTAATACCTCCATCCCATCGATCCCTGGCATTTTAAGGTCCGTAATCACAATATCAAAGGGCCTCTCTCGCATCTTTTCAAAGGCTTCTTTCCCGCTTAAAGCAATCTCCACCTCATATCCTTCATCTTCAAGGATCCGTTTACAACTTTCACAAACGATCATCTCATCATCTACGACCAATATCCTCGTTTCGGGCACCCTCTCTCCCTCCTTATGAAAGATTCCTGATCTCAATAAATATTATCATAAAGAAAAGATCTCTTTCAATCTTCCTGTAACCCCTCACTCAGAGGTGAGGAATAAGCCCTTTTTCTTCCCTTAAGAAGGCCAATGACTATAGAAGCCATCAAACAGCAGAAGGAAGCCAAGGCAAAGGACCATCGAAAAGTTCCACTACTATCCGCCAATCTCCCTGCGATGATGGGACCCAGAATAGCTCCTATCCCATAAAAAAAGGTCAAGAGGCCAATGACCGAACCGACGACTTCTTTTGGAAAATAGTCACGAGCACAGGCTCCATACATGGGCCAGACAGGACTATAGAAAAAACCAAAGAATCCTATTCCCATCTGTAACCACCAAACCTCCCCTCTTACCAAAATGATCCATAAAATACTTAAGGCGAGGGAGGAATGAAGGATGAGAAGCGATTTCTTTCTCCCTAAATGATCGGAGAGGGCCATCCAGAACAATCCTCCAGCAATACCAGTAAAGGCGAGAATCGAAATGAATCGGGAAGAGATGGCGTAGGGGAGTTTTAATTCCATCACTCCATAGGAGACGACTAAATCCGTAAGGATATAGGCTCCAAACGAGACCAGAAGGTAAGAGAATCCGATCACCCAGAATGCCCTTTCTTTAAAAATCTCATTATAACGAAATCGAGAAGTGGGAGAGGCAAATTCACTCCTTTTGGAGGTCTCGCCCCAAGGAAGAAGCCTCATCTCCTCGGGATCATTTCGAAGAAGAAAACTATTGAATAAAACGAGGAGGAGACATGAAACACCCAAAAGGGTCCACCCCATTCTCCAATCATAGGTAGAGACAATAGAGGGAAGAATCATTCCCATTAAGCCATACCCCAAGGCGTAGCTTGGGGAAAGGATTCCAAGGGCTAAACCCCGTTTCTTCATTCCAAACCATTTCTGGATCATCCCCACCACAGGGGTCCACATTGCCGAAGATCCTATCCCTACAATAGCATGAAAGAGGATGGCCATAGAAAGACTGGAAGCCTTCCCCATCAGAAAAGTTCCTATTCCCAGAATGAGAGAAAAAAAGCTGATGACCCATCTGGGACCTATACGGTCACTTAACCATCCCATCAATGGTGAAAAAACGATATAGGCCATAAAATAGGATCCCCGAATCATTCCTGCTTGGGTTAAATTAATATGAAGGTCTTTGATCATCTTGGGAAGAAGGATGGAGTAGGCTCCGATCCGGATACTATAATTTATAAAGAGGGTGATAAAACTGACCCCCAGCAGGACCCAGGCCCAATGAATTTTAGGAGGGATATTCCTTTCCATCTGATTCGAGAAGAATTTTCTTCTCTAATTCTTTAAGAGAGTGAAGGATATGGTCCCCTTTTTCTTTACCACTCCGGTCAAGAAAGAAGGCCTTCATCCCAACGGAAGTAGGGACCAGATAGTCAAATTCGTAGTGATCCCCAATGTGGAGGATCTCATGGGGTTCCACTTGAAGGACGTTACAGACCCGTCTGTAGAAGTCAGCCGTCTTCTTGACCGTCCGATAATCCGAAGTGGCAGAAAAGACATGTCGAAAATACCTTCCAAGCCCCGTGGCTTCCATCTCTATCTCGATAAATTCTTTCCCCGCATTGGAAGTCAGGATCAACGCGTAGCGGTCTTTCAACCGGTCAAGAAGATGATTTACATCCTCATAAACCCGAATTTTATCCACATAGGATTGAAGCAGGGATCTCCAATCATGATTGAGTCCAAAGAATCTTAGCCAGTATTGGATATCATACCACTCGATAGCCCCCTCCCCCACTTTTTCGTACTCCCTTACCACATGGAGTTTTGCCTCTTCAAAGGAAAGACCCACTTTCTCCGCATAAAGTTTAGGAAGGCCATGCATCCACACCCAATCTGTAAACGAGGAATCCACCAATGTTCCATCCATATCAAAGGAGATGATTTTGGGCATCGTCTCACTCCAACTTCAATCTATATCCTATATCCTTTCAATGCTAAGATCCCCTCCGTCCCGAATCTCGCGCTCCAGATCAGCGACGACGATCGTTCGGATGGGAAGATAGGCATAAGAGGTAAAGATGGTGATGCATTTCTTTTTAAACATCCATAGGGGGGCATGAGGTTGATGGGAGCGGATCAACACCTTTTTTTGATACCTTTGCATCAAGGTCTCAAAATAGGATTCTCCAAATTGGGGTCTTCCCCAAAGATTTCCCAGCCATCCATTCCTCTTCTCCACGAAATCTCCCCAAACGATTCTATCCCACTGCTCTCCTCCAATCTCGATTCGATTGATCTCTTCAAGACGATTGAGATCGGGCAGCCCCCCATGAAGGGCTAAAATTCCATTTTCGGTCGTCGCGGAAAGGGGAAGTTTTGAAAAAACCCTCCCATAAATTCCCCTCTTCTCATGGGAAAGGGATTCCCAGAAGTCTGCAGGATAGAGGGCTTTGACCACAAATCCCTCGTGATTCCCTGAAAGGAGAAAGAGCCGGTCCGGATGTTCTATCTTCTTCTGGAGGAGGAAAAGAATATTGGCTTCCGATTCTTCACCTCGATCGACATAATCCCCGAGAAAAATAATTCGATAAGGACTCTTTAGATAATGGGAGACCACCTTCTGCGAGGCATCCAGATCCCCATGGGTATCCCCGACAAAAACGGCCTTCCCTTCCGAAGGAAGATGAATTAATCGGGGCTCTTTCTCCAATATCTCGGCTGCTCTATCGATCAATGCTTTGAAGTCCATGGTTCATCGCCCATCCGGGATGACTTTGACATGGACCTTCCGACTTCTCGGGCCGTCAAATTCGCAGAAAAAGATCCCTTGCCAAGTTCCAAGACTGAGTCTCCCAGATTCGATCATGACATTCAGTGTGCATCCGACTAAACTTGACTTTATATGGGCAGGAGAGTTTCCTTCTCGATGAAGATATGGATCCTTAAACGGAACGATTTTATTTAATCCCATAATGATATCTTGAATGACACTGGGATCTGCATTTTCATTGATGGTCACTCCTGCAGTGGTATGAGGGACAAAGATGACGCAGACTCCCTCTTTGACACCCGTCTTGACGACCACTTCTTGAACCCGATGAGTGATGTCAATGAATTCTATCTGTTTTGAGCTTTTTATAGAAATGGCTTGAATCATTTTCAACTCCTCCATCATCTTTATAATCAAATTTCATATCATATCCCATAAAGAATCTCAATAAACCCTCACTTTGAATCTGCTCCTTTTAGTTTTGAAAAAGATTTTAACCAATATCCTTTTTGGTCATCCCTCACTGAAGGGTGGAAATAAATTTAAGCCCGACAGGAGTATTTCCGAAACCCATAGAGTGCGGATCAATTTATATGTTTAAGGAATACGAATCGATCTATCGTAGAAATGGGTTTCTGATTAAAACAAACGGAAGTTAAGATTTCTATGGACCATTTAAGGTAGCCGCATCATGGGTTTCTCCAATACCCCTCTCGGGCTTATTCCCCATCTGAGTGAGGGATTACCCTTTTTGACATCTTATCATTTTTTTAATATATTTAACCAAAAACGATATGGAATCGGGAGAAGAATAAGGGAAAAGAAGCGATGAAGGCAGCTTTTCGAATGTGGAAGAATACCCGAATGATCATTCTTGTCGCTGTGTGTGCGGCTATTTATGGAGCTGCACTCATTGCCTTTAAAACCGTCATACCCCTTATCCCGGGAATCACCGAGGTCCGAGTGGCCAATATCTTTCCCATGCCCTTCGGTTTGCTCTTTGGTCCAGCAGGGGCGTGGGGAACAGCCATTGGGAATCTCATCGGAGATATTTTCGGCGGTACCCTTGGTCCAGGTTCCATGGCTGGATTCTTTGGAAACTTTTTGCTGGGTTATCTCCCTTATGCCTTATGGACCACCCTTCTTCCATTTGGACAGAAATCTCGAGAATGGAATCCCAAAAGTCTTTGGAACTGGATGAATTATATCGTTATTGCCTTCGTTTCCAGCGCCTCTTGTGCCGTCGTGATCAGTATCGTGGTAGATGCCCTGGGAATTGTTCCCTATGCGGTATTGACTAAAATCATTACTCTCAATGATACCCTGGGAAGTCTTATAGGAGCCCTCCTGTTGTCTTCCGTATCCGGTGTCATTAAGAATCAACTCGGACTCTTCTGGGTTGACCTTATGGAGGAAGAGGAGATTGGAAGACCGATTGCCGGTTCTTTGGGGGCGTGGCTTGTAACCTTCGCTTCGCTGGTTGGCCTCTTGGGCGGAATCTTTACCTCCCTCCCGGAGACAACGATGGGTTGGATAGGTGCACTGGTCATTCTCTTTGCCAGCCTCCTGCTTTAGACATTTGAAATGGGTACCGCTGTTTCGATCCAATCCCTCTCCTTTACCTACCGTGGAATGAATAGACCTGCCTTAAGACACATCGAAGGGGAAATAGAAGAAGGGAGATTGATTGCGATCATGGGTCATGGAGGAGCAGGTAAATCGACTTTATGCTATTGCCTAAATGGAATTGTCCCCAAATTTTTCAGGGGGAAGTATGAGGGTCGCGTCCTCATCTACGGGGAAGAGGTCAAAAGAAAGAAAGTTTCAGAAATGGCCAGGCTCGTGGGTCTTGTCCTCCAAGATTTTGAAGCCCAACTCTTCTCTACTAATGTGGAACTTGAAATGGCCTTTGGCCCAGAGAATCTGGGCCTTCCCCGTTCAGAGATAGAAGATCGAATTCATCGATATCTCACCTTGGTTGGTTTAGAAAACTTACGAGAAAGGCAACCTTCCTCTCTCTCAGGGGGCCAAAAACAGCGCCTAGCCATCGGGTCTGTGTTGGCCATAGAACCCAAGATTCTGGTCATGGATGAACCCACGACCGACCTTGATCCGCAAGGGCGTGAAGAAGTCCTCTCCATCGGCGAACACCTAAGAGGAGAAGGCCGAATGCTTATCCTTGTAGACCATGATCCCGAATACGCACTACGGGCTGATCAACTCTGGCTGATGCGGGAGGGAGAAGTCGTGGCCAAAGGCCTTCCAAAAGACATCCTCATCGAAACGACTACACTTGAATCCTGCGGAATTCGCCCTCTTCCTACCCTTGAACTGTTTCAAAAGATGAAGTGGCAAGGAACGCCATTGGATGTCCAAACCGCCATCGCTCTTATTGAAAAACACCATCTCATCGACCGTCGAAAATTAAGATCCAAAGCCCTTGTCCAGGAAGATTCAGGAACGGCTCCCTTCATAAGGGTTGAAGGATTACGATATGTCTATCCCTTTTTCCATATCGAAGCCCTTCGAGGGATCGACCTCTCAATCCGGGAAGGAGAATTTATTGCCCTTCTCGGACAGAACGGATCAGGTAAGACAACCCTTGCCAAGCATTTGAATGGTCTTCTAAAACCGACCCTGGGAAAAGTTTTCATCAAGGGAAAATCCACCCTTGAATACACTCACCGTGAACTGGCCTCTTTGGTGGGCTATGTATTTCAAAACCCGGATCATCAGATTTTTTGCAAAACAGTGAAAGAGGAGGTGGGATTCGGTCTCAAACTCTTAGGAGAGGATCCAAAGCGAATCGATGACCGAGTGACTGAAGCATTGGACATCGTGGGTTTAGGAGGATATGAAGAGAAAAATCCTTTTACCTTGACCAAAGGAGAAAGACAGCGTGTAGCTGTGGCCTCTGTTTTAGCGACCCGACCCCAAGTCATCATCCTGGATGAACCGACCACGGGATTGGATTACCATAGCCAGCGGAATATGATGGAGATGCTCAAGTATCTCAATCGTAAAGGGCATACGATTATCATCATTACCCATTCCATGTGGGTGGCCTGTGAATACGCCAGACGAGTCATCCTTCTTAAAGAGGGTTCCATCGTTGCCGACGGTCCCACTCGAGAGGTTTTTGCTGATGAAAATTTATTATCTCAGGCCTCTCTTCGCCCTCCTCCTTTGGTCGAGTTAAGCAACTGGCTTGGAACAAAGGCCCTCACCATCGAAGAAATGATTCAGGAATTGCGGGAGGAATCGGAGCGTCTCAATCTATAGGGATGAAGTAAACGAGAGAGAGACAACCCAATGAATCTTTTTCTTTATCTTGACCAAAAAACCTTAGTCCATCGTCTGGATCCTCTGACTAAAATTCTTGGAACCCTCATCCTTTTTATCTATTCTCTCTGTTTTAACCACCCTCTTTATCTATGGGTGATAAGTTTGGTCATTCTTGCCCTCGCCTTTTTTTCACGAGCCATGCTAAACCTTTACCGATTCCGGTTCGTCCTTCTGTTGCTTTTCCTCTTCAGTACCTTGATATGGCCTTTCTTCATTAAAGGACCACGCCCTCTCTTCTCCTGGAAAGGACTCGAAGTGAGTCAGGAGTCCTTCCTGTATGGCTTAGCGATGGGTCTTCGGCTCTCTAATTTTGTCGCTACGGGACTGGTCTTTCTTTCGACGACGAGGCACGAAGAACTCATCCATGGACTCATTCGAATGAAAACTCCCTATCCCATAGCCTTTGCTCTCTCGACCTCATTGAGACTCATCCCTACTTTTGTAGGGGCTGGAGCGACCATCATCCAGGCCCAGATCTCCCGGGGCTTAAATTTAGAATCGGGGTCTATTTTTAGTCGATTTCGAAAGTTTATCCCTCAAGCCGTCCCTCTTTTGATTTATGCTATCCGATACACCAATCTTTTGGCGATCGCCTTGGAATCGAAAGGATTTAATCCCGAAGCAAAACGGACCTTCTATTACGAATCTCGTATGAGAAGAATAGATTATTTCATCCTTCTCAGTCTTATCGGGGGACTCCTTTTAATCCTCTATTTGAGAATTGGGTTAACCCTCGGAGCGATTTTCCCTAATCGGATCTAACGTCACCCCTCGTCGAAGAGTGGAAATGAATTGAAGCCCGACAGGAGTATTTCCGAAACCCATAGAACGCTCAACATCCCTCTCGGGCTTATTCCCCCGCTTCTGAGTTAGGGATTACGGTCTAACTATTGAAATTATTTTTTAAAAAATTATATAGTAGTAACGATGGAAAAAGAAATAATTAAATATCTCATGCCGACCTCCATTATTGATAGCGATCACAAATTGATCCAAGAGTTTGCCAAAGAAGTGATCGGAGAGAATGAGGATCCCATAGAGAAAGCGGTCAGGCTCTACCTGGCAGTTCGAGATGGGATTCGATATGATCCTTACTCCCCTTTCTATCTCCCGGAACACTATCGAGCAAGCTATGTCCTGAGGCGGGGACGAAGTTTCTGTGTTCCTAAGGCCTCTCTTCTCTGTGCCTTAGCCAGGGCATCAGGAATCCCTGCCCGTTTAGGATTGGCGGATGTCAGAAATCATCTCCTTACCCGACAACTTCTCGATTTTATGGGGAGTAACCTTTTTGTGTATCATGGTTTTGTAGAACTCTTCCTTGAGGGGAAATGGGTCAAGGCCACACCAGCCTTCAACAAAGAACTCTGCGAAAAACACAGGGTCCCTCCCCTCGAATTCAATGGTCGGGAGGATTCTCTTTTTCAACCTTACAACTTAGAAAAACAAAAATTTATGGAATATGTGGCGTTCCGGGGAACCTTCTGGGATGTCCCGGTAGAAGAGATTGTTTCGGGATGGAAAATGGCTTACGGAGAAGAAAGGGTCAATCATTGGATCCGGCTCTTTGAGGAAAGAGGATCCCTTCGCCTTTCAGAATTTGAAAATGAGGAGGTCTGGAAAGAGTAAAAAAAGAGTCCTTCGTTCCCTTGAAATCTCTCATCAAATCAGGTAAGTTAAATTCAATCTGAAGGAGTTGAGGAGCACATGGCTCAAAAAAAACTTTCGGAAATCTTAAAAGTGGTGGAATTTATCAATGAGGAAATGAAAGAGGTCTCTAAAAGGTTAAGTCGTGTGACTCCTAAAGAGGTGAGCGAGAGATTAGGGACCCTCGCTCTGATTCGGGAAAAGATCCTCAATCTTCAAGTGGAGTTTCCTCAGGAGATCGAAACCAGGCTTTCCGAACTCTACCCATCCATTGATCGCTCAAAGCAAAAGCCTTCCTAATCCCCCAAAACGTTGATCCTCCCTATTTAATAGAAGGCGAGACTGGCAAAGGAGACCACGGATTGGATCTCCGGAGTAAAGGCCTGTCCATATTTAAGAAGCTTTCCCTGTTTGGCTTCGATTACCTTGAGGAGAAGATAGATCGCTGGAAGGCCACAGATCCTCCTTCGATCTCCTTCGCGTTGAATGAACGAATAAAACCCTTCCCCATCTCCTTTTTCCACATATCCCAACATCTCATGGTCCTCTTCCTTTAACACTCTGAGGTCATACTCTCCTATCCCCTCTCGATCTCCGAATTGAAGACCTTGATGAGCCAGATCGGCACTGGCAAGATAGCAGAGCTTTCTTCCAAGATGGGCCACCGCTTCCTTTACTGCCTCGATAAAGGCTCGGATAGCAGGAAGATCCATTGGAGAGATCTGTCTCTGGATTGCCTCATGGAAAGAGCCGCAGAGGATGGGAACCATATGAATCTCCATCGGTTCAGGATAGAGATATCGAAGAAAGACACATTGAAACTCGATCGAGTGCTCTCCTCGATGAATTCCCTCGTCCACGAAGAGGTCAAAGGGATATCGAGATTGAATCGCCTCTAAAAGTTCTCGATCCACCTTTAACCGACCCAGCGGGGTTTCAAAGTCTTTTCGAGTAGCGGCGAAGGCCTGCTTCATAGGTTGATGGGAGATTCCAAAAATGACGAAACAGTCAGAGGAATTCCTTTCCCAGATCTCTCGATGGGCAAAGGCGTAACAGAATCCCCCTCGTTGAAAGTCAATATGGGGAGCGACCACTCCTATCAGCCCATTTTGCCCCCTCTCTTCCTTTAAGGGACCAGGGCCTTCCGTGCCTGTAAAGTAATAACTCAATTGGGCTTTCAACCTTGAAGGGTCTTTCTCATAGCTTTTCCCTGAAAAGGCCGCTTCCCTGATGGGAGCCCTTTTAAATTCTTCCTCCTTTGCCTTGAGGGCCTCCTCAAACCTCGATCCCTCCAGAAGAAAGTTCTCATCGAGTTGCTGAATAATCTCCTCAATCTTTTCCCTATAAAGGAGGGAGCCAAAACGTCTCATATACTCGGCCTGGATATCTAAAATGGAATGCTCTCCATCAAACAGGGAGACGATGAAATAAAGGGGGGGAGGAAGAAAAAAAGCCTTTCCGCTTAGGTTCAAGGGATCCTGGAGACAAACCATCATCTGCCCAGAGATCTGGATAGGAAAGATTTGGATAGGTCTCAGCTTCGGGAAATCCACAGGGCGTCCACCATTATCCAGCAGGGGGACTCATCAGTGGCTGTTCATGATGAGGGATTTCCGTGCGGGGCTCGTCTTGCCTGAGGGCGATCTCAATGGCCTCATCCATCCTCTGAATAAATTTAAAATTCATCTGGCTTCGAATATGTTCAGGGATCTCTTCCAGATCCTTTTCATTCTTTTTGGGTAAGATGATGGTCTTGATCCCTGCCCTCATGGCAGCCAGAACTTTCTCCTTAATCCCTCCCACCGGTAAGACCAATCCCCTTAAGGTAATTTCCCCAGTCATAGCCACATCGCTCCGCACGGGTTTGTTGGTTAAAAGGGAGGTCAGGGCAACAAACATCGTAATTCCAGCGGAAGGTCCATCTTTCGGGATGGCCCCTGCCGGAACATGGATATGGATATCGTTCTTCTCGAAGAAATCCTCCTCAATTCCTAACTCTTTGGATTTGCTTCGCACATAAGCGAGGGCGGCCTGAGCTGACTCTTTCATCACATCCCCTAATTGACCGGTAAGGGTCAATCCCTTTTCCCCTCTCATTTTGGTCGCCTCGACAAAAATGATATCGCCTCCAGTAGGAGTCCAGGCCAGGCCCGTGGCTACCCCCGGCTCGGATGTCCGTTCGGCCACTTCGGGGAAGAATTTGACAGGCCCTAAAAATTTATGGATATTTTCAGCCGTGATCACGACCTTCTCCTTGTTATTTCCAGAGGCCACATCTTTCGCCACTCCCCGACAGATCGCTGCAATCTCCCTCTCGAGATTTCTCACCCCCGCCTCTCGAGTATAGGAACTAATGATGAGCTGAATGGCTTCGTCCGTAAATTCGATGTGCTCAGTCGTCAATCCGTGTTCATTAATCTGCTTGGGAATAAGGAATTGCTTGGCAATCATCATCTTCTGATCTTCGCTGTAACCCGGAAGCTCTAAGGTTTCCATCCGATCCCTCAGGGCAGGAGGAATGGTATCCAGAATATTGGCGGTCGTGATAAACATGACCTTTGAAAGATCGAAAGGAAGATCGATATAATGGTCCGAAAAAGAGAAGTTTTGCTCCGGATCCAGGACTTCCAGGAGGGCAGAGGAGGGATCTCCTCGGAAATCCATCCCTATCTTGTCCACTTCGTCAAGCATAAAGACAGGGTTATTGGAACCCGCTTTCTTGATCCCTTGAATGATCCGGCCAGGAAGGGCTCCAACATAAGTCCTTCGGTGTCCACGGATCTCCGCCTCGTCCCTCACTCCTCCTAAAGAGATCCGAATAAATTTTCGACCCATGGCACGGGCAATGGATCGACCGAGGGAAGTCTTCCCAACCCCTGGTGGACCGACGAAACAGAGGATGGGCCCTTTCATATCCGCCTTCAGTTTCCGAACCGCCAAATATTCCAAGATTCGTTTCTTCACCTTCTCCAAGTCATAGTGATCCTCATCGAGAATCTTCTGGGCATTATGGATGTCAAGATTATCCTCGGTGGACTCTGACCATGGAAGTTCGACTAACCAATCCAGATAGGTTCGCGCCACCGTATATTCAGCGGAGGCAGGAGGAATTTTAGCCAGGCGTTCCAACTCCTTTTCCGCAGCCGCAACGACTTCCGGAGGCATCTTTGCCTTTTTGATCTTCTCTTTCAATTCCTTGATTTCGGTAGAGTGCTCATCCAACTCCCCGAGTTCTTTCTTAATCGCTTTTAACTGCTCCCTGAGGTAATATTCCCTCTGAGTTCGATCCATATCCTCCTTGACCTGGGACTGAATCTTGTTGCCCAGTTCAAGGATCTGAACCTCTTTGTTCAGAAGGAGATGGACCTTTGTCAATCTCTCACGAACATCGGTGGTCTCAAGAATTCCTTGTTTTTCATTGGTGGAGATATTAAGGTTTGAGGCAATCAGATCGGCTAAAATGGAAGGGGACTTTACATTGTTCACCATGGTCCCCAGATCCGCGGTAAGGTAGGGAGCCAGTTCGACGGCCCTCTGGAAGAGGTGTTTAAGATTCATCATCAGGGCCTCTATCTCCACCCCCTGGGCCACCCCTTCTTCAAGAACCTCGATCCGGGCCTTATAATAAGGATCCCTCTGGACATACTCCTTCACCTTAATCCTCGAAATTCCCTGGACAATGACCCGCTGACTTCCGTCCAGTTCCCGGATCATCCGGAGGATCAAGGCAGCGACCCCCACCGAGTAGAGATCGCTCTCTTTGGGATCCTCAATCTCCGACCTCTTTTGAGTGACGACCGCGATGATGCGATTCGAATCCATGGCATCATCGATCAATTTCACAGACCTCTTCCTTCCCACCATAATGGGTAAAATCAAATCAGGGTAAAGAACCGTTCCTCTTAAGGGAAGGACGGGAAGCTCGGAAGGGACTTCAATCTTTTCCTCTTTTCCTTTCCCTTCCTTATCCGCACCCATTTTGGGCACAAAGATCATCTTTTCCTCCTTTATCAAACAAATTGGAATCCTTAACAAAAATAATCACTCTTCCCTTCCCTGTCAATGGGCGAGGCCTCTATGGATAAGGCTTTCCACAAATACTGCAGACGCCTTTTTCATTGATTGTTCCGATACAGGTCCCATCCACGCAAGGAATCCTCTCAGAGAGACTCTTTTCCGTCTCTTCTCTGCTCAGAGGATGACCACATTGACAACAATAGTGGCTTCCTTCCGGTGTCTCCCCACCACATACCTCACAGAGAATAAATGGAAGGAGGGTCTCACATTGAGGGCATCTCATCTAATCCTCCTCAAGATCAAGGCTCTTGATCAATCGTTCAATCTCCTTTTTGTTTCTCTTCAATTCATAGAGAAACCTCTTGGTTTCGTCATCTGGAAAAAGTCGATTGAGATCATACCCCCTTTCCGGGAAGAGGGCATTGAGGTCGATCTCTCGCTTCTTCTCTCCCGATGAAATCTCCTTTGAGGGTCCCTCTTTTTCTTCCTCCATACTCACTATATAGGATGAAGGGGAATCATTTGTCAACCCAGAGGTAGGAAGAACGGTAATCCCTCACTCAGATGGGGAATAAGCCCGAGAGGGGTATTGGAGAAACCCAAAGTGCGGCTACCTTAAATGGTCCATAGAACTCCTTACTTTGGTTGGTTTTAATCAGAAGCCCATTTCAACAATGGATCGATTCGTATACTCTATTTATATTCAATCCATCCGCGTTCTATGGGTTTCGGAAATACTCCTGTCGGGCTTAAAATGATTTCCCCGCTTCAGTGAGGCATTACGAAGAACGTCGATTCACCCTTTCAATGTTTGATGGAATGAGAAAACTGGAGTTGATAGAGTCGAAAATAGAGCCCCTTTTTCTGGATCAACTCACGATGGGTTCCCATCTCCCGAACTCGACCTTTATGAAGGACAATGATCCGATCCGCACGGTGGATGGTCGTCAGGCGATGAGCCACGACCAGGACCGTTCTGTTTTTGAAAAGGACTTTTAATCCTTCTTGAATCCAATGTTCGGTTTCCGGATCCACATGGGAGGTGGCTTCATCCAAAAGGAGAATTCTGGGATGTTGATACAAAGCCCTTGCAAAGGCCAGAAGCTGACGTTCTCCCGCCGATAATCTCTCTCCTCCTTCCCCGACGAGAGTCTCATATCCTCTCGGAAGCCTTCTAATGAACGGATCCGCTCTCACCATCCGAGCTACTTCTTTGACCCGTTCTACATCCTCTCCATTGCCGAGTCGGATATTTTCGATGATATTCCCTGAAAAAAGAAAGGGATCCTGCATGACAAACCCTATCTGGGAACGAAGGGTTTTTGGATCCCATTGTCGAAGATCGATCCCATCTATGAAAATCGATCCCTCCTGGGGATCATAAAATCTCTCAAGAAGCAGGAGGAGAGAGGTCTTCCCAGCTCCTGTTGGTCCCACAATGGCTACAATCTCACCTTCCTTGATCGAGAAGGAGACTTCGTGAAGGACTCTCTCCCTTTCATCATAGGCAAAAGAAACCCCCTGAAAATCGATCCGTCCCTTTATCGGTACTTCACGGGGGGAAGGAAAGGTCTTTTCCCTTCCCTCTGTCTCAAGAAGGCCAAAGATCCTTTCCAAAGAGGCGATGGCCGATTGCATCACATTATATTTTTCTGAGAGATCCCGAATGGGTTGAAAAAACATACGAAGATAAGAAAGAAAGGCAACCAGCACCCCCAGGCTGATCGCCTCCTGAATGACCTTCCCTCCTCCGTACCAGACCAAAAGACCGATGGCTCCTGAATTCAACACTTCTACCAGAGGAACAAAAAAGGCATAAATGGAGATCTGCCTGAGATTGGCCTCACAGTGATCCTCATTGATCTTTTGGAAACGCCTGGCCTGTTGCCCTTCTCGTCGAAAGAGCTGAACCACCTGAATCCCTGAAAAATTTTCCTGGAGGAAGGCATTCATCTGGGCAATCTTAAAGCGGATCTCCCGAAAGGCATCCCTGGCTCGATGACTAAAAACAAACGTGGTAAAGAAGATGAGAGGAAGAACGATAAAGGAAATGAGGGCCAATTCTAAATGGAGATAAAGGAGAAGGAAAATAATTCCTAAGAGGAGGATGAGATCTTTAAAAAGGTAGACCAGGACAGAGGTAAACATCTCATGGACATTCTGAATGTCATTGGTGAGTCGAGTGACCAATCTTCCAACAGGGTTCTTCTCAAAGAAAGCGGTAGGAAGGGTTTGGAGGTGGCTAAAGAGCTCCATTCTCAAATCATGCATCATTCTCTGTCCGGCGATCTCCATCGTATAGACCTGAAAGAAGTTTAACCCAAAATGAAACGCCAGGATCCCGAGCATGAGAAGGACCAAGTGGAGAAGCCCTTGGATGTCTTTTCTTCGAAGGAGGATTCGATCCTCCTTCTCCATCTCTTTCACTCGATCGAAAGGAATGAACCAATGCGGCCCACCCTTTTCAAAAAAAGAAGGGTACTTGGAGATGAATGAGAGGTCTTTCTCATCGGAGGGGTGGAAGGGAGTGTATCGCTTCTCCGTGAGGAGACCGGCCTTTTGGAATCGAGACATCTCCCTTCGGTCCATCTTTCTCGCCACTTCTGGAGAGAGAAAAAACCGCCCTTTCTCTTTTGTGGGAATAAAAAAGCAACGATATCTTTCGATTAATTCCTCTTCCTCGGGGGATCCTTTCTGACTCAAATAAACTTCCCTCGCAGAGACAAGGATATACCGATCAATGGCTTCTTTAGTGAGATAGGGAATGGATAAATCCAGAGCCGTCATCATCAAAACGAAGAGGAGAGAAAGTCCGATCCATTTTTTATAAGGAGAGAGAAATCTCCTCAACCCCATCATCAGCCTGAGATCATAGGGTCTTCCTAATTTCCCTTCCTCCATGTAACCATAATCCGTATACATCCTTCCCTCACTTCCCTATTCCATCTTCCCATTCCTTTCTCTCTCCAGCTCTTCTTCCATCTCCTTCTCCCGATAAAGCTTTGCATATATTCCATCCATCGTAAGAAGACTCAGGTGATCCCCTATCTCTACGACCTTTCCCTTTTCGAGAACGATGATTCGGTCCGCCCTCTTGAGAGGGGCGACCCGATGGGTGATGAGAATGAAGGTCTTTCCTTTAAGAACCCTCTCCAATCCTTCGAGGATCCTTTCTTCGGTCTGGAGGTCCACCGAAGAAAGGGCGTTGTCTAAAATAAAGATCTCAGGTTTCAAGAGAAGGGCCCTCGCGATAGCCACTCTCTGAGCCTGTCCCCCTGAAAGGTTGATCCCTTTCTCTCCGAGCATCGTTTGAAGACCTTCGGGAAAATTTCTTATCTCTTCTTCCAGTTGAGCTATCCGGATCACTTCTTGAATCTCCTCTTCTGTGGCTTCCGATCTTCCTAATGTAATATTGTCTCGAATGGTGTCTGAAAAGAGAAAGGTTTCCTGAGGAACATATCCAATGGAGCTCCTCAATACGCTGAGGGGAATCTGGTGAATCTCTACCCCATCATAAAAAATAGAACCCATCGGAGATTCAAGGAGACGAATTAAAAGCCGACAGAGAGTAGTTTTCCCCGATCCGGTCCTTCCCACGATCACGATCTTTTCTCCTTTTTGAATCTCTAAGTGGAGGATATCGAGAAGAGGAGGTTGGTGATTCTCGATTTTAAAGGTCAAACCCTTTATCTCTATCCTCCCTTGAATGGAATTCAAAGGAAGGACTCCTGGGAGATCGGTGATCTCTGGTTTTTCCATCAGGATTCGATTCACTCGATCCATTGAGACCTTTCCCCGTTGAATCAGGTTGATGGCCCATCCTAAAGCCATCATGGGCCAGGTAAGAAGGCCAAGATAGCTCATGAAGGCGATGAGGTCTCCAGGAGAGATCTTTTGAAGGATGGTGAATTTTCCTCCCATGTAAAGGACGATGACCATTGAGAGATTGGATAAAAAGAGAAGGATGGGGAAAAAGAGCCCCCAGATTTGTGTGACCTCAAGACTCTTCTTCGAATAGTCTTGGCTTAAATGGGAGAGTCTCCTTTTCTCCCATTCCTCCTGGACATAGGCCCGGATGACTCGAATAGCGGAAATCGATTCTCTGATTCTTTCAGTCAGCTGAGCAAAGGTTTTTTGTAAGGTCTCAAATCGCTCGTGGAGGAAACGGCTGAAAAATAGGGTGATTAACGTGATGAAAGGCATGGGTAAAATAGCATAGAGGGTCAGTTCGGGATGGATGTAGATCATAAAGAAAAGGGTGAACACTCCAAGGATAAGGGTATCGGTCAGAAAGACCATCCCTAATGCCAATGCCATTCGAACCGCTTCGATGTCATTGATCGCATGGGCCATTAAATCTCCGACCTTGGAACGGAGGAAATAGGAAGGGGAAAGGGTTTGAAGATGAAGAAAAAGCCTGTCTCGAAGGGCTTTCTCAATCTTTCGAGCCGTCCCTAATAGATAATATCTCCACACATATCGAAATCCCCCAATTCCTAAAGCCAGAATAAAAATTTCAATCCCATAAAGAAGAAGCCTCTTTTGTGAAACCTCTCCTGCGGTGAGATCATCGATGCTAAATTTTATAATCCTTGGAATGAAGAGCTGAAGGATATCCACTACGAGGAGGGCTAAAAGCCCGATAACAATTCTCCATCGATTTTGAGAAAGATCCTCCCACAGGGTCTTAAAGGCTCTCATTTTCCTTTTTTCTTTCTCTCTTTCAAAAGGGATGGAGCGATGTAAGGAATGTCAATCCAAGGAAGGAAAATGATGAATTCCTGAAAAGAGAAGGAATAAAAATCTTTTTCAGAAAAGAGAACGAAAACCCTTTTCTAACGACCTGATGCAAAACGTTATGATTTATAGAAGTTTAAACACCCACAGGTGTTTACGGAAATTCGATTAAAATTCTTTTTCACCTTTAGGAGGTCTTGACTACTTTCGTGGCTTGCGGTCCTTTGGGACCTTCCGAAATCTCGAACTCTACCTCCTCTCCGGCGCGAAGGGATTTAAATCCCTCTCCCACAATTCCTGAATAATGAACAAAGACATCTTCTCCATTGGGTTGTTTGATGAATCCATAACCCTTCTTCGCATCAAACCACTTTACCTTTCCCTTAGCCAATCTCGTACCCTCCTTGCTAAAAGAAACTTACAGCCGATTTTGATAACATTAAATCCATCGAATTGTCAATATTTTTTTCTTGAATTTTGGGTGGCTATGAAGACTCCGAAGAGAATCATTGCGCCCCCCAAAAGAGTCACCCATCGAATCTCTTCACCTAATAGAAAGTAGGCTCCTATGAGAGTAGCGAGGGGTTCAAAATAGAGATAGACCCCCACCGTGGTAGAATCTCTTTTTTCAAGAGCAGAATACCAGAAAAGATAACCCAGTCCTGAGCAACAAAGACCCAGAAAAAAAATTCCACCCCAAGCAGGAAGGGAAAGATAAAAGAGCCTTTCCCACTCTCCTTTTAAAACTCCTAATGGAAGAAGAACGATCCATCCCGAAAGCATGATCGCCGTGATCGTGGGCATAGGAGCGTAACGGGATAGAAATCCCTTCCCACCAACGGTAAATGCGGTCCAAGCCAGAGCACTCAACAGAACCAGAAAATCCCCGTAGGTAGAGGTAAATCGAAAAAAAGAAAAGGAAAAGACCCCTTTTGTAATGATAAGAAAGACTCCTACAAAACCAGAAAGGACTCCGATCATCTTTCTCATGGTGAAGGCCTCTCCAAGAAAAAAACGAGCAGACAGGGTAATGAGGAGGGGATTGATTGCAATAATCCATCCTGTATGAATCGCTGTGGTATAAAGGAGTCCAAAGGCTTGAAGAAGGCCAAGCCCTGAAACTCCAACTGAAGAGAGGATAAAAATGGAGATCCAATCTCGAGATGAGAATTCTTTAAAAAAAGACCGATTTTGACTCAACTGGATAGAAAGCAAAAATAGAGAGCCAAGGCCATAACGAATAGGAAGGAGGGTAAAGGGATGAATCTCTCTTAAAACAATCTTTGTCCCGATAAAAGAAAAACCCCAAAAGAGGACGGCCAGGAAAGCTCTCCAGGACAAAATGACTCTCCAAAACAATTTTAATTCATTCTTCTTACCATATCTCTTTTAAAATGGAAAGGATCAGAATTGGAAAAGGAGTAATCCCTCACTCAGAGGTGGAGGATAAGCCCGAGAGGGGTATTGAAGAAACCCGTGGTGCGGCTACCTTAAATGGTCCATAGAAATCTTAACTTTCGTTTGTTTTAATCAGAAACCTATCTCTACGATGGATCGATTCGTATTAGTTAAATATATAAATTGATCCGCATTCTATGGGTTTCGGAAATACTCCTGTC
>CAZMWF010000121.1:0-9291 GCA_964570075.1 uncultured Syntrophaceae bacterium | reverse complement strand
TCCTCCTTCAAGTTGGGAAGTGTCGCAAGGACGGAGATTCCCAAATAGTTTTCGACTTCGGATACCGTATGAAAGGAGCGGTCCAAGGATTCTCGAAACCACGTCAACCCCACTCCAGCCACAAGACCGATTACGGCACCAATCAGAAGGATTCGATTCCGATCCGGCTTTACGGGTTTCTCTGGAAGACGAGCAGGGTCCAGCACCTTGAACTGCTCACCCTGTTGTTTCCGCTCGAGATTCTCTGCCATCTGGGCTTGAATCTTCTTGTCAAGGAGCGACTGATAATTGGCTTTCAGAAGATCATAATCCCGAGTTAAAAGGGTGAGTTCTTGTTCCTTCTTGGGTGTTTCTTCGATTCTCTTTTGATAAAGGGCGATTTGTTCTTTTATGTTTTTAAGTTCCTCTTTCGATCGTTTAGCCTCAAGCACTGCACTGTTATACTGTTCGGTATATTGAGCCATCAATCTTTCTGTATTTGGATCAGGAGCAGGAGGAGGAAGCTCCTGCTCCACCACCCCTTCTCTTTGTCTCCTCAATCGAGCCTCTCTTTCAGCCTCCTGTTTTTCGAGCAATTCTTTTACCTTAGGCTCGAGGTTAGCTATCTTTCGCTTCAAGTCAATGACATCTGGATGGGTCTCTTTATATCTCGATTGAGCCCCCTCTAAGTCCCGCTTCAAATTATTATACTGGACGATTAGAGGGTCCTGAGGCGTTCTATCTTCAATGATTTCTTCCTGGCCAGAGAGGGATACCCTTCGTGTGGTTTGTGGAGGGATGGGTTCCCGTTTCTTTAACTGCTCGATCTGGTTCTGGAGGATGACAGCACGGTCTTCTGCCGCTCTCATATTTTCGCTGGTGGTTTGAAGCTGTTGCTGGAGACGTTCGAGGATTCTCAAGTTGGCATCGAGTTGCTGAGGAAGGACACCCATGGATCGTTCTTTGAAATTTCGAATTTCCTGCTCTTTCTTCTTCAACTGTTCCTCTAAGGAGATGAGCTCTTTGGTAATAAATTCAGAAGTTCGTTCAGCCTGAGTCTCTCGAACTTTCAAGTTCTCTTCGATAAAAAGGGAGGCTAATTTATTTGTAACAAGCATGACGGTTCGTGGCTCAGAGCCCTCATAAGAAATGGTAAATGAATTCGTAGAAGGGTTTCTTCTATCCCCTCTTGGCTCCTGAACCTTCACCTCGATTGCTTTTCTCATAGTTTCGATGACTTCTTCTTTTGGAACCTTCTTTCTGAGATCGGGATAGAGATTAAACTCTTCGATCACCTTCTCCAATCGAGTTCGGCTCAATATCTCCTGGCTTATGGTATTCAAACGGCTTGCCACTGACTCTGTAATCGTAGGACGGACATAATTCTCGGGAACACTCTGGGGTTGAACCAGAATCAGAGTGGTTGCCCGATAAACTTTTGGAAGTTGTTTATAGACCACAAAAGCCCCGATAAGAGAAATCACCAAAGGAAGGATGAGATACCACTTCCTCCGAAGCCCTATCTCAATATAATCATGAAGTCCTAAAGGTTTTGGCTCTTGCATTTTTTGTCCTTTCGTGAGGCGTGAGGAGTGAGGAGTTAGGGGTTTACTCCTTACCCCTCACCCCTTACCCCTTACTTCAATAGGAGGCGGTGAGGCGGAAAATGCCTCGATATTCGCTATAATCCCTATCTGAAATATTGGAATGATTCTCTCGATGAGAAACCTCCAAAGAAACCCCTAACCACCTCCATATCTGGTAAGAGCCATTTAGCCCTGCACTCCAGATTCGGTCAATGGCTCCGTCCTGATACTTTGCCCTTTCATAACTTCCCCTTAATCCTATGGTCATCCTCTCAAGAAGGCGATGGGTAATGGTCCCAATCAACCGATGGGATTTAGTGAATCCAAGGTTCTCGGCGGTAAAGTATTCTTCCACATACCCTCCTTGAAAGGCGAGCGTATAAGTCGTTCTCTCGGCACGCTCCGTAATAAGGACGTCATAATATAGACCTCCTGTCGTAGAGCCTCGAGACGGATTCTGCCAAAAGTAACCCGCTTGCCCTCTCACACTTAAAGTTGGACTGAAGGCATGTTCCATCCCAAGGCTTGGCCGGTGAACTTCGTAATCGATAGAAGGGGAATCGAAATCCCTGTTAAGATAGGTATATTCTCCAAAGACGGAGGTTCTGGGGCTAAATCGATGGATAAATCGACCTGTCCCACTATGGCCGACCCAATCGGCTGAACGTTCGAAATCTCCAAAGGTCAGGCCATACTCTAAATAGATTCCATTCCGGATATTAAACCAGTAAGTAAGCCTCGGATTGATCGTATTCTCCATACTGTCTTCCGCAGTCCGGCTCTGAATTTCATAAAGGTTATTTCGAAAAAGGATGGCTAATAAATTCTCCCTACCAAATCGATACTCCACGGAGGGTTCCAATACGTTTCGAAAATACAAAACCCTCTTGTAGGTTCTCGAAAGAAATCTCTGACCTTCCACCGCGATCACCGAGTAGTCGGTCTCTCTAATCTCATTGGATCGAATCGTATAATTGCGGATTCGGAAGATCAGATTTTTTGTGGGGGCATACCACCCATTCAATATTCCATTTAGACTTACGTAGTTATAGTCCTCTTCTTTGGCATAAAAGACAAAGCCTGCCCGAACATCAAGGTCCATTCCGAATTTTTCTTCGGCTGTAGGAGCCCGGCGAAACTCTCCTGTAACCGGTGATCGCTTCAAGGTTGAAAATCTTAGACCAGGGGAGAGGGTCGTGATGAAATCATCCTTTCGATTTCGTGCAGTGAGATCGATGTTATCGTTATACTCGCCCTCGAGGGTGATGTAGGGCTGAAAATATTCAAAGATGTCTTTCACCTCACAGAGAGCCAGAGAAGGAAGAAAGAGAAGCAGGATTGCCAATATGAATCGCGAGGCGTGAGGCGTAAGGCGTAAGGTGATTTTATTGTCCATTCGGTCTCCTCTTTTCTCCATTGATCCAAAACATCATGGGACGATAATGGTGTCTCCGGCTTTGAGAATCAGGTTTGATTCCAGATTCTCACCTTTCATCAAATTCTTATAGTTGATGACAAACCGTTTCTCCTTTCCATCTTCCTTTCGGATGACCAAGATCTTTTTTTGATTGGCCCAATCTGTAAATCCACCTGCCATCGGAATGATCTGAAGGATCGTGGTCTCACTTCTAAGTCGATAGACGCCTGGATTTCTTACCTGTCCAGAGACATAAACTTTGAAACTATTGGCCTCCATGACGATGACCGAAACGTTCGGGTTTTCTATGAATTCTTTTAGTCTCCTCGTTAGCTCCTCCTTCAATTGAAGAGGAGTTAATCCAGCCGCCCTGATTTCATGGATCAGAGGGAGTGAGATATAACCATCCATTCTCACTGGAACTGTTCTCGATAGGGCCTCTTCCCTCCAGACATGGATATAGAGGATGTCCTCAGCACCAATCACATAGCGCTCACTATCCACACCCATCTCAGCCTGAGCCTGTTTTTTAGAAAGGATCTCCTGGTCTGTCTGAGAGAAAGCCAAACCGAAGCCCATAAAGAGAATGAACAAGATGAATAGAGTAGCTTTGAAGTCTGGTTTCATATTTTAACTCCCCTTTCTTCCTCTGATGGGGGCTGAAAGAGTTTACCTAAAAGGTCCTTTGTATCTGCTCCATTGACAGGAAAGCAGAATTGGTCAATCGTAATCTCATACCCCATTCTTCTAAAATCAAAATATTGAAGGGTTTCTTTGAACCGCTCTTTTGCCCTCTCAGCCATCTGGAGGTCTGCATAAGGAAGAAGAGCAACCAAACTCTCTTCTCCCAGAAAGGCCAAAATATCGCTCTCTCGCATTTCGACCGAAAGGAGGTCCCCCAATGTTTCGCGACAGGTTTCAAGGCTCCACGAATTGCCATCATTCGAAATCCGATGAATCTTGAGGTAAAGGAGGGAAATAAAATTTTGGTATCTTCGGGCTCGCTTTATCTCAAGATCGAGAAGGTATAGAAAAAGTTTCTGATCGATAATCCTCCCAAAGGTCTCTCTTACCTCCTGCCCTCTCTCCATCGCTTCTCCTTTTCAAGAACTTCATTTTTTCCTAATCCTAAATCCGAGCTCTCTGAGTTCAGCTTATTGCCATCCTTTTGAGTCAAACCACTCTCAAGGCCATATCTATCCACTTTATAGAGCAGTGCCTTGTAACTGATGCGGAGTAATTTCGCCGCCTCTTTACGATTCCAGCGAGTCTGCTGAAGTGTGGCTTCAATGAGTTCTCGTTCTGCAAGTTCAGCTGCTCTTTTGCCTACCTCTTTTAGGTTAAATATGGGTCTTGAGGGTTCGGCAACGGATGAGA
Source organism: uncultured Syntrophaceae bacterium (assembly GCA_964570075.1). Taxonomy (GTDB): domain Bacteria; phylum Desulfobacterota; class BSN033; order BSN033; family UBA1163; genus CALIBK01. Next base: position 4,932 of record CAZMWF010000121.1, on the reverse strand, counting down.
AAAGAGGAGGGGCTCCCTGTACCCTCTCTTTTCCTTCCATCTTCTCATAGAGGGATTGCAGGATCATTTCCTCTTCGCCCAAGATGACCAGTCTTTTGATAAAATTTTCTAATTCCCGAATATTTCCAGGCCAGGAGTAGGATTTGAAGGTTTCAATCAATTTTGGGGATAGAGGTGAAACCTCTCTCCCATACTTCCTTTTATAGAGATTGAAAAAATATTCGGAAAGGAGAGGAATCTGTTCCGTTCGATCACGAAGGGGAGGGATGGTAAGATTGATCACATTGATTCTGAAGAAAAGGTCTTCACGAAACCGTCCTTCTGCCAAGGATCGTTCTATATTATTTTTAGTCGTGACAATCACCCGGGTATCAATCACCAATTCTCCATTTCCCCCTAATCGTGAAAAAGCTCCGTCCTGGAGGACCTGAAGAAGCTTTGCCTGGAGAGAAAGGTCCATCTCTTCGATATCGTTCAGTAAAATGGTTCCTCCATTAGCCATCTCAAACTTGCCAGGTTTTTTCAGATGGGCACCGGTAAAAGCGCCCTTTTCAAAACCGAACAGCTCGCTTTCGAGAAGATTGGGAGGAATGGCTGCGCAGTTGACCTTCACGAAAGGCTTGGTTCTTCGATGAGAAGAGTTGTGAATGGTTCGTGCCACTAATTCTTTCCCGCAACCGCTCTCTCCTTTTATCAAAACGGTAATGTCGGTCTTTGCCACTTCATCAATGATCGACTTAATGGTGGCCATCTTATTGCAATTGGAAAATATGATTTCAGTGATCTCTTTCATTGTAAATAGCTAAAACTTAAAACTGAGATGAGATCCCGAAACAAGTTCGGGATGACAAAAAAATAGAACCTAACCCTTATCATGATTAAATTGGGATTTCAGGTGCGCTCTTAATAAAATTCCTCCTTTAGAAGAAATTAAATGAACAAATAATAAAAAAGGCAAACCCTATGCCAAATAGAAATGGCCTGGATTAATTGTCTAACGTATCGAGATATGAAAAATTTTTCTCCTTTCTAAAAAAGGATTTGAGAGCGGGAATAAAAAACAAAGTGGAAAATAGGGGAAATTTTTTAGAAATAAGTGGTAAATCAATTCCGTTATTTTCCATTTTTTATCATCCCTGGAACTTCATTTCCTTTTTTAAATCTATTCTTAGAACAGACTCTACCTAATTAAACTCTTTTAATTGGATGTAGGAATTATTTTATTGTCCAAGCCACACTCCTTGATCTTATAGAGGAGCGCTTTATAGCTAATATTAAGAAGACCTGCGGCCTTTTTGCGATTCCAATTGGTCATCTCTAAGGCCTTGGCAATCACCTCGCTCTCCGCCTTGATCATGGCCTCTCGATGCACTTCTTTCAAAGAAGGCCAGAGTTTCTTGTTCAGGATCACTCTCTTTGGATCAGGGAGGACTTCATTTTTTACGGAAGGAGCCAATTCCTCGAGAATCGCTTTCTCCCCTCCCAAAACGACAATTCTTTGAATCATATTCTCAAGTTCCCTCACATTGCCTGGCCAATGATACTGAAGGAACGCCTTCATCAGGCGATCCGAGAGAGGACTGAGTTTACGGCCAAACTTTTTCGAAAACTTATTTAGAAAATACTCTACAAAAATAGGAATTTCTTCTTTCCTTTCTCTTAAGGGGGGAAGGGTAATATTGACCACATTTAAGCGATAATAGAGGTCTTCCCTAAATTTTCCTTGTTTAATGGCTTCTTCAATATTTTTATTCGTAGCGACTAACACCCTTACGTCCACTCGAACATCCCTCTTTCCCCCTAACCTGGAGAACTCCCTATCCTGAAGGACCTGAAGGAGTTTACTCTGAAGAGAGAGACTCATCTCCGAGATTTCGTCAAGGAAAATCGTCCCTTCATGGGCAAGTTCAAATTTCCCCAATTTTTGCCGATACGCCCCTGTAAATGCACCCTTTTCATAGCCAAAAAGTTCACTTTCAAGAAGTTCAGAAGGCAGGGCAGCACAATTGACTTTCACAAAGGGCTTATCCCGTCGAAAAGAATTTAGATGAATGGAACGAGCCACCACTTCTTTACCTGTTCCACTTTCTCCCTGTATAAGAACGGTCACATCGGTATTGGCCACTCGGTCAATCATCTCCTTGATTCGCTGCATCTTTTCATGGGCATAGATAAAGATTCCATTCTCCTGGGTCATCTCCCCTACTTCGACAAAGGTAGCAGAAGCACGAGAAGGACTCTCCTTTTCGGGTCGAGATAGAGATTTTTTGGAGACTTTGATCAGGCGATTCATCTCATTGATTTCTAAAAAGAACCGGGTGGAGGTTAAAGCCGCTCCTACCTGATTGGTGATGTAGGTCAGGATGGTCTGGTAACTCTCGTCAAAGGCCCCTTTCTTCGAATGGCTCAGGTTAAAAACTCCAACAATTTGATCCCCTTCTTTGATTGGATAGCAGATCAATGACCTGACCCGATGGCTTAACCCTTCCGCTTTTACGAATCGGGGTTCTTGATGGACATCGTTGATCATTACAGCCTTTCCTTCCTTCAAAACCCAACCGGCTACCCCTTCACCAAACTTAAATCGTTTAGCCTTCTCTAAGGCTTCTGAATCATATACCGTCTCCTTTTCGTTTCGGCTTCTTGCCGCTCGAATGATTAAATCGCCTGAAACAGGATCTTTTAGCATCAAGGAACAGTTTTCAGCATCCATCTCCTCGATGACAGCATCTAAAATTGCCTTGCAGGTCTCTCCAAAGTCAGGAACATGCTGAAGGGCACTCTGGACCTTGTGGAAAAGAATGAAAGCCCTGTTATTTCCGGTGAGGAACTGGTCAGAACTTAAAGGAAACTTAGCCTCTTTAAATGAGTTTCCTTCCATAACATCCCCTCCTTTCACCTTTAAACCACCCTGGGAATTTTGACTTTCCTCTGGGTACTTAAAATTAACTTTTACCCCTCACCCCTTCCCTCTCCCCGGAGAGACTGTGTCGTAATTACTGTTTTGTCACCCTGAATTTATTTCAGGGTCTCTAAGCCATTGATTTTATTAGATGCTGAAACAAGTTCAGCATGACATTTTTTACTATTTCCCCGTTACGACACAGTCTCGGGGGGAGAGGATTGATGGGAATTTACTTAAATCTATCATAATGATCTGGTTTCGTTTGGGTGATGGATCAATCTCTGTCTCATCAATTCCTTTTCAATCTTTCTTTTCTGAATCCTTAGCCTTCTGTATCTCAGTCCTTTTTTGAGATGAAGGAGAATCTTTTCGCTTGAAAAGGGTTTTATAAATAAGTCGTCCACCCCAGAAGTCAGAATCCTTTTATATTCTTTATCTTCTACCTCGTGTTGGGTAAGCATCATGACATAAAGGTCTGGAAAATTCTTTTTTAACTCTCGGATATGGTCCACCATACATTGGGTCCCAGCCCAATACTCCGTAATTAAACCTGAGATTTCGAATTCCCTGAAGTTCTGTTTGAGTCGATCGATGTCTTGAAGAGCAATCACAATATATCGCTCACTCTCCAATAAGGCCTTAAGAATCCACCGCGTATGAGGTTCTTGGTCAAATATGAGGATGGTTTCTTTTGGCATACCAAGATTCTCCGATGGGTTTATAAAGGATATTGGCTTGTCTGGAGAACAAGCCATAAATTTGGATCGATTTTATGAATAGCAATTTAAATACCATCTGGGAGAAGAAAATAAATTTTGCCTAATCTCTTAATTTCAAAAAGTTTTTTTTCATTCTCTCTTTCTCATTTAGAAAGTTGACTCCCTTTCGTTTTGACCTTTTGGGAAAAAGGTTGAGCCAAAAGGTAAAAGGTAGATTAAATCTTCAATGATGGCGGGGAATTAAAGAAACGACCTAAAAGGGAAACGAGAAGTTAGAATCTTAATGACTCTAAAATATCCGACTGCTCAGGAAATGTAAGGGATTGAAAAGAAAGGCTCTTTATGACCTCCCCAAACCTTTCAGACCGAAAGGGAGGATACTCTTTAATCAATCCTTCAAGCCTTTGCTGTAGGGCCTGACAGCCAGCCCGGTTGGTTTCTGGAAGAAGAAGACCTATCTCCCCATTGTTTTTACTTACTACGTCTTCTTCCCTTGTATTCTTTCTAATAAGATCTAAAAATTCTTTGTGGAATCCGTTAAGTTGGTCTTTTTCAATCTTGTCGACCATGACTTTAATTAACAGGATTGAGAAGGGATGATGATGGCGTTTCGATCTCTTCAATTCCTTTTGTAGAGAGGTCTGGAAATAATTTTTATTAAAGATTAGGCGATGGAGTGCCTCGCTAATCGGGTCGACCAGATTCAATCTTTTTAGTTCGTTAAGGTGAAGGATCAACTCTCTCTGTTTTAAGCCTTTTTTAATATGGACAAGGATTTTATCTGGAGAATAGGGTTTGAGTATAAATTCGTCCAAACCGGTTTCGAAAAGTCTTTCGTATGTTTCACTATCGATGATGGCATTGGCAATCATGATGATATAAGTTTCGGGCGCAGTCTGCTTAACTCTTCTTATGAATTCTTCTGTCACTTCGTAGGGATAGAGATATTCAATGATAATGAGAGAATATTTTTTCTCCCTCAGGTAAGAGTTAGCCTCCTCTAAATTGAACGCCGATTCGACCGAATATCCTTCTTCTCTCAGGATGATCTGATAGGCGTTGATCAGATTTTTGAAAGGGTCGATAAGAAGAATCGAGGGAATGGCCATCATAATTTATTATACAAATTTAGTGCCAGATTGGCTGTTTTTTATGTTTTATTTCACTTTGGCTCGCTTGATGTGATATTTATTCATTCGATTGACTAACATCTTTCTTGTCATTCCAAGTAGTTTTGCAGCCTTTTCCTGATTCCATTCTGCCTCTTCAAGTTTGGTCAAAATCCATTTTCTCTCTATTTCCGAAACG
>CAZMWF010000120.1:0-14916 GCA_964570075.1 uncultured Syntrophaceae bacterium | reverse complement strand
AAGAATTTCGGTATCGGTTGGTGACCGGAAGTCTTCGATCCTTCCCTAAGGCACGGTGGGTGATCTTGACCCCCGGAGGGCTCTGTCGCCTTTTATACTCATTTCGATCTACCAGATGAATAACTTCTTTTACCATCGCCTCTTTGAATCCCATCTTAACGATCTCCCTTAGCCCTTTATCTTCTTCCACATAGGCCTGAAGGATGGGGTCGAGGATAGGGTAGGGGGGGAGGGAGTCTTCATCCTTCTGATTGGGTCTCAATTCTGCTGAGGGGGCTTTAGTAAACACTCTTTTTGGAATAATCTCCTTCCCTTCTTTTTTGTTCTTATGTTCTGCCAATTGATAAACCAGAGTCTTAGGGACATCTTTAAGGACAGCAAATCCTCCTGCCATATCTCCATATAGAGTGCAATACCCTACACTCATCTCGCTCTTATTTCCAGTGGTGAGGACGAGCCAACCAAATTTGTTAGAAAGGGCCATCAGGATATTGCCTCGGATACGGGCCTGGATATTCTCTTCCGTGACGTCGGGTTGGAGTCCTTTAAAGGTTGGGGCTAAGGTATGGAGATAGGCATTGAAGATCTCGGTAATCGGAATGTTCAGAAATTCTATGCCGAGATTTTTTGCCAAGCGTTTTGCATCTTCAAGAGATTCCTTAGAGGAGTAGGGAGAGGGCATGGCTACCCCTACGACGCCCTTCTTTCCCAGGGCATCGACAGCGATCGTTGCCGTGAGGGCAGAATCTATTCCACCGCTGAGGCCCACCAGCACCCTTTTGAAACCATTCTTTCGAATATAGTCTCCTGTCCCAAGAACCAGGGCAGAATAGATTTCTGAAAGGGAGTCTAATGGTTTTAACTCTCTTTTTGGGAGTAAGGGCTTTCTTCGAGAGGGAGGGGTCAGTTCAGGAAGTTCAATCTTTTTGATTCCTTTTTCTCCTTCCACCATTTTCTCTCTTCGAATTCTCGGGTCATGAAGACGGATTCGAAAGACAGCCTCGAAGTCTAAATCCGAAAGAACGAGATCTTCTTCGAACTGTTTTCCCCGAGCAATGAGTTCTCCCCTCTGGTCGAAGATCATGCTACCCCCGTCAAAGACCAGCTCATCCTGGCCTCCGACTAAATTGCAATAGGCCACAATGGCTAAGTTATCGGAGGCTCGGGTGGAAATCAATTTTTCTCGCTCCTCTGTTTTCCCCGTATGGTAGGGTGAGGCGGAGAGATTAACAATCAACTCAGCCCCTCCATGAAGGGTTTGGGTCCGGATAGGATCTCCTGGATACCAGAGATCCTCACAGATACTTATTCCGACAGGAATGGATCGAAGGATAAAGATGAAATTTTCTTTCCCTGGATGGAAATAACGGAATTCGTCGAATACTCCATAGTTCGGAAGATACATCTTCGAATAGATGCCCATGAGCTTCCCATGATGAAGAAGAGCGGCGGAATTAAAGATGTCCCCCTCCTTATGGACGAATCCGACAATGGCGGTGATGGATTGAGTTGCTTTGGCAATTTCCTGAATCGCCTTCAGGTTATCTTCGATAAATTTTGGCATCAGAAGGAGGTCCTCAGGAGGGTAACCCGTAACAGCCAATTCGGGGAAGACGAGAAGATCCGCCCCCATCCTCTTTCCCCTTTTGATGTAATCCATAATTTTTTTGCTATTCCCTTCAATATCTCCCACGGTGGGATTGATCTGACAGAGTCCAATACGAAGATGACGCATCCTTTCCTCCTGAGGTACCTTTAATTTCTTCTATCATAAACAAAAAAAATTTTTTTCAAAATAAAAAAATTTGTATGATTAACCACTCGCTCAGAAGTGAAGAATGAGCGCGAGAGGGCAGTGAGGGATTACTTGTATGAGAGATGGGCCGTTCCATTAGAAAAGGAGATTTCAGAGTCTAACAGGGATTCCTCTGGATCTTAAATACTCTTTTGTCTCTTGAAGGGAATGCTCTCCATAATGAAAAATGGAAGCCGCTAAAACGGCATCAGCCTTGCCAATGGTGAAGGCCTCGTAAAGATGGTCTAAATTTCCTGCCCCCCCAGAGGCAATGACTGGGATATTGACCGACTCAGAGATTTTACGAGTCAATTCCAAATCATAGCCTTCTTTTGTCCCATCTTTATCCATACTGGTCAGAAGAATCTCTCCTGCTCCTAACTCTTCCACCTGTTTGGCCCAGGAAATAGCGAGAAGAGAAGTCGGCTTTGTCCCTCCGTAGGTATAAACGATCCATCTCTCAGGATCTATCTTTTTCGCATCAATGGCCACGACAATACATTGGCTTCCAAATTCTTCGGATGCCGCTCTCACGAGCTCTGGATTTTCTACTGCAGCGGTGTTGATCGATACCTTATCGGCCCCTGATTTGAGTAAGATCCGAATGTCTTCCAAATCTCTAATCCCTCCCCCTACGGTCAAGGGGATAAAGACCTTGGCCGCAGTCTTCTCTAATACCTTTAAGATGATCTTCCTTTTCTCGAGGCTGGCTGTGATGTCTAAGAAGACAATCTCATCCGCTCCTCTTTCGGAATAAAGGGAGGCCTGTTCTACTGGATCGCCCGCATCTCGTAGATTCAAGAAATGAATCCCCTTAATGACCCTTCCATCCTTAACGTCTAAACAAGGGATGATTCGTTTAGCCAACATAGGAACAAAAATTCTCTAAAAATTTTAATCCCCACTTCCCAGATTTCTCGGGGTGAAACTGGACCCCAAAGAGAGGTCCATTTTCAATGGCCGAAGTAAAGAGAATGCCATAATCGGTCATTCCTACGCTGACTTTTTGATCTTCAGGAACCACGTAATAGGAATGGGCAAAATAGAAGAAGCAGGGATTCGGAATGCCTTCAAACATTTTACTTCTCCCACTGACCTGATTCCATCCCATATGGGGGACCTTCACCCCTTCAAACTTCAGGACTTTCCCCTTGATCAGGTCGAGCCCTTGATAAACCCCGTGTTCAAAACTTTCTGTAAAGAGCAACTGCAATCCTAAACAGATTCCTAAGATAGGTTTTTTCTCCCTCGCCGCTTCATAAATCGCCGGGACGAGATTCAATCTTTTAAGATTCTCCATTCCTCTTCCAAAGGCCCCTACACCCGGAAGGACCAGGGCCTTGGCCTTTTTAATAAGATTGGGCTCAGAAGTCACAAGGACTTTTGCCCCAACCTCTTCAAAGGCCTTACTGATACTCTTTAAATTTCCCATTCCGTAATCGACGATCGCAATCATTGGAGTTTATTAAAACTGAGACCCTTTATTCCCATTCAATGGTTGCAGGAGGTTTGGTTGAAATATCATAAACGACTCGATTGACCCCTTTGACCTCATTAATGATTCGGTTCGAAAGGGTTCCCAAGAGACGATAAGGCAATTTAGCCCAATCTGCGGTCATTCCATCTTGACTGATGACGGCCCGAATCACGGCAACGTGTTCATAAGTCCTTCCATCACCCATCACCCCGGTCGTCTTTACAGGGAGCAGAATCCCGAATATCTGCCATAGGTTTTTATAAATCGGTCTCTTTTGAATCTCCTCCTGAATCAAGAAATCTACCTCTCTCAGAATGGTCAATCTCTCTTCCGTCACCTCTCCGATGATCCTCACAGCCAGACCAGGGCCAGGGAAGGGGTGTCGATGGATCAAACTATCAGGGAGTCCAAGTTCTTTCCCCACCTCTCTGACTTCATCCTTAAATAAAAATCTAAAGGGTTCGATGAGTTTAAATCTTAATCTTGAAGGGAGACCTCCTACGTTATGGTGAGTTTTGATCTTCATGGAGGGGCCCCCAAAAGCCGATTTTGATTCAATCACATCCGGATAGAGGGTCCCTTGGGCCAGGTATTTTATTCGTCCAAGGGCTCGAGCCTCTTTTTCAAAGACTCGAATGAATTCCTGACCGATGATCTTTCTTTTCTGTTCAGGATCCAGCACTCCTTTCAATCTCCTTAGGAATCGCTCCCGCGCATCGGAATAGATTAGATGGATATTAAACTCTTTAAATCTCTGGGTGACCTCCTGAGCTTCATTCTTTCGTAGCAATCCATTGTCTACAAAAATACAGGCCAGTCTCTCTCCGATAGCTCGATGAAGGAGGACACTTAAGACCGTTGAATCTACCCCTCCAGAGACCGCACAGATCACTTTCTCGCCTTTTGTGGTTTCCTTGATTTCGTTGATCTTCTCTCGAACAAAATCTTTGATTTTCCAATTCTCCTCACAACGAGCGATTCTTTTTAAGAAGTTATTAAGGATTTTTAAGCCCTCTGGAGTATGACTCACCTCTGGATGGAATTGAACCCCATAGATTTTTCTCTTTTTGTCCCCCATCGCCGCGATAGGAGAGTTTCGAGTGTGCCCAAGGATTTCAAAGGAAGGAGGAAGTTGGATGACCCGGTCTCCATGACTCATCCAGACACCCATTCGAGATTTCAACCCATAGAATAGATCGTCCTTCTGATCCATCATAAAACAGGCACTGCCATATTCCCGCCTCGATGCAGATTCCACCTCCCCTCCAGCGAGCTTAGCCAGAAGTTGCATCCCGTAGCAGATCCCTAAGATGGGGATATGGAGTTCGAATATCTCTTTTGAAAGGGAAGGGGCCTCTTCTTGAGTGACCGTGGCAGGTCCTCCAGAGAGAATAAGGGCTTTGGGGTTATTTTTTAAAATCTCTTTTAGTGAAACATGATAGGGAAAGATTTCACAATAGACCTTACACTCCCTCACCCTCCGGGCAATGAGTTGAGTATATTGAGACCCAAAATCTAAGATAGCCACCCAATCCATATTTGCTTTTTAGAGAGTTAAAAGACTTTTATTAAACCGTTTAAAAATTAAAATATTGAATAGAAGGGTGTCAATATTTCAAGGTTATATAAATGCTTTAATAGGCGTAGATCTTTCCATAAGGTCTTAAATGGGTAGGGCAAAGTTTGATAAATTCTTTTCTCATTACCCCATCAAAACTTAATCCAAAATCTTCACAGAACTCCTTGAGATGGATCTTTAACCATGTCTTATCCGATTCGTTCATAGGGGAGATAGAAACCTCCTTCCCGAGCTGAAAAGAATCCACCTCTCCCCTTATATAGATGACCCCTCCGTGCATTCCTGTTCCTATAAAGTTTCCGACAGGACTCCCACCGCTGCTGTTCAGTCCAAGGACAGCAATCACCCCTCCAGCCTGGTACTCTCCGAGAAAGTCTCTGGTTGTTCCTCCAATCATGATGATCGGTATCTTTTTCTTGTAAGATTTCATGTGAATGCCAACACGATAACCCACATTTCCAAGAATATAAAGTTTCCCTCCGCGCATCCCGTAACCTAAAACATCGCCGGCATCCCCATGGATGAGGACTTTCCCATCGTTCATCGTATTGGCTACGGCGTCCTGAGCATTTGTAGAGGTAATAATCGTTGGCCCCTCCATAAAAGCAGCAAGATCATTTCCGGGGATCCCCTCTATTTCAATTCTTATCTTTCCCCGGATTCCATCTCCGATATAACGTTGACCGTTTACATTTCGAAGCCTGATGAGCTTGACTCCTTGATGGACCAACTGATGGATCTGATCGTTCAATTCCCTATAATGGAGATTTCTGACATCAATCTCTGCCCTTTTCATTTCGGTTTTCCAAGCCTCTCCTTTCTTAAATGTTTTGGAAAGGAGATCCACCCAAAAGGGTTTTTGAGGAGTTCCTTTTTGAACCCTTTCACAGAAAGCTCTTCTCTTAAGAGCCCCGTGATCATTCCTGCCCGATCGATCTCCCCTATGAGAATAGCTCCCACCACCCGATCCTCTTTCAAGATGATCTTACGGTAAGTGTTAGCTCTTCGGTTGATTTTTTTAAACACTTGGTAACCATCTTCCGATGGAGGCTGGGTAAGGCCGATAGAGATGATTGGAAGATGAGCCACCTCTATCGAATTCATCGAAAATCCTCCCTTATATTGATACTCTTCTTTCCCAACCATCTGATATCCCGCAATCTTCCCTTGATGATAAGCATTAGGCCAGATAGGGAGAGGTCGAGCCATTTTTAAAATCTTGTCGTAGGACTGGGTGACATCCCCTGCCGCATAAATATGGGGAAGGTTTGTTTCCATTCGTTCATTGACCAAAATTCCTTTATCTATTTGTAAGGGAGTATCTTTGAAGATCCCCACGTTGGGAACGACCCCAATGGCCAGAATGACCAATTGGGCATTCATTGTTTTTCCGTTGGAGAGCTGAACAGATTCTACTTTCCTGTCTCCTAAAATTCTTTCGACTGTCGTGGAGGTCATCAAATGAATCCCTTCTTTCTCCAATGCTTTCTCAAGAAGGAGGGAAGCGGTTTCATCTAATGTAAGATTCAGAATATGATTGGCCAGCTCGACCACAGTGACTTCCACTCCTCTTTTTTTGAGAGCCTCAGCCACTTTTAATCCGATCAATCCCCCACCCACGACGATTGCTCTCTGAACACTGGGTAAAATCGATAATAACTTTTTGGCATCGTCCAGTTTCGTGAAGGTATAGACCCCTGATAGAGGGACTCCTTCAATTTTTGGGATGAATGGAATTCCCCCCATGGCAATCAATAAACGATCATAGGGAATCTTCTCCCCGTCTTTCAACTCGACCTTTCTCTTCTCAAAGTCTACTTTTGTTACCGTCCTTCCTAGCCGTGTTTTTATATGCTGTTTCTCATAAAAATTCTTAGAACGATAGAAGATCTGATCCTCTTTGATCTCGCCGGATAAGAGGTAGGAGATAAGAGGTCTGGAGTAGACAGGATAGGGTTCTTCTGAGATAACTGTAATGGGAAGAGTGGTATTAACCTTTCGAATCGCCTCTATGGCTCCCATGGCTCCGGCTGAATTTCCGACTATGACTATTTCCATCATTTTATTTCAACCCACACCAATGCTTCATTAGGACATTTGGCCACACAGACAGGGGGGTCTTTCCCTCCACAAAGGTCACATTTTGAAGCAACCTTTTTCTCCCGTAAATCCCTTGAGATGACTCCATAAGGGCAGACCATTACACACATCCAGCATCCTACACACTGCTCTCTATTGTGAAGGATCACTCCGGTTTGCTCATCCCGATAAAGGGCTCCACTCATACAGGCTTCCAAACAATAGGGTTCCTCGCAGTGACGACATTGAAGAGCGAATGAGGTAGACCCTTTCTCTTCAATCATGATCCGAGGGAGAGGTCTTGGATTCTCTTTTTTAAAGGCTTTTAAGAGCTCTTTTGATCTGGAATGTTGAACGATACAATAAATTTCACAGAGACGACATCCCATGCAGACTTCTTCTTTAATAAAGATTCTTTTCATTTTTACCTTTCCGGTGTCTTTCAGTCTTATCTACCTGCTGGTAAAACCCCGAGGATCTTTAGTTCGGTATCAGTCAATCCGATTCCGCGAAGGGTCAATCGGTTTCCTCGAAGGGATTCAATGGCATTGATTCCCATTCCACCCAACATCTCTTTGATTTCATGGTTCCAGGCATGGATCAGATTGACGAGCCTTTCCGTGGCAATTTCAGGATTCAATCGTTTCTGAAGATAAGGATCCTGGGTAGCAATTCCCCAGTTACACTTTCCCGTATAACATTTTTGGCAGACATGACATCCCATTGCAATTAAAGCCGCTGTTCCGATATAGACTCCATCGGCTCCCAATGCAATGGCTTTCACCACATCTGCACTGTTTCTGAATCCTCCTGCTACGAGGATGGAGGCCTGGTGACGGATCCCTTCCTCTCGAAGCCTCTGATCGATGGAGGCTAAGGCAAATTCGATAGGGATTCCCACATTATCCCTGATGACCATTGGGGCAGCTCCTGTTCCTCCACGGAATCCATCAATGCCGATGATATCAGCGCCTGCTCTCACCATCCCACTCGCAATAGCGGCAGAGTTATGAACAGCGGCAATCTTAACAGAGATGGGTTTCGTATATCGGGTTGCCTCCTTTAAGGCATAGATCAGCATCCTCAGATCTTCGATAGAATAGATATCATGTTGGGGGGCAGGGGAGAGGGCGTCTGTGCCCCTCGGGATCATCCTCGTCTTCGAGATGCCCTCGACGACCTTTTCCCCAGGAAGGTGACCACCTATGCCAGGCTTCGCCCCCTGCCCGATCTTGATTTCAATGGCTGCTGCCGTATCGAGATACTCTTTATGGACTCCAAATCGACCGGAAGCGACTTGGACAATCGTATTTTTCCCATACTTGTAAAGATTGGGATGAAGACCTCCTTCGCCTGTGTTGTAATAGGTTCCGAGTTTTTCTGCAGCCCTGGCCAAGGCCTCACAGGCATTGTAACTGATCGCTCCGTAAGACATAGCCGAAAAAAGGATGGGAGTCTCGAGTTTTAATTGAGGAGGAAGTGGATTTTTTATCTGTAACCTTTCTCCACTATAATCCAATTCCAATTTCTCGGGTTTTCTTCCAAGATAGGTTCTCAGTTCCATGGGTTCCCTGAGAGGATCGATGGAGGGATTTGTGACTTGACTAGCGTTGAGAAGGAGGTGGTCCCAATAAACAGGATAGGGTCGATCATTTCCCATCCCAGTGAGGAGAACTCCTCCTGTTTCTGCTTGTTTAATAATGTTTCGAATGGCCCAGGGCGTCCAATTGGCATTTTCTCTAAAGTCAAGAGGGTTTCGACGAATGGTAAGGGCATTGGTTGGACAGAGGGTGACACACCGATGACAACCCACACAGACCTCCTCACGAGAGGAAACCTCAAGGGTTTCAGGGTCATAAAGATGGGCTTCGAAGGCACACTGTCTAACACACACCTGGCACTGAATACATCGGCTTGGATTCCTCTCGATCTGGAATTCGGGCTCGAGATGACTCAAATTCACTTAGACGACCCTCCCTTAGCCATCCAATCACAGGCTCTCCTGCTTTTGGAGCCCAGACCCTATCTGGAGATGAACAGATTTCCCTTATTCCTGCCTCCTCACTTGCCATGTAAAGGGTTTCCCCCTTGCGGGCTGCAATAAGAGGCCTCAATTTAATCCTGTCATTAAGCCCAACGAGACCATTTTTGTGGGCAAGGAGAATCGAAAAGGGACCGTTTACCAAAGCACTTCCATAGACGATTCTGAGAACTTTAATCAACTCCATTTGCCCATCTCCACGGTCTATCTCGTCCCAGGTAGGTGGAGCCAAGACTTTACAGGCAATTTCAATAGGTAAATGGTGTCTTCTCAGTAGGAGGTCAAAAAGGTAGGCCATCACCTCGGTATCGGTCATCAATGTACACTGATAGCCAAACATCTCCAGATATCTCCTGTTAATTCCATAGGAGGAGATCTCTCCGTTATGAACCACTGAAAAATCGAGAAGGGTAAAGGGATGGGCTCCTCCCCACCATCCAGGGGTATTGGTTGGGAAACGGCCATGGGCAATCCAGAGGTAACCTTCATATTCTTCTAATCGGTAAAACTTACCCACCTCATCGGGAAAGCCAACCGCTTTAAAGGTTCCCATGTTCTTCCCACTCGAAAAGACATAGGCCCCTTTAACCTCCGTATTGATCCTCATTACAATATGAACAATATAGTCCTCCTCTGAGGTTTCAAGTTCAAAAAGTCGGTTTTCATCAATCCCCACGAAATATCTCATCAGGAGAGGAGGATGGGTAATCCGTTTTGTTTTTCGGGTGGGGATTTTATCCTGGAGTTCGATCAATAAGGATTCGTTAAGAATCCGTTCGGCCTCCTCCTTGGCTTCTCTATCCTCGTAGAGAATATGCAACGCATAGAAATCTTTCATCTCGGGATAGATTCCGTAGGCAGCAAATCCTCCTCCCAACCCATTGGAACGTTCGTTCATCGAAGCAATGGATTGAATGATGGCCTCTCCGTTGACTCGCTTTCCATCTTCACAGATAAAACCTGTAATGGAACAACCCGAGATCTCTTTTTCAAACCCACTTATTTTCTGTCCCATCCCTATACCCCCTTAAAGAATAGGAAGATATTTTTCCAATTCAAAACGGGATACATGGGTCCGATATTCATCCCACTCTATCTTTTTATTTTGGATAAATTTTTGAAAGATATGATCCCCTAAGGTTTCCCTGACCAGTTCACTTTGTTCGGTAAGCTGAATCGCTTCGAATAGATTCCCTGGAAGGGACTCAATCCCGTGCCTCTTTCGATCCTCTTCAGACATCTCAAAGATGTCCTCTTCCACAGGAGGGGGAAGCTCATAACCCTCTTGAATCCCTTTCAGTCCAGCAGCCAACATGACCGCAAAGGCTAAATAAGGGTTACAGGCTGGATCGGGTGAACGAAATTCAATTCGAGTCGCCTTCTCTTTCCCAGGTTTATACATAGGAACTCGAACCAAGGCTGAACGGTTTCTCCTGGCCCAGGAGATATACACAGGGGCTTCATAACCCGGCACAAG
This sequence comes from uncultured Syntrophaceae bacterium, assembly GCA_964570075.1. Classification (GTDB taxonomy): domain Bacteria; phylum Desulfobacterota; class BSN033; order BSN033; family UBA1163; genus CALIBK01. Next base: position 4,468 of record CAZMWF010000120.1, on the reverse strand, counting down.
CCTCTTATAAGAGTTGACCCATTGAGAGGTGATCGAAGTGATCTCCCTCGAATGTTTAAGAAGACCTGCGATATAGGATTTAGCTATTTTAGATAGATGGTATTCATCATGGGGATCGAAAAAGGCATTCTGATTACCTTTAAAGAGGGATTGATGGGTATGCATCCCACTTCCATTCTGACCCAAGATGGGTTTGGGCATAAACGTGGCGTAAACTCCATGTTTGAGAGCAATCTCTTTCACGACCAAGCGGTAAGTCATAGCGTTGTCTGCCATGGTCAACGCATCGGTATAACGGAGATCAATTTCGTGTTGACTCGGCGCTACCTCATGATGGCTATATTCTACCTTAATTCCCATGGCTTCCAGGGTTAGAATCGTTTCCCGTCGAAGCTCTGTGGCTACATCCAAAGGGGTTAAGTCAAAATAACCTCCACGGTCAAGAATTTGAGTCCCATCATTGGATTTAAAATAGAAATATTCGAGTTCCGGACCCACATAAAATGTATACCCAAGATCCTCTGCTTTTTTAAGCGTCTTTTTTAAAACCCATCGAGGATCTCCTTTATAGGGTGTGCCATCTGGCTCATAGATATCCGCGAACATTCGCGCGACAGCATTCTCCTTTGGCCTCCACGGGATGATCTGGAAGGTCTTTGGATCGGGTTTGGCCACCATATCGCTTTCGTCAATTCTGGCATACCCTTGAATAGAGGAACCATCAAATCCCATTCCTTCTTCAAGGGCTCCTTCCAGCTCATCAATGGTGATGGCAAACCCTTTCAGGAAACCCAGGATATCGGTAAACCAAATCCGAATAAATTTGACATCGTTCTCTTTTGCCATTTTCAATACATACTCTTTATCCATACTCCCTCCCCTATGATAGATTGATTAAAAAGGCGTCTTTTATCCTTCATGGATTGAAAAGACGCCTTTGTCTTTTAAGCTACCTCTTTGTAGTTATGTTATTTTTTAGCAAATAGGATGCCATATTAGGGTTTATTAAATCAGACGGGGAAAACTTTTTAACTTATGGAAATTAAAAAGAATTTAGAGATTTTCGTTTAGGGGAATTTAATCCGAAAAGGATGGATTGAAAAAAGGGTGATGAAAATTAGGCAGGTTGATGAAATTTAGGGAAGATCGCTCGGTTCTGAAATCAAGACTTCTTTTTTAAGGCGATACCGCTCCATTTTACTCCGAAGAGTATTTCGATTGATCCCGAGAAGCTTAGCGGCTTGAATTTGATTCCCATTGGTCTTTTGAAGGGCTCTTAGAATGATTTCTTTTTCAAGGAAGGAAATTAGATCAAGATCTTTGTTTAATGAGGGAGCTTTGAGGAGTTCTTCAAAAAGTGAATCAAGGAGATCTTCGAAGGTCTTTTTCTTCACCTCTTCTCTTATCTCCCTTTTTTCCTCTCTGAATTCAAGAAGGATCTGGTCTTCAAGGATCCATTCTCCGTGGCATAAAACCATTGCCCTTTTAATGACGTTCTCTAATTGCCTCACATTTCCAGGCCAAGAGTAGGAGACCATCTTTCTCATCGCTTCGGGAGTCATTCCCAGAACCTTCTTTTTCAATTCCAAATTGAATTTATTAATAAAATAATCGATTAAAACGGGAATATCCTCTTTTCGTTCTCGTAGGGGAGGGATATGGATGGAAACGACATTGAGCCGATAATAGAGATCTTCACGAAAAGTCCCTTTAGCAATGGCTTCTTCCAAGTTTTTATTCGTCGCTACAATGAACCGAACATCGGTTTGGATCGTTTCTCTTCCCCCCAATCGTTCGAATCTTTTCTCCTGAAGAACCCTTAAAATCTTTGCCTGGGTGGAAAGAGACATATCTCCGATCTCATCAAGAAAGAGGGTTCCTCCGTTGCACTGTTCGAGCTTGCCGATTCGTCGAAAGATGGCCCCTGTAAAAGCTCCCTTCTCGTGGCCAAACAGTTCACTCTCGAGGAGAGTATCGGGAATGGCTGCACAATTCACAGGAAGGAAAGGCTGATTGGAACGAAGGCTATGATGATAGATGGCTCTGGCAAAGAGTTCTTTTCCTGTTCCACTTTCTCCTCGGAGAAGGACCGTGACATCAGTCGGTGCAATCTGACCAATCAATTTATAGATTTCCTGCATTTTTGGAGAAGACCCAACGATCCTTTCTTTTCCTATCTCTTGCTCTTCCTCAAACACATAAGGAATCTCTTCTTTCATCATCTTTCTGAGCAAAAGGGCCTTCTCAACCAGTTCTTTCATCTTTGGAATAGAAAAGGGTTTCAGGATATAGTCAAAAGCCCCCCATTTCATGGCTTCGATGGCTGTCTCTGTGGTTCCATAGGCCGTCATCACGATCACCAGACTCTTAGGATCATTGGCCTTCATCTCTTTTAACAGGTCGATCCCATTTTGACCCGGCATTCGAATATCCATAATAATCAAATCGGGTGAATTCTGTTGAAAGAGAGAGATCGCTTCTTCTCCGTTCTGTGCCGTCATCACAAGATAATACTCCTCAAATATCCGCTTTAGGGAGTATCGAATAGACTTATCGTCATCCACGATTAAGATCCTTTGCATGGATCATTCCCTCATCGTTCAATAGAGCAAGGAAGCCAAAGAGTAAAGAGTGATCCCTCTCCTGGAGTACTTTCCACTTCAATCTTTCCACGATGGGCATCCACAATTCGGTGGGCAATGGAGAGTCCAAGACCCACCCCATTTTCTTTGGTCGAAAAGAAAGGATCAAAGAGCTTATTCATCGCTTCCGATGCAATACCGACCCCAGAATCCCTGAACCAGAGTTTAACCCAGTCCCCCTCCTCGCAAACCTTGCCCCCTAAAGTTAAGGTTCCTCCCTGAGGCATCGCTTGGATCGCATTCAGGACGAGATTCAGGAAAACCTGTTTCATCTGTTCTTTATCAATGGTGATCGAGGGTAAAGGGTGAAATTCTTTTTTAACAGAGATCCGAGCTTTTTCAATCTGAGGCCTTATCAATTGAAGGGTTTCTTCTAAAATTTGAAAAACCTCTGTTTTTTCAAAAAGAGGAGGAGAGGGTTTAGCAAACCGAAGAAATTGTTCCACAATATGATTGATTCGGCCAATCTCTTCCTCGATGACTTTAAGATCTTCCCGGTAGGGATATTCCATCGGAAGTCTTTCTTCCATGGACTGAATCAGGAGATTGATACTGGTTAAGGGATTTCTTATCTCATGAGCAATCCCAGCGGCTAACTGACCGAGGGCAGCTAACTTTTCCTGACGAAGCAGTTGGGCCTCTGCCCGATTGAGATCCTCCATGGTTCTTTTAATTTTCTCCTCCATCTCTTGACTTAACATTTTTAGTTCTTCAACGATCGAGGTGTTGTGAATCGCTAAACCTGCCTGTTGGGAAAAGCTCATCATGGCTTCAAGGGCCTCTTGAGGAATGGTTTTACCCGGCTCAACATGATCTGCCGCAATTACCCCCAATACTTTTTCTTTCGCAAGAACGGGTATGACCACGAGGGAGTGGAGCTTCAGTTTTTCTTTAAGTAAAGGATTCACCCTCCAATCTTCTTGTGCGTCGGGGATGACAAAGGGTTTCTTTTCAACCATTGCTCTTGCCACGATGCTATCCTCAGGGTCGATGGGAAGCTCGATTCCTTTGACCATTTCCTCATCTACCCCGACCGCCATTTTACATTCAAGGATTCCTTTCTTTTCATTGACCATATAGAGTCGGGCTCGATCAAAGCCCGTATTTTTTATCACTCCTTCTAAAAGGAGCTTAAGAATTTCATTGATATCGAGAGCACCCATCAGACCCGAGTTTTCAATACAGACGGCTGCCTGATTGGCGATGGTCATTAACATCTCTTCTTCAGCCTTTGAAAAGGCTCGTGGATAGGAGGTATAACAGTTAATCACTCCGATGACCCGATCTTTCACACACATTGGAACACTGAGCATAGAAACCAACCCCTCTTTTTTGGCCAACTCCTTTTCCTTATAGAGAGGCTCTTTGAGGACATCCATAATGGTCATAGGCTTATTGTGGAGGGCCACATGACCCACGACCCCCTCTCCCATCCTCAAACTCCTCTCCTTCAAATATTCCTCGCTCATACTCTGGGTGGCCTTTAATTTTAATTTCTGATCCTTCTCATCCAAAATCCAGAGGGAACAGATCTTCGAATCCATCACCTTGGCTGTAATGGTGACGATTAATCGGAGGACATCTCCAAGATAGAGTCCGGAGGCAATGGCCTTGCTGATCTCAAGAAGGGCATTGATTTCTTTCACCTCAAGATTCATTTCCTTATCTCCCATAGAAAAGAAATAAGGGCGTCCTTTTAAAGACGCCCCTGTCCTTCATACTCCCTTGTATGCGAAAATTATTGCATAAAAAAGAAAGTTTCGTCAAGAGAGAAGCCGGACTCCTTTGTAATCCATTCTCCCGTGAGGGAATACCCCTTCTTTGAA
>CAZMWF010000119.1:0-13363 GCA_964570075.1 uncultured Syntrophaceae bacterium | reverse complement strand
GTATTGGAGAAACCCAAAGTGCGGCTACCTTAAATGGGCCATAGAAATTCTTACTTAGGTTGGTTTTAATCAAAAACCCATTTCAACGATGGATCGATTCGGAGGATCTATTTATATTCAATCCATCCGCATTCTATGGGTTTTGGAAATACTCCTGTCGGGCTTAAAATGATTTCCCCGCCTCAGTGAGGCATTACGTGAAAATAAATTTTCCATTGCCTTCCTTCTTTTTTAAAGGTATGATTGAATAGATAGGCGAATTCACGTTCAGGGGGAAACTATGCTTATGAGACCTTTTTCATTAAATCTAAATTTTAAAACAGGAGACCTTCTTCCCCATGATCGAATCCATATTCGAAGATTGAGTGATATGAAGGGAGTGTTTTACGATTCCCAAGCAGAGCAACAAATCCTTGAAAAAGAAAACCCGGTAATCTATTCCTTCAGCGAAAAGATTCTCCCAGAAGAGAGTGGCCATCTTCAACTGGCCGTTACACGCATTCTCCCTGGAAAGATTGGAGATGAATACTTTATGACGAAAGGGCATTATCACAGAAGACCGGACACCTCTGAGGTCTATCTGGGTCTTGAGGGAGAAGGCTTGCTCCTCGTTCAGACCGAAAAAGGCGAATTCGAATCCATTCCCATTCGTCCGGGGACGATCGCTTATATTCCTCCCTATTGGGGACACCGAATGGTCAATACAGGGTCTATCCCTTTTGTCTTCTTTGCGGTCTATCCAGGGGATGCAGGCCATAATTATGGAGCGATAGAGAAAACAGGATTTGTAAAGATTCTCGTCGAAAGAGGAGGGAAACCTGCCCTTATCGATAATCCAAGGTGGAAAAAGGATGAAACTCAATCTTGAGGAAATGTTGAAGGAACTCACTCCCTATCGAGAAAAGAAGGCTATCCCTGATTTCACCCATACCTGTCTCCTGGTCATCGATCTACAAAACTATTTTAGACGGATCATCCTTCCTATCCTTAAAAATCTTCAACGGGTCATTGAAACCTGCAGAAGCTTTCATCTTCCCATTATTTTCACCCAACATGGCCATAAGGAGCCATCCAAGGATGGGGGAGAACTTGGGCGGTGGTGGGGAGAATTGATCCTTGAAGGGACAGAAGATTGGAAGATGATGCCCGAGATTAAAGTGGAATCGGAGGATATCATTCTTTCCAAAAAGCGATATAGTGCCTTTTATGAGACGGATCTGGCACAGATTCTTACATCAAGAGGGATTCAAGATCTGATCATCTCAGGAGTGATGACCAATCTGTGCTGCGAAACGACAGCGAGAGATGCCTTCATGAGGGATTATCGGGTCTTCTTTCTCATCGATGGGACCGCAACAGGCAGGATAGATCTACACCTCTCCACTTTAAAAAATCTCGGTTTTGGATTTGCTTACCTTTTAACCTGTGACGAACTGATCCATCTCTTACGTGAGGCTTCGTCTAACTAATCTTTTTCAAAACCTCTTCCAGGATGGAAAGAGCTAAATCTGCCTCTCTTCGGGTAATGATAAGGGGAGGAATGAGGCGAATCGAATTCTCACCACAGCCAAGGATAAGAAGACCTTTCTCGAAACAGGCCTGAATCACCCTGTTTCGCTCTTCAATCGCCTTTGTTTTCCTTTCCCTATCCCGGACTAACTCCACTCCGATCATCAATCCCTTTCCCCTCACCTCTCCAATCAGTTCAAACTCGTTCTGAATTTCTTTTAGCTTTCTCAGGAGATAGTCTCCTATCGTAGCCGCATTTTCAATAAGACCGTTCTCAAGAAGTTCTATCGTTTTAAGTGCAGCCCGACAGCTGATGGGGTTTCCTCCAAAGGTACTTGCATGAGATCCCGGAACCCAATCCATCACCTCTGCCTGAGAGACGGTTGCTCCCAGAGGCATTCCCGAAGCAATCCCCTTGGCCAAGGCAATGATATCCGGGACTACCCCCCAGTGCTCGATGGCCATCATCTTGCCTGTCCTTCCCATCCCAGTCTGAACCTCATCCACCACAAAGAGGATCCCGAATTCCTTGGCCAGACCGTAGAGTTTATGATGAAACTCAGGAGGAGGAACGATATAGCCCCCCTCTCCCTGGATCGGTTCCACAAAAATCGCTGCCACCTCCTCCGGGGGGATACTTCTTTTGAAGAGGTCTTCTCGAATCCAGTCCACACAGGCAATTTCACATTCCGGATATTCGAGGTGGTAAGGACAGCGATAACAATAAGCGTAAGGGATATGAGTAATTCCGGGAACCAGGGGAGAGAATCCCTTTTCATGAATGACTTTGCTTGCGGTCAATGAGAGGGCACCCATTGTTCGTCCATGAAAGGCTCCGAGAAAGGCTAAAACTCGAGGCCGTCTGGTATGGTAACGGGCAAGTTTTAAGGCGGCTTCAATGGCCTCGGCTCCCGAGTTTCCAAAGAAGACCCTCTTCTCTTTCGGCCCTGGGGTTATCTCCGAGAGCCTCTGGGCCAAGGTAGATTGGACATCGTAATAGAAGTCGGTCCCGGACATATGGATGAACTCTTCGGCCTGTTGCTGAATCACCTTTACAATCTCAGGATGACAATGACCGGTATTGAGCACGGCAATCCCCGAGGTAAAATCGAGGAATCGGTTTGAATCCACATCCTCCACCCAAACTCCTCGACCCCTTTTGATCACGAAGGGATAGACTCTCGTATAAGATTGGGATACGTATCTCTGATCCTTCTCCAAAACCTTTTTGGCCTCAGGCCCGGGAAGTTCCGTTTTGATCAAAGGCATTTCAAATGGGCGGTCCATCTCTCTTTCCTTTCATAAGGGTTTGATTTCCACTTGCGCCATCTTCTCGAAAAAAGTCACCAATGCCGAGTGGTCATTCTCTCCCTTTCCTTCCCCAATTAAAGACACAAAGATCTGCTGAACCAGACTGGAAAGGGGAAGGGGAACTCTTAATTCTTTAGCTGTTGAAAGAGCATTGTTGAGATCTTTGTGGTGGAGTTTAATCTTAAATCCAGGATTGAAATTTCTTTCAACGATCGAAGGGATTTTGATCTCCAACACGCGACTCCCTGCCAAACCCCCCCGTATGGCTTCATAGATTAGTCTGGGATCGATCCCTGCTTTAACCCCCAAGGAAAAGGCTTCTCCAAGAGTCGCAATGTTGAGAGCCACGATGATCTGGTTCACTAATTTTACATATCCTCCTGAGCCAATCCCTCCTACATAGACGATGCTTTTCCCCAAGGCCTGAAAAATTTCAAGACAGTCCTCGAAGACCTTCCTTTCCCCTCCCACCATGATCGCAAGGGTCCCTTGAATTGCACCCATCTCCCCTCCACTCACAGGGGCATCCAGCATCTCCACTGCCTTCTGTTTTGCTATGGCTGAAATCTTCTGGGTTACGAGAGGATTGATCGAACTCATATCAATGAGGATGGCACCCGGTTTTACTCCCTGAAGGACACCCCTCTCTCCCAATACCACCTCTTCGACTTGTGGTGAGTCCGGGAGCATGGTAATGATGACTTCAGAAGATTCGGCCACCGCTTTTGGAGACACGGCTGACGAAGCTCCCTCCCTGATCAATTCCTCTACAGGTGGAGTGCTTCGATTGAACACCGTTAGAGGAAAACCAGCGCGCAGGAGGTTTTTGGCCATCGGCTTTCCCATGATTCCTAATCCAATAAACCCGATCCTTCTCTTCATTCTTCTTCTCCTTATATTGATACCAAAGGATTCAATCCTACATCAACAGGGTACCATAAATAATGGATGATGCGTCAAGTGGGAGAAGGACCCTATTCAAAAATCCCACTAACTATTTGATAGAAGGTAGGCAAGGTTATCTAAGATATTGGTAAAGAAGACATCCTTTACAACGAATCCCTCTGGAACCGTGATCTGGGCAGGGGCAAAGTTTAATATTCCCCGAATTCCAGCCTCTACCACAAGATTGGCTACGGATTGAGCCTCTGAGGGAGGGGTCGTAATCAGCGCAATCTCTATATTTCTTTCTTTGGCCACTTCTTTGATTCGACTGATATGGAGGATTTCAACAGGCTTTCCTAATTTTTCAGAGACCCGACCGATCACCTTTGGAGGATCAATATCAAAGGCAGCCACAATCTTATAATTCTGTTTTAAAAAATCTTTATAGGATAGAAGGGCAGAACCTAAGTTTCCAATCCCAATTACCGCCATTCTCCATTCTTTGTTCAACCCCAGAATCTTTTTAATACTATTCAGGAGATCTTTTACATAGTAACCCACTCCTCGAACACCAAACTCACCAAAATAGGCCAAATCTTTTCTCACCTGAGCCGGGTTGACCATACACTTGGAGGCCAACTGTGCAGAAGAGACCACCTTTTCTCCACTTTGATCCATCTCCTCTAAGCATCTTGAATATCTTGAGAGCCTTCTGATGGTTGCCTCAGGAATCTTCTGATATTTCAACTAAGTGACTCCTTTCACAAAATTTGTGAAAAAATTTATTAGATTATTAACCCTTTGTCAAGTCCTTTGTTAAAAATTCAGAAAAATCATTTTTCCCTTCCATTATCTTTTCTTGGTAAGTTGCTTTAAGGTTTCATCGAGGCGATGGTCGGCAAACTTTAATACCTCCTTGGAATACTCTATATTATGAACCCCCCCTCCTTTTTTCACCAGATTGTAATTAAATTCAGCCTCTCCAAAAGGTTTTCGATAGATAAAGGTATGACCCCGACGAAGTTCCACCCTATGGATTCCTTCTTTCGCTTTTTCTATCTTTGGCTCTACCCTTTTTAAAAGTTCATCGATCGTCGTTTTCCACTCATGAACCCTATCCGCATAACTCTGATCGTGACATTCGAGGCACCTTTTTTTAATCTCCTCGATTCTCTCCTTCCTTTTCTCATTCACTCCGCGATGACAATCCATACATTCTACCCTTCCTAATTTGGGGCTTGGCCTTTCCTGAACCCCGATCCCTCCCTTTCCATGAAACAGCCAATTAACGGAAAGATGGCATTCTTCACATTTTACTTTTTTCTCCTTCCGATGGTGGCACTCTTTACAATTCTTAAAATAGGTCTTTCCATGGTTCTCTCGAGGAGAGTGGCACTGAGAGCATCCTAAACCCTTTCGTTCCACATGGGTCTGGTGAGAAAACTTGATCTCATTAAAAGGAACGGTCTTTTTTTCCATTCCAATATGGCAGAGGGTGGTACAGTTCATCTGGGATTTAAACTCTTTCGGTTGATACTGTTTGTCAAGAAGGGCCATTATCTGTTCCACCTTACTATTCGCCACATTAAGAAGTTTAAAAGCAAACTCAATATTGTGAACCCCTTTTCCAAGATGAACATAGTTATAGTTATGACGAGCCTCATTGAGGAGGTTTTGAGCTTTTTTAAACTCCGAGCTTTTGACCTGACTCTCTTCAACCTTAGAAAGAAGCCTTTCAGCATCGGAGATCCGAAAAGAGGTCTCTTTCATGGCCTTTGAGAGGAGAAGTTGCCATTGCTTCAAGGTATCATCATAGCCCTCTCCATGACAACTCACACAGGTCTCTCCAATAGCTCTCTCTACAAATTTAGTCGTATAGAGGGCCATTCGGCTCTCCTCTCCCTTTCGATGACAGGCAAAACACTCAATATTCGCTAAAAACATTAGGCTGGGGGATTCTGGAACTCCCACTCCTCCAACCCCTCTGTAAAAATCTCTCGAAACGAGATGCATCTCCTTGGTATGACAACGATCACAGAAGACAGGAGAATGAACCATCGTGAGAATGGGACCAATCTCATGCCGGATAGGGGTGTGGCATTCGGAACATTCAATCTTATGGTCGGTCACATGGGTTCGATGCATGAGGAGGGAATGATATTTAACCGCTGGTGGAAAAAGTTTTGAATGACATTGGAGACATTTCCCTTCTGGAACATGACCATCGCCTTGAATCACATTCATGTGGCAATGCTCACATTCTACCCCTCTCTCAATGTACTTTCGATGATTGAAATTCCATCCTTTAATATTAATGTCACCTTTGGGCTCAATGTGACAGGCCTTGCAACCCCCCACTGCACAAGAGAGGCATTCCTCCTCTCCTCTGGGACCCACCCGGTAAAAATGGCAGACGAAGCAGTTGGTCTCATGGACGGTCAGATGGAGTCCCTGGACAAGCTGGGCATGACAGCTTGTACAACGAAGTCTCATCCCCCTTCTCAGTTCTCCCAAATGCTTTCCATGAGGGAAACGGACATTTTTAAAGATCATTTCACCGGATAGAGTCTCGATTTGATGACATCCCTTCTGGAGGCAGTTTCCATCATCCACTTCGTAATGGAGTTTTCTAAATCCTTTTCCAACGGTGAAATAGTTTATGGCCAGTTGAAAATCAGTCCATTTACCCTTGAGGTGATTTAAGATTCCAGGAGTCCGATGGCAGCTCAGGCATGAGACTTGACGGTGGGAGGAGGTCTTCCAAGATTCAATATATTGTTTCATGTTGTGGCAGAGGCCGCAGAAGGAAGGACTTTCTGAATATCTAAATAATCCAGCGAAAAGAAGAAATAAAAAAAGGAGGATAAGTCCATAAAGGGTCAATTTTTTCTTTTTTAAAAAAAGAGGGAGGAAATTTTTTATAGGCTTTAAGAAAACATCCATCCTATTTTTTAAGAGGACGAAAGAGATTGAACGGGGATTTTGATATGACATTTCATACAGGCCTCAGGTCCTCCTGAAAGGTCCTCTTCATGACATTCCTTGCAAGTTAATTTTCTGGGGCGATTTGTCCCAGCTTCGATTTTTTCATGGGCAATATTTCGGTGGCAATCAATACACAGGAGTTTTGAATCTTGGATATGGAGTTTATGGGCAATCTTTACATGGTGAGCTTCTTTCAGTTCCCTTTCGGTCATGGATTTATGGCAGACGAGACAGTTTTCATTGACCCTTTCATCAGCAAAAAAATATCGAGGAAATAGCTGACCTGGTTTGGCATGACAATTCACACAGGTCACCCGCTCGGGGTGGATTTTAGAAGGCGCCCACATGGGAAGACTACTCTGTTTGGCATGACAGGACAAACAGATTGCCGGATGGGTGGTTAGGAGATGACCCACTCCTATCACGAAAGCCACCCCTATCAGGATGACAATAGGCCCTACCCCGAAGATGAACCACTTCGATTTTAATAATAATTTTAGATTTCTCGCATTGATTAATGCTCTTAAAGATTTGAGGGTTTCAATGGTCTTCATCGATTCCTTCCTTTAGGCTTTGGTAACGATGACTAAAGTGTCATTCCAGGCTTCTCCTCCGCCAATTGGATCTGCACTGCCAGAAATGACCCTATTCGGGAAGAGGCCATTTCCCTCTTTTTCCCACCAAACTAATTTCGTATTAGGATCTTGGCTCTTAAATTTTTTTGCCTTTGCAATGTTTCCAAATCCCCAGTGGCCCAAATTTCTTTCAACGGCAATCACTCGAGGATGGATCCCAAATGTGAATCGAGCCTCCCCGATGAACGATCCCAATTTCGTTGAAACTTTGACTCGATCTCCTTCCTGTAGATGGAGGGTCTTTGCTACATCCCGATTCATCCAGACGTAATTCCTATGTTTTATTTCAGAGAGCCATTGAAAATTGGGCGTTCTTGGACCCATGACATTCGGTTCAAACGTAACCAGAACAAACTTTCCCTTAAGATCCCCATGACCCGGAATAGGTTCATAAACAGGATAAGGATTAAATCCTTTCTTTTTTAATCGTTCCGAATAGATTTCTATCTTCCCCGAAGGAGTATTAAATCCTTTCGATTCATAGGATTTGTATTTAGGCTTTGCCTTAGGTTCGAACCAGATTCCATTTTCTTTCAAATAGTTCAATCCTCCGGCTTGTTCCAGTGGACTAATTTCTGAAATCACTTTTTTTAAATACTCTTCTGTGGACGGGAACTTAAACGATCGGGAAAGCTCCCCCCCTATTCGATGTGCAAGCTCAATAAGGATATCCGAGATAGGAACCGAATTTCCGTAAGGTCGAATGATCGGTTGTTGAAGGGCAATGAAGGGGATGAAATTGAGCGAAGGTGAGGAGTCTAATCCCCAACTCTCAAGATAGGTAGCCGTGGGAAGGACGAGATCCGCCAACAAGGCTGTTTCGGTCATGTGGCTATCCGCCACTACGAGATGAGGGATTAATTTTTCATTTTTCAGAACCTCTTGGGTGAGCCCAGAATCGGGATTATTATAGGCAGGATTGGCTTCATAAATGAAATAGAGTTGAGGAGTGAAGCTTCCCTTTTTGATCAAAGAAATCAATTTCTGAGGAGTAATCGTCGCCTCTTCAATTTCAGAGGATGGAGTTCCCTTTACCTTAGGAATTCCCGCAAACCCTTTCGTATCGATAGAGTAAGTCCTCGGGAAACAATAACCTCCTGGGGCATCGATATTTCCTACCAAGATATTTAAGAGTTGAATGCACCGTTCATTGTAAACCCCATTGAAGTGTCCACTAATTCCATGGCCGGTTATTGCCACAGCGGGTTGAGTCACGGCAAACTCCCTGGCAATTCTTTCAATATCTGAGGCGTGAATTCCACTGATCTCTTGAGCCCTTTCAGGAGTGAATTTGGATAAGTGGTCAGTGAGGCTCGAAAGGGAAACATTGGTCCATCTCTGAATAAAATCCTTGTCATAAAGGTTTTCGTTAACGATCACGTGAGCCATAGCCAAAGCGACTACGCCGTCGGTTCCAGGGGCTATAGGAAACCATTCATCACTATTGCCGGCGGTATGAGATAAACGAACATCAAAGGTCACCAGTTTGGCCTTGTTCTGGAAACGGGCCTCTATGAGTCGATTGACAAAACCCGTATAGAGTTCGTGGGATTCGTATGGATTAGCTCCAAAATTAAGAATGTAATGGGAATTCGCAACGTCTGGAACGCCCCGGCTTTCCCCCCAAGTATACCACTGTCCTACCTCTCTATTGGCGAAATAAAGACTTTGTTCATTTATTATTAGGGCCTTTCCAAAGGCTTCAAGAAACCGTTTGATTAGACCCTGGGGTTCATATTCTGATTGAAAAACCAAATCCCCTTTTTTCCCTGTTTGGTAAATGGGCTTTAACCAGGATAAAATTTCATGATAGGCCCTTTCCCAAGAAATTTTCTCCCACTGTCCTTTCCCTCTTTCTCCTCTCCGAATCATGGGGGAGGTGAGTCGTTCTGGGTCATAGGCTAAATTAAGACCTGCAAGCCCTCTTGAACAGAGCTTCCCAAGACTATTGGGATGATTGGTATTACCTCCAATTTTCACTAACCGATCTCCGTCTAAATAGCCAATGATCCCACAGCGTGCCGGACAGAGCCCACAGAAACTCGGGATTCCACGGAGGAACTTTTTGGTATGGCGGGAAACATGTCTTCCTCCTAATTTCTCTTTGGCATAAGAAGAAAAATCAAGGAGAGGGTTCCATATAAGGGTTTGGATCCCTAAGAGACATAGCTTTAAAAAGTTCCGACGGAGCATCTTCCCAAACCTCCTATCAACTTAGAGGAACATACTGTCCGCCAAAGACCATCACATATCGCATCACGAACACTCCGATAGAGGCTAAAATGGCAGCGATGAGTAATAGAGGAAGAAATTTTCGGGTCTTTCTAAAAATGATGATGATCGAGGGCACGACATTCCCAAGGATATTATCTACCCAGATATATAAGAAACTGAATTTCCCAAGGCGAACCAGTTCTACTGTTTCGTAGGCATCCTCGGTATGGTAATACATTACGGTGAGCTCTGAAAAAACATAGAAGATGTTTAAAATCATAAAGCCTGCCATCCATTTGGCAAGGAGATCGATAATATGGAGGTCTTTCTCTCTTTCATCCTGTGGTTTCTCTTTATAGGTAAAATAATAACGGACAATAGCCACAATCAGCATGAAAGCCATTCCAGAGATCATGGCTGAACAGAGAAAATAGGAGGGCATCACGGCCGTATTCCAGAGGACTCTCGCCTTAGCAAAGCCGAGAACAAACCCTGTGTAGCCATGGACACTAATTGCAAAGGGAAGACTGATGACCCCAAAGATTTTCGACCACTTCACATTATTCTTGAATAAAAAGTAGATATAGATTCCAGTAAAAGTAGGATAGGCACAGAGGAAAAAGGTTCCCCAGCTGAGAGGAGAGGTGGGATTAAAATGAAGGAAGAGGTACCAAAAACGTAAGGGCTGGAAAAGATCAGCCAGAAGAAAAATGGGAGAGATGGAAAAAAGGATGATCACAAAGATGGCCCCAATTTTGGCCACTGGTTTATATTCGGTTTTTCCGAGAAGGGTGGCCGTGATAGAGACAATCGAACATCCTGCGTGAAGTCCTACAATATGGAAATAAATAGCAATCAATATACTGACAGCTTCGTGATGAAATACGTTATAGAGTACCTGGATCTCCATAAATGCTCCTTTATTATCGAAGGAGTTCTTTTAATCTTTTCGGGAGGATCCCTCCTTCCCATCCCTTTAATGGATCAGCTACATCCATATCCAGACCAATGTAGTATACCTGAGGAAAGGTAGCCATCATCTGTTTGAGGACCTGAACCTTCTCTTTAGAAAGGAGTTGTGAAATTTTACTGCTGGGGTCTTTAAGGTTCCCAAAGGTCATCGCGTTTGTAGGACAGGCCTCGACGCAGGCGGGGGGTAATCCTACATCTACTCGATGGACACAGAAATCGCATTTTTCAAGCATCCCTGTGATGGGATTGGCATACCTTACATTATAAGGACAGGCAGCTCGACAATAGTTACAACCGATACACCGATGGGGATCGATCAATACGATCCCGTCCTCCCTTTTATAGGCGGCTTTTACTGGGCATACCGTATTGCAAATAGGTCGTTCACAATGGTTGCAGAGCCAGGGTAAAAAGAGGGTCTGCATTCGAGGATATCTTGACTCTTCTGGCCTCTCACAATAGGGGCAATCCCAGGGAAGATTGAGGGTCGCCATTTCAGGATAAGTCCCCTTCTGAACCACCTTCACCCAAATTCTCCAAACCCCAAGGGGAACTTCATGTTCAGCCTTACAAGCCACCTGACAGGCATGACATCCCACACAACGCCTGAGATCAATCACCATTCCCCATCTCACCTCTTTTTTCATAGAAATCTCTCCTTATCCTTAGTTCTCTTTTACCTTGACCCCAAAACTCTTCTTTTACCTTTCGCCCTTTTTTCTATGAGAATAAATGGAGATGTAAGAATAATTTTTTCCCTTATTCCCGGATATTGCGTGTTCCTCGTATTTATTAATTAAGGATTTGAAATGAAGACTTTACCCCAACCCTTGTTAGTCTTTATATTTTAATTTTTTTAAAATTTCAAGAAAAATTTTAATAAAATCAGAAATTCCGTAATAAGAGTGGGACCCCAATGGGGAAATCGTGGATATGGGGCATATATAGGGGTGAAATCAATTGAGATTGGTTCAAAAAGATAATAGGAGCATTTTCGCAATCGCTTTTGGAGGCTTGAATGGAAGGGATAAGGGCACAGGGACAAAACATCTCCATTATCCCTGGAAGGGAGAAGTAGCATGACCTAAGGATAGGAGGTGAGGAGGAAGCTATCCTCCTCGGAGGGTCATCCAGGGAGCAGGAGTATCCATGGTGACTAAGCCCAGGTGCAGTTCGTTGGCCAAACCGATCAAGGTCAAATGGATGCGCCGTTGAGGTTTAAGATTCCTGTAGTAGAAACTCTGCAGGAGCACGAAAGCGATAAAAAGAGTGAGGATGAAATTAAGGATGGCCGTGGGGTGATGCTTGAAACAGTGATCGAGGGCGAAGTAAGTCACCAGGGTGTGAAGTAAATCGTTTTCGATCTCCCAGCGTCGGTGAGCGATGTGCCAGAGCAGGCGGGTGGAGATTTGGGAGGTGGAGAGGGTCGTCGCCCAATACCAGTGGTGGAGTTCTGTCTTTTCAATCCATTGGTGGTTTTTGCGGTGCCTTTTGGTGACCGTTTCCTCGCTACGAAGAACTCGTAGAGGAACCTTAATTCCTTCGGCCGTGGTAAAGCCTTCTGCATCCCATGCCCGGATCTGAGAATGCTTTTCTTTCCAAACCTTAGGTTCTATCAGAGAGAAGACACCTTGGGCATCTTGAAGAAGGAGTCGTTGTTCACCCTTGAGGACACTGATCACGTGTTTGTGGTGTTTTAGACAGAGGTTGTAGAAAGGGGCCTCCAGATAGAGGGCATCGGTCAAGACTACATCAAAGAACCGTCCATAACGGGGCAGCACCCGTTGCAACAATCGTTTGGCCGCGATCACCTCTCCCTCCCCGGGTTGAATCATCTCCACATCCAGAGGCATCGCAATCGGGAATCCCACTAAATAAAAGACCACCCCACGATGATAATACTCGATCACCTCCTCGTCCCCCACCTTTACCATCCGTTGACCACACTGGGGGCAGCATCGATGTCTACTGGGAAAAAAACTCATGGCCATCGAAGACGGCCACCCGCAGAGGCCAATCATTTCTGAGGGCTTTGTTACGCCCCAATTGATGGTTAACTTGAGAGAGGATCTCTCTTAGCTGCTCTGGCTCCATCAACCCCATGACCTCTCCCATTCGGTCTGCACTGGGTTTGATCTTCCCGATTAACTGCTCCACACGCTTGGGCCGTCTGATCTCTTCTTCCATCGCGTTGAGGCTTCGATGACGCATCACAAACAGAAAGAAGACACTTCCCCAGATCGCCAGGGTTGGAATCCGGGGGCGCTTCCGAGAATCTCGAAGCGAATGAATATACTTACTGAAATCAAACACTTTCTCGATGTATCGGCAGAATCGTTTCATCATGGACGTCTCCCTCCCAACTCTTCTTTCTTTAGAAAGAATCGCCTGAGACATAACTCCGAGATCTGCTCCATCAGACGCCAAGCTTCTTGATAGTTGGCTACCCATTGACGGATAGTCTGTTCCAGGGGTTGAGGGATATGGATCATCTTTCGCTTTTCTCCTACCCGAATGGCCAGATAAAGGCCAGGATGAAGTTCGCCCCGGGTGCACTTGCACCCAGGCTTTCCACAGGTTCTCTCCATCCTGACTAAACTTCCGCAGAGAAAGGGTTGGTTGTGAAGGATTTGGACAAGGCGTGATCGAGCCCTTCGTTCTCGATCGGGCATATGGCTTCTGGGACGCATAGAGGACACCTCCTTTTGTCTGATATATTTTATTATATCAGATTATAATATTTTGTCAAGGAATTTTTCGAATGCGAATTTGCTCAGGAAAGAGGACAAGGGCTAACCTGCTGGAATCTATGTGGGACTTACAAAGAAAAAATTCTTTTTACGGAATTTCTG
>CAZMWF010000118.1:0-8534 GCA_964570075.1 uncultured Syntrophaceae bacterium | reverse complement strand
TTTTCAATCTTAAATCCTTCTTCTTCGAGAATAAATTTGTCATCACCCGGGTCCGGTTTAAATTCTAATCGAAGCTTCTTTGCCTCTTCTTGATAAGAACCTTCTTTTAAACGAATCTCCCCATGTGGAACGACGACAATTGCCGATTCTCCCGAGACGGGACATCGTTGTTCACAGTAGCCACACCCATTGCATTTTGAGGCAATGACCACAGGTCTTCGATAGCCCTCCACAGGCCTAAAGACGATCGCATTATAAGGACAGATCTCGTCACAGATAAGACAGATCTTATTCTGAGCCCAGACCAGGCACAATTCCTTCCGAAGGATGGCCGTTCCTACTTTGGCATGATTTTTCTCCTCGATAGAAAGGGAACGAATCGCCTGGGTCGGGCAGACTTTTCCACAGACGTTGCAGTTTTGATCGCAGGGTGCCAGTCTAAGATCCATCTTCGGTGTCCACAGACCCGAAAGCCCTGATTCCCAGAGAGAGGGCTGTAGCGTATTGGTGAGGCAGGATTTCATACATTCACCACAACGAATACAGGTCCTTAGAAATTCATCTTCCGGGATAGCCCCTGGGGGGCGAATCAACTGAAGTTTTCCCCGTCTAAGCCGGAATGGAGTTTGAAGAGCCAGAAACCCGGCGATCAATCCTCCCGAGAGGGAGTAGAAAAAACCCCTTCGAGAGAGGTCTACCTTCGAATATTCTCCACCGATAGAGAAAGAGATCGGAAAAGAGACAGCCTCCTTCGGACAGACCTTTGAACACGTTCCGCATTGAATACATTCAGCACGGTAAGTCTCTCTGGGGTTCTCACCAATAGCCCCCATCGGGCAAACCTTTCGACATCTCATACATCGATTGCATTCTTCACTGACGCGACGTTTTAGGAGTCCAAGGGGAGAGATCAAACTGAGAAGCGCTCCCAGAGGACAGAGATATCTACACCAGAATCGAGGAACCCATCGATTCAGCAAAACGATTCCTCCAAAAAGAAGCAGGGTGATGGCCATCATATAGAAGACGGGCTGAGGGAAGTGGAGATGGGAAGCCGAAATCCATCCCAGTTGATGAAAAAGAGGCCGAAGAAGATCCAGAAAAAGATTAATGAGGGTGATGACGACAGGATAAATAAAGAAGGTATAAAAACGGGTGAGGAAGGACATCGGATCGAAAAGAAAAGCAAGAGAGAGACCCACTACCGCCGCGCTCGTGAAAAAGATTAATAAAAAATATTTAGCCTTCCTTAAGGTCGATTCGAATCGAAGAGGGTTTTCTCGCTTCTTCTTTCGAAAGAAAAAGTGATCCAGAAGATCGATAGAAACCCCCATGGGACAAACGTATCCACAGAAAAACCTCCCGATGAGCAGAGTGACGCCTATCGTAAGAAGAGCCCAAAGGGCCCTCGGAATGATCTCTCGAGCCGCAAAGATGGCATTCAGACTCAGAAGGGGGTCGAGTCGTAAATAAAGATCGGCAAAGAGCCAATCGGGAAGTTGATAAGTGGCAAAAATGAAGAGGATCGAAAAGAGGAGAAGGGAGAGAATTTGAATGAACCGTCTCATGCCTTCTCCTTAAGGATTTTAAGCTGATCGATATCGATTCTGCCAAGTCCCCTCTGATGGGCTACCAGGAGATGCTCCACCTGATGCCCTTTAAAATTCTGACCGTACCATGGCACGATACTGACTCCATAGGAGTCTACCGCCACTGGATCCACACCGGCGATAACCAGATTAAGTTTCCTGACTTCCCCAGGCCCGCCGGGTCCCCCAGAGGTTAAAGCCCTTGTCGCATCTAAAATGGTAAGTCGGGGTCTAATGAGCGTGGCCAGGTCTGCCAGCGCCTGGTTGATATTATATCGGGAATGGAAACTCTCTCGATCCCATATGAGCCCCATCAGACCTTTAATCCCAAGGCTAACCCCCGTGGCAGAATGAGATTTTGCTACCGGAAGATTGATCAACACGGAGTTCTCCAAGACCTCCTGAATGACCTCCACTCGATCTAAGACCTTTCCTTTAGGAATCTTCACTTCTTTGAAAAATTTTCTCTCCTGAACCGTCAATACATAAACCCCTGAAAGACCTTTACAGGCCTCTTTGATTCCGGTCCGCTCAAGACAGAGTTCAGGTCTTTGAAGGGTATGATCCAGGACAAGAACCTGTTTCGCTCCTGCCTCAACGCAGGCTTTCGCTACGGTGGAGACCACCAGAGGATGGGTCGTGGCCCCAACCTCAGGTGTCCTTGCAAAAGACATATTGGGCTTAAGAATGACCCGATCTCCTTTCTTTACAAAACGAGAAATTCCTCCTAAGGCTTCGAGGGCCTTCTGGGTAGCGGGAAGAGGGTCTCCAGAGATCACGACCAGATCATACTCTTCTTTGGCCTGAGAAATGGAAAGGCGGCTCGCCCCACTCAACGAAGCGGTAACGACCGCGGTGGCTTTAAGAAAATCCCTTCTTGTGATTTGATGAGGATCCATGGATTCTCCTTTCGAGGTTAGACATGCTATTTCGCTTTAACCAATCCCATATTTTTCTTTTAATCTATACCGCTCGATGACCTCTTCTAAGGTTCGAAGTCTTTCCCCTTCAACCTTTGGCAGTGGAGGGCGAGGGTCTCCTGAGGGAAGGCCCATCAATTTGACCATCGCTTTAATAGCCACGGGGTTGGTCGAGGAGTAGGCAGCTTCCATCAAAGGCAAATACTCAAAAAAGAGGCTTCTCGCTCGAACGACATCGTCCCACGATCTCCAGGGCTTTGAAAGCTCCGCCATCTCTCTGGGTGCGATATTGCCTGTGACATTGGCTGTTCCATGTCCTCCTATCCCGAGGGTAGGGAGAATGAGCGAATAGTTTGGGGCATCACAGCATAGGAGTTTGATCCTGCCTTTCGTTCCTTCAAGAACCGAGGTCAATTGAGCCATATTAGGGACAGCCTCTTTATCGGCTACCAGATTGGGGCATTCTTCGTGAAGCTTTATGATGAGTGAGGGGTCGATATTGGCCACCACTCGGGCCGGATTATTATAAATGGCTACACCGATTTCTACAGATTGGCAAACCTCTTTCATAAAAAGATAGATCGCATTGGGAGGGGGAACGGCATAGGAAGGAACGGTCAGAAGGATTCCATCTGCACCTTTTTCTTGAGCCAGTTGGGCCAGTTCGATGGTGGCCTTCGTGGCCCCACAGGTCACCCCAAAGAATACAGGGATTCGATCTTTACAATAAGGGGCCATTTCCGAAATGATCTCTTTTCTTTCATCAAAGGAGAGAGAGGTCGGTTCTCCTGTCGAACCCATAAGAAGAAGTCCGGAGGTCCGATTGAAGGCCTGAAAATCAACCAGCCGCTTAAAACCCTCTATATCGACCTTTCCTTTTTGATCAAAGGGAGTAATCAAAGCTACCCATGAACCTTCTGGACGGGTCCATTCTTTCTTCACAGCCTCTCCTTTTTTCGGAAATTCTCTTTATAGAAAATTCTAATGGACTTTCTCCCAAAAATCAAAAAAATTAATCCTTTCTTTGTAATGCCTCACTGAAACGGGGAAATCATTTTAAGCCCGACAGGAGTATTTCCGAAACCCATAGAACGCCCAATACCCCTCTCGGGCTTATTCCCCATCTGAGTGAGGGATTACCTTTCTTTATATTCGAAAGAAAGTGGGCAGGTAAGATTTATTTTAATGGGATAGGAACAATATCCTCTGCTGAAAAGGTGAGGAGGACTCTTTCTCCCTCTTCGAAAATGGCCTTCTTTCTGGGATTCACGACATTGACCTTCACTTTTTTGCCCCCTTCGATTTCAACCTCATACTGAACCGAAGAGCCGAGATAGGCTGAGGTTCTCACCACCCCTTCCATTCGATTCTCTTCTAAAGAGCCTTCATTAGGATAAGCGAGCCTGATTGATTCAGGACGGATATTGAGAAGAAAGTCTGCCCCTGGGATGGGATTCATTCCCTCCTCCTTTCTTGCAATGATGGGAAAGCCCTCTTCCGTTTTCATCTCTATCCAATCCTCTCTTATCTTCACCACCTTTCCGAGAAAGAAGTTAGAGGTGCCTACAAAATCGGCTACTTCCCGGCTCTTTGGATTTTCGTAAATCTCTTTGGGGGTCCCGATCTGAAGGACCTTTCCTTTGGACATCACCGCTATACGGGTTGAGAGAATCAACGCCTCTTCTTGATCATGAGTGACGTAGAGCGTTGTGATTTTAAGATTCTTTTGAATTCGAACCAACTCATGTCTCATCTGGATTCGAAGTTTCGCATCCAGGTTGCTTAGGGGTTCGTCTAAGAGGAGAAGTCTGGGCTCGATCACCAATGTTCTGGCCAGGGCGACTCTTTGTTGCTGTCCTCCTGAGAGTTCAGAAGGTCTTCTTCTCTCCATACCTTCCAGGTCAACCATGGCCAAGGCTTTGAGCGTTTTGTCTCGAATCACCGATTTCGGAAGGTTTCTCTCTTTCAATCCAAATGCCACATTCTCAAATACGGAAAGATGGGGCCAGAGGGCATAATTTTGAAAAACCATCCCCACATTCCTTTTCCAGGGGGGAATCTCGTTGACCTCCTCTCCATCGAAAAGAATCTTCCCGGCGTCAGGACGAGTAAAACCGGCAATCATTCGAAGAATGGTCGTCTTTCCACAACCACTCGGACCCAGAAAAGTAAAAAAATCTCCCCTTTCGATCGTGAGAGTCACTCCCTTGACGGCCTCCACCTCACCAAAACTCTTTTTTAAATCGATGAGTTGAACTTCTGTAGCCTGGGTCATCCTAACTTACCCTTTCAAAGTTTAAAGGCAGTTCCGCTTCCCCCTGCAAACACCTTGTTGACCAGATAGGTCCCGATTGCCACCAGCATTATTGCTACCACCCCAAGCGCTGCTCCAGGTCCTCTTCCTACAGCGCTTTGCATATAGATATAGATTCCATAAGAGAGAGGCCCATATTCCATTCGAGGGACGAGCATGATCGTAGAAGAAAGCTCTACCGAAGAGGTGATGAAAGCTAAAAGCCCTCCAGCAATCAATCCTCCTGCCATCATGGGGAAAGTGATTTTAAAAAAGGTCCTCCTTCGATTTGCCCCTAAATTTAGGGCCGCCTCTTCAAGGGAGATATGAATTTGTTGGATGGCGGCATAACAGGCTCTTAAGGTATAAGGAAGTCTTCTCGCCGTATAGGCAATGACCAGAATAATCCAAAGGGAGGTGAGGGGTTGATGGATCAAGGGAAGAGGAGTCCCGTGAAAAACCCTGAGATAACCTGTGGCTAAAACGACTCCGGGGATGGCCAGTGGCATCATCGCTACCGCATCAAGAAGCCCTTTCCCGAAGATTCTTCCTCGAATCAGAAGAAAGGCGATGAATGATCCGAGAAGAACACCGATCCCAGCGGAAAGAAGGCAGTAGAGTAAAGTATTCTTCACAAAGTGAGGGGAACGATAAAAGATCTCAATATAGTGATTGAGGGTGTAAGCCCTGGGTAGAATTGAGAAACTCCAGGCCTTTGCAAAGGAGAGAAGAAAGATCCCGAGATGAGGGAGGAGACTGATCCCCAACACGAAGATCGAAAAGGCCCAGACCAGGATCAACTTGATTCCACCGATCCTTTTAGAAATCGGAATCCCTGTGCCCCCTCGTTGAACCATGGCATATTCCGAAAGGCTCAAAAATTTCATCGCGGCCCATAGAGAGAGAAAAGAGAGGATTACCATAATGACACAGATCACATATCCTGCCTTATCCTCAATGCCGATGGTCGTCACTCTGAGATAGGCCTGAGGGGCAAGCATCTTTGTATAATTGAGGATGAGCGGGGTGGCCAGATCATCGATGACCTTAATAAAAACTAAAAGGGCACCAGCGACATACCCGGGCATCATCAAGGGGAGGGTAACCTTTCTAAATAGACTCCATCCGTGGGCTCCCATGTTCTCAGCCGCCTCTTCCAGAGAGGGATCCACATTGGCAAGAGAAGCGGAGGCATTGAGAAAGATGAAAGGGAAATAGTGGAGTGTTTGAACCAAAATCACTCCCTTCAGCCCCTCCATAAAAGGAATGGAGGTGCCGAACCACTTGAGGAGAAGAAGATTCAGCATTCCACTTCTCCCAAGAATCAATTGGAGGGCCACGGCACCCACATAAGGGGGAAGAACAAGGGGGAGAACACCCAAGGTTTGAATCAGGGTTTTTCCTTTGAAATCGTATTTGATCGTAAAGAAGGCCAAAGGCAAACTGATGAGACTTCCAAAAAAAACCGCCATTAATCCTGCTATCAGGCTGTTGAGAAAAGATTCTTTAAAAAGGCTCCTCTCAAAAAAATTTATGAAATGGGCCAAAGAGAAATGGGATTCTTCGGTAAAGGCAACATGGAGGATACGAATGAGAGGATAAAGGATGAAGATGAAGAGAAGGGCAAAGAGGATAAGGAAAATGAGAGATTGAGAGAGGTCGATCTCTTTAAACCTTTTATTCCACACCCTCTCTTACCCCCTCCCCTTCTTCCTTAGAGCAATCCCATTGCCTTGGTTGCCAACTCTTTAGCCCTGGCGTAATTGGCTTTCGCTTTTCCGTCCCACTCCGTCTCGAGTTTAGCCCTGGCCTCTGTTTTTTCTTTCCCTTTGAAGGCTTTGTTAAACTCTTTATCTTTGGCTTGAGCCTCTGAAACAGGAACCTGAGAGGCCAGAGTCCGAGCCTCTGCCACCATGGAAGCTGCCCTCGTCACATCTCTTCCTTTCTTTTTCCCTTCTTCGATCGCCTTTTCAGCCTTATAGATGGCGCCCCACGCCTCCTTCAATTCATTAAGTCTGAAGGTAATTATCTGGTCAAAAAGGGAGTTTAACAATCCATACCTTAAGGAAGAAAGCCCTGTATCGAACTCTAAGCCCCCTAACTTCATCTTAAAAGGATTGGGGTATCCAGAAGGAGCTTTCGCATAAAGTTCAGGAATAACCGGAAGCCTTCCGATCTCCGGTTTAAAAAGAAGCAGCTGTCCTTCTTCACTGAGCAGATAGTTGACAAACCGTTTGGCATTCTCCAAATTTGGGCTTCCCTTGATAATTCCAACATTGGCAGGAACAATGGGAGTCATCGAAGGATAGACAAAATCGACAGGGAATCCACTTGCAATCGCGGAAAGTCCGAAGAAGTCAATTACAATCCCAATTCCATATTGCCCATTGTTGACCCCCTCGGGGACACCAAAACTCCTTTCCGTCACGACAGCCATATTCCCTCCCATATTGAGGAGCAGGGCCCAACCTTTTTCCCATCCATAGGCTTGAAGGATGGCTTCTACTGTTAAATGAGTCGTTCCACTTCTCGAAGGAGCTGAAATGGCCAAATGTCCAAAATACTGAGAATCGACCAGATCAGTCCACTCTTTTGGAGGTTTCAATTTGTGGCTCTGGAGGTAGGGTTTATTCCACATTATCCCATAACCAGAGAGGGCAAAACCAAAGAAGTAACCATCTGGGTCATGAATTGGAAAAGTTCCGACTTTAGGTGGAATCTTCGAAGAAATCTCTTTTGGCAAATCATATTTGGTTAGTAATTTTTCAGATTTTAAAACCTGAAAGGCATCCACCGCACTTGCCCACATGATATCTGCCTCGGGTTTAGAGGCGGTCTCTCGAATGTAGGTGACCCCTTGGGTGGTCGGTTTCTGTTGAACCACCACGGTGAGACCCGGAAACTTCGCTTCAAAGGCTTTCTTGTAAGTCTCAAACAGTTCCTTTGGAAAAGAGGTCACGATAACTACTTCCTTGCCCTGGGTCCAACCCCAGGAGTAAAAAGTTAGAGAAAAACAGATAGATAAAGTCATCGCTAAAAGTAATCTTTTCATATGGACCCTCCTCAATATGATTGGTTTAGTCAGATTGTTTCTCCATATACTCGTTCATCAGAAGTTGGTTTCTTTTCTGGACTTTTTGCATTTCCGCGAGTTCCACCTCCTCGAAAGGTTGCTTCCTCCCTTTATTTCGAAGGCGGGTGATCTCATCTTCAAGATATTTCATGGTATTGACGATGGCCTCGGCCATGGAGGAGATGGAGTCTTGTGCTTTTTCAAAAGCCTCTTTATCCAGATAGGCACGATTGATGAGGCGAAATCGTTCGAAGAGTTTTTTGAATCTCTCGATTTCCCTCTCCTTCTCCTTTCTTTTCTTAGACAGTTTCTTCGCCATTTCCAAGAACTTCTCGGTCTCCATAAACCCTCCATCGATTCTTTAATAAGTAAATTTATTAAAATTCCTCCTAAATGTCAATTAAAAAGACCTCCTCGTTGTCATCCCTTACCCTTCCCTCTTCCCGGAGAGAGGAATAAGTTGAAGGGGATTTTTATCGTTCGTGAGTGACAAAACACTCATGGAAAGTGACCTACCTGTAATCCCTCACTCAGATGGGGAATAAGCCCGAGAGGGGTATTGGAGAAACCCAAAGTGCGGCTACCTTAAATGGTCCATAGAAAATCCTTACTTTGGTTGGTTTTAATCAGAAACCCATTTCAACGATAGATCGATTCGT
>CAZMWF010000117.1:0-2932 GCA_964570075.1 uncultured Syntrophaceae bacterium | reverse complement strand
AGGATGGGTCTTTTTCTTGTGAAGGCCTTCCTCTGTGCCATCACTCCTCCTTTTAAATCCTCATGGGTATTGAAACAGATCTGGTTCATTGGCTCTCAATCCACTCTGGTCATCTTCCTCACTGGTGCATTTTCTGGCATGGTCCTGGGGCTCCAAGGATTTTACACCCTCAACCGATTCGGTTCGGTCGCCCTCTTGGGGCCTATGGTCGCTCTTTCCTTGATCAAAGAACTCGGTCCGGTCCTCTCTGCCTTGATGGTGACGGGAAGAGCGGGCTCTGCGATTACGGCAGAGATTGGAATAATGCGAACCACCGAACAGATCGATGCGATTGAATTAATGGGTCTTAATCCATTTCGATACCTGATCGTCCCTAAATTGATCGCTGGAATCATCGCCCTTCCCCTATTGACGGCGATTTTCAATGTGGTCGGGATCTTTGGGGGATATCTTATTGGAGGAAAGCTCTTGGGAGTAGGAGAAGGAACCTATTTTGGGGAGATGACCGCTTATGTAAAAATCCAAGATGTATTGGAAGGGATTTATAAATCTCTGAGTTTCGGGATTTTAATCACTTGGGTCTGTTGTTATAAAGGCTATTATGCCGGATACGGAGCAGAGGGAGTGAGCAAAGCGACGACCCAGGCAGTCGTGCTCTCCTCCGTCCTCATTCTTTTTTGGGATTATATCATGACCTCTCTCCTCTTTTAGAGAAAAAAATGATTCAATTGGATAAGGTTTACAAATCTTTCAATGGAGTCCCTGTTCTGAGGGGAATCTCTTTTCAGGTCCAAAAAGGAGAGATTTTGGCCCTGATCGGGGGGAGTGGTCAAGGAAAAAGCGTCATCTTAAAACATATTGTTGGACTGATGAAGCCTGATCAGGGCCATGTCTTTATCGAAGGAAAGGACATCTGTCATCTTAAAGGGAAACCCCTTGAAGAGATCAGAAGTCGGATAGGGTTTCTTTTTCAGAGCAATGCCTTATTTACTTCTTTTACGGTTTACGACAATGTCGCCTTCCCTCTCAGGGAGAAGACCCATCTGCCCGAGGAGGAGATTCGAAAAAGGGTGATGGATCAACTCGAACAGGTAGGCCTCTCAGGAGCAGAGAATAAATTTCCCGCAGAGCTCAGCGGTGGGATGATGAAACGAACGGCTTTTGCACGGGCTCTGATTCAGAATCCTGAAATCATGCTCTTTGATGAGCCTACAACAGGACTCGATCCTATCATCGCTCGGACCATCCTGGATCTCATTCATTCTCTCCATTCCCGTCTTGGGTTTACAGCGATCATCGTCAGTCATGAACTTTCGAGGATCTTTCAGATTTCCCATCGGGTGGCCATGATCCACGAGGGAACCCTTCAAACCATTGGAACACCCGACGAGATTCTAAAATCCAAAGATCCGGTCGTCAGACAGTTCATCCGTGGGGCTTCCGAAGGTCCCATGACATTTTATTGAGGGAGAAAGATGAAAAGATTGAATATGGAATTTGGGGTTGGGCTTTTCGTGATCGCAGGGATTCTCTGTCTGGGATACCTTTCCATCAAATTGGGTCGGATGGAGATCTTTGGGGGGAGAGGATACGAAATCTATGCCCTCTTTTCCAATACAGGCGGTATTAAGACAGGCTCCACGGTGGTCCTCGCCGGAGTGGAGGTGGGGAGAGTAAAAAGTATCTCTCTCGAAAACTATCAGGCAAAGATCACCCTCCTTCTTCAACCAGAGGTCAAAATTCAGGAAGATGCGATTGCCTCCATCAAGACGAAAGGTCTGGTTGGAGAGAAGTATATCGAAATCACCCCAGGAGGTTCAAACGAATTTATCCCGCCCGGGGGAAGGATCCGGGAGACACAACCCCCTGTGGACCTGGAAGATCTGATCTCCAAAATCCTATTTGAAAAAATTTGATCAACCAAAGGAAAAGTGAGATGATTCGGATAAGACTGTGGGTCCTGGTTTTATTATTATTTGGGATAACCACCCCTCTATTTTCTGGAGAACCCCAAGAGCAGCTTCAACAAACGACCGACAAGGTTTTAGCCATCCTTTCGGATCCGAACCTAAAATCTCCCGAAAAGACCAAGGAAAGGAGGGAGTTGATCCTCAGGGTCGTGGATGAGCGATTTGATTGGGAGGAGATGGCACGGCGTTGTTTGGCAAGGCATTGGGTTCAGAGAACTCCTGAAGAAAAGAGAGAGTTTATCCATCTCTTTAAAGAACTTCTCCAGCAGGTCTATATGGATAAGGTAGAAGGCTACTCCTGGAATAAGATTCAATACGAGGGAGAAACCATCGATGGAAATTATGGGACGGTAAAGGTAAAAATTTTTACTCCCAAGGAACAACCTATCCATGTGGAGTATCGACTCCTCAAAAAAGGACCCACCTGGTTGGTTTACGATTTTTCAATCGAGGGGGTAAGCATGGTCAACAATTATCGAACTCAATTTAATGAGATTATTGTGAAATCTTCTTATCAAGAGTTGATCAAAAGACTTAAGACCAAACTCTCTCAACCTTAAATGAACCAGTTCTTTCGAGGAAATAGGGTGAGGGGAAAAATCTTTTTCTTTTTTTATCTCTGGATTGGATTGGGATTGATCTTTCTGATGCCAATCGAAGGTAAAGCGGAGCCTTCCGATGGGATTGAGACAGAAGAATTCCACTCTGGCTTTGAGGACAGATCTGAATCAGTTTGGATGGCTTTTTATGAGGAGAGGATAGAATTCAAAGGGGAATCAGAACCATCTTCTCAAGAGGAAGAGATTCTTGAAGAAAAGATCCGGGATCCCTTAGAGCCTCTCAACCGCATCTTCTTTCATGTAAATGATAGGCTTTACTTCTGGATCCTTAAGCCTGTGGCCACCGGATATCAGAAGGTCTTCTCCAAAGAAGTACGAATCGGGGTCTCCAATTTTTTCTCT
>CAZMWF010000116.1:0-25017 GCA_964570075.1 uncultured Syntrophaceae bacterium | reverse complement strand
AGCGGGTGCCTAAAGGGACGGAGAAATTGAATCGAGAGGCCTTAAGAGCCGGGATCGCCGCGGCGAGAAAAGCCAAAAGAGAGATGGCTCAAATAGACATTCCTCCCGAGAATCCCAAGGAAGATCTTTTTGATTCCTATTGAAGTAACCATGTCTAACCTATAAGATGGGAAGGAATCCTCTGGTCTATTCCATTACCAAAAAGATTGCCCATCTTGTATTTTCTCTCCTCTATCGAATTAAGATCCACGGATCTTCTATTCCTCCTAAAGAGGGGCCCCTTATTATTCTTCCAAAACATCAGTACTGGACGGATATCCCGATTATAAGCCTGGCCTTCAAACCCCTTCTTTATTTCGTTGCCAAAAAGGAACTCTTCCATTATCCCATCGTCCGAAAGTATCTCTCTCTTCTGGGCGGGATTCCTGTGGATCGTCAAAAGACTCTCCGCACCTTGGATTCCTTCAGGTATCTTGTCACTCTGTTGAAATCGGGTGAAAAAATCGTTATCTTTCCTGAGGGAACCTATTACCGAGAGGGAGTGGGGCCAGGGAAGAGTCGGCTACTTCAGATGATTTTAAAGATCCAGGAAGAATTGGATCAAAAGGTTCCTTTCTTACCCGTTGGGATTCACTATGGGGAGAGAAGAGGATGGAGAAGAGAGGTGGAGGTTCATATCGGTTCCCCCCTCTACGGGGAAGGAGAAAGGAATGCCTCCGCCCTAATTCATCAGGTGATGGAAGAGATTAGCCGTTTGTCTAAGATGCCGAGACTTCGTTAAAAAGGAGATGAGAAAAAATGCCAAGGAGAGAAAGGGATCGAGAACTGGCAAGAAGAAGAAAAAGGAGAGAGAAGAGAAAGAAACTTCGTGCGAAGGGACTCTTACCCCCTTCCGCTTCCACTCAAGGGGGAAAAGGTGGGGTGGAGAAAAAACCGGAAAAGACTTTGGAGGAAACATCCCCGAAAGCTCCTAAGGTGGAGGGGGAACCTTCACCCTCAGAAGGCTAATGGATTCCACAATGGAGGGGACAGTTCATTTGGATTTCTTTGGGATAAAGTACCACGTCCCTTTCTGCATCTGCTCAATCTCCCGAACTAATTGAGTAAAATCTTCTTTTCGATTCACGAAGTCAATCTCACTGGTATCGATGACCAGAAGGGGAGATCGATCGTAATGGAAGAAATAGTAATTATAGGCTTCCACTAATTCCTGAAGGTAGTTCAGGTCAATCTCTTTCTCGTAAGGGATATTTCGAGTTTTAATTCGGTGAAGAAGAACCTCGGCTTTGGCTTGAAGAAAGACGACCAGATCCGGTGTTGGAATCTGGTCACTGAGAAGGCCGTAGAGTTGTTCGTATAACGCTAACTCATCATTGTTTAAATTGAGGGAGGCAAAGATTCGATCTTTTGCAAAAAGATAATCAGTCAGGGTAACCTGATTGAAAAGATCGAGCTGGGCAATCTCCTTCTGCTGCTGAAAACGGCTGAGAAGGAAGAAGACCTGGGTTTGAAAGGCATACGATTTACGATCCCGATAGAATTGGGGGAGAAAAGGATTCTCCTCAGGTTTTTCCAGAATTAATCTTGCCTTTAATTCTTTGGCCAATAAGGTGGCAAGGCTCGTTTTACCTACCCCGATGGGGCCTTCGATAGCGATATATCGAAACATTGTCCTCCCTGGGTAACCCCTGACCCTTATAGGCGAATCATTTGGGATTAAGGCATGGTAAATTTTTTCCCTGGAAGCCTGATGGTCATGACCGGATAAGGAGAGTTTCGAACCACTTTTTCGGCCGTGCTCCCAAAAAGGATATAGTCCAATCCAGTCCTTCCATGAGTCCCCATGACGATTAGGTCCACTTTCTCTTTTTTTGCCACCTGAATAATTTCATAAAAGGCCTCTCCTTGTTTGATGACCACCCCATAATCCTTAAATCTTCCCATCTTACTTAAATAATGGGTTTTAAATTGGTCCTCCAATTCTTTTTTTTGAGACATCTTCAATTCCTCTAACTTTTCAGGAGAAAGATAGATGGAGAGGAGTTCGGGGTGGGCGGGCTCTGGAATGACATGGAGAAGGAGAAGTTTGGATTTGTAGGTTTTAGCCAAGTCAAGGGCATAGGAAAAAGCGTGGTGGGAATTCTCAGAAAAATCGGTGCAAAAAAGGATTTTTTTAAACATCTAACGGAACCTCCTTCCTTTTAGGACTTGACAGTCCTGAATTTCGGATTTATGTTGTTTCATATTTATCATAACTTCTTTTTCTTTGCCACAAAAATCTAAGCCTTAAGGAGGAAATCGTGTTAAGGAATAAACAGGTTGGATTTTTAGGGGCAGGCAATATGGGAGAGGCCTTGATCCATGGACTTCTTCATGGCCATCTCTGTAAACCGGAGCAAATTTTCTGTTCAGATGTGAGAGCAGAACGACTGAAGATCATCCGTGAAAAATATGGGGTTCGAGGAACGATCCATAATACGGAGGTCGTGAAACAATCGGATATTATTATTCTGGCGGTCAAGCCCCAGATTATGAAACCCGTGATCGAGGAGGTGGCCAAATATCTCGATATCAAGAAACTGATCATCTCCATTGCTGCGGGAGTTCCGTTGGGTGCCATTGAGTCCTGTGCAGGAAAGGAATTGAAGCTCATCAGGGTCATGCCCAACATCTGTGTTTCAGTAAGAGAAGGGGTCTCTGCCATTTCAGCCGGAAGACATGCTCAAAAGGAAGATTTGATGGTGGCCAAAACGATCTTTGATTCGGTTGGAAAATCCATATTTCTCGAAGAGTCTCTCCTCGATGCCGTAACAGGACTGAGTGGGAGTGGCCCTGCCTATATCTTTCTGATCGTGGATGCCCTAGCCGATGCAGGCGTAAAAGTGGGGCTTTCTCGAGATGATGCCTTGCTTTTGGCCTCCCAAACGGTTCTGGGGGCAGCCAAGATGCTCATCGAAACAGGGGAACATCCTGGAAAATTGAAGGACATGGTAACCTCCCCTGGAGGAACGGCGATTGCTGGGCTCCATACCTTGGAGCAGGGGGGAGTCAGAACCACCCTGATCAATGCCGTAGAGGTGGCGACTCAACGATCCAGGGCCCTTGGAGAGATGATGAAGAACAATCTCAAGGGGACTTAGGAGAACGCCTTTAGAAAGGAGCGACTCCTTCAAGGACGGAAAAAAAATGGGCTTCTCAGCCTCTTCAGAGACCTTTGATGTCATGATCATTGGGGGAGGAGTGATCGGTTCCAGCATTGCCTATCATCTGGCCAACGATGGGTTTGATGGACAAATTGTGGTCTTCGAAAAAGATCCTACTTACGAGAGGGCTTCGACTGTCCTCAGTGTAGGAGGAATCCGACGCCAGTTTAGCACAGAGGTAAATATTCGAATCTGCCAATACAGCCTCTCCTTTTACAAAGAGTTTGGCGAGCGAATGGAGGTAGATGGGGAAAGGCCAGAGATCGATTTTAAACCCAGGGGATATCTCTTCTTAGGAAATGAAAGAAACTGGCCTCTCCTGGTGAAACACCAGGCTTTCCAGAGGGCTCTGGGTGTAGAGACCCAGCTTCTCGATAGGGAGGAGACCCTTAGACTCATTCCTGATTTATATACAGAGGACTTAATGGGTTCATCTTTTTCTCCAGGGGATGGGTATATGGATCCTCACAGTACCCTCCAGGGATTTATAAAAAAGGCAAAACACCTCGGAGTTCGTTATCTTTACCAGGAGGTAGTAGAGATTCTTAGAGAAGGGAACCGTATCGAAGGGGTGAAAACAAAAGATGGAACCAGATATTCCTCCTCCTTAATCGTCAATGCCGCCGGTCCTTATGCAGGTGAGGTGGGAAAGATGGCCGGTGTGGAGATTCCAGTCGTTCCTGTACGGAGGATGGTTTACCTGGTTCGACCTCCAAGGCTTTTTGAGTATGATCTTCCTCTGACCATCGATCCTTCAGGAGTCTATTTCCTTCACGAAACAGGACGACAGATCCTTACCGGAAAATCCAGAAAAGAAGAACCGGTGGGTTTCAATTTTTCGTGGGATCGGCAGTATTTTCAAGAGGAGATATGGTCTTCTCTCGCCCATCGCATTCCCCTCTTGAACGAGTTAAAACTGATCCGTGGCTGGGCAGGACTCTACGAAGTGAATCAATGGGACTTCAATGGGATCATCGGAAGGCATCCAGAGGTTTCAGGATTCTTCATGGCTGTGGGTTTCAGCGGTCATGGATTTCAACAGGCCCCTGCAGTGGGGAAGGCCCTTTCAGAACTGATTCGTCTGGGAAGATACGAGACCGTGGATGTAAGCCCTTTGGGCTATGAACGAATCCTTGAAGGGAGGAAAGTTCTGGAGGAAGAAGTGATTTAGAGGAAGGACGAAGGCCGGGAGATGGGGTTGGAGAGAGATGCTTGTTTTGAATAAAAAGGATTTAGAAGAATTGCTGACGATGGAGGAAGTCATCGAGGCCTTAGAGAAGGGCTTTCGAGAAATGAAAGAAGGGCGATCCGTCGTTCCGGTGAGGTTTCGTCTCGAGATCAGAGAATGGGAAGGAGAATTTCTCTTCATGCCTGCCTATCTTCCGGGCTTGAAACAGGGTGGGACAAAGATTGTCTCCGTCTTTCCTAAAAACCTCTCCATCGGGAAACCCACTATTTATGCCACCTATTTGTTAAACGACCCTTCTACCGGAGAGCTCCTTGCCCTCCTTGAAGGGGCTACCCTTACGGGCCTTCGAACCGGAGGAGCCTCCGGGCTTGCCACACGATATTTGGCAAGAGAGGATGCAAAAACCTTGGGGGTCATCGGAACAGGATATCAGGCCTTCTTCCAGGTTCGAGCCATTCAGGCGGTAAGATCTATCGAAGAGGTCTGGGCTTATGATATCGAACCAGAAAGACTCAAAGAGTTCCGCAAGAAGATATCCCCCTTTGTTAAGACCCATCCTGCCTCTAATCCCTCCGAGGTAGTAAGGCAAAGCGATATTCTAATCACCTCCACTACCTCCAGTTCCCCTGTCTTTTCAGGTCGAGATCTTAAAGCTGGAACCCATTTGAATGCGATCGGCGCCTTTCGCCCGAATATGAGAGAGACCGATGATGAAACCATTTTACGTTCCAAAATTATCGTCGATACCTTTGAGGGTTGTCTCAGGGAGGCAGGTGATCTTCTTATCCCAATGGCTGAAGGAAAATTAAGAAGGGACTCCATCTATGGGGATCTCGGGGATCTGGTGACAGGAAAGAAGAGGGGAAGAGAATCCCGAGAGGAGATTACCCTTTTTAAGTCCGTTGGATTTGCTATGGAGGATGTGGTCGTGGCCCACTATGCCTATGAAAAGGCGATCAGAGAGGGGAGAGGGGAGCGAATCGAAATGAGGGAGGTCAGACAATGAAAGGATATAACGGAAAATTATTAAGGGTGAATCTTTCAGATGGAAAGATTTCTAAGGAAGAAATTTCGGAGTCGATGCAAAGAGACTTTTTGGGAGGTCGAGGATTCGCTGTAAAACTCTTGTGGGACGAAGTCAAAAGAGTCGATCCTCTTTCAGAGAAAAATAAGATTGTCTTTTCTACTGGACCTCTGAGTGGGCAACTTCTTCCCAGTTCAGGGAAGATGGTAGTGGCCTCAAAGAGTCCTTTAACAGGGGGCTATGGAGACGGGAATATAGGGACGATGGCTTCGGTCCATTTACGAAAGGCGGGCTACGATGGATTGATCGTTGAAGGAAAATCAGAAAACCCCTGCTATCTCCTCATCGAAGATGAAAAAGTAAAAATTTTAGACGCTTCTGAATTATGGGGGAAGAATACATTCGAATCCCAGGATCTCCTTGAGAAGAGACATGGAAAGAACTCCGGGATTCTTTTGATCGGTCCTTCGGGAGAGAATTTGATTCGTTTTTCTACCGTCCTTTCTCAAAGAGGACGAGCCGGTGGCCGCCCTGGAATGGGGGCCGTGATGGGATCCAAGAATCTTAAGGCCATCGTCATTCGGGGGACCGGAACGATTTCCAACTTCGATGATGAAAAACTGAAGGAGTATGCGAAAAAGGCCTACGAAGAGATTAAAGGGAAAGAGGCCTATCCCTTCTGGATGAGACAGGGGACGATGCAGGTCTTCGAATGGTGCAATGAGAACCAGTGTCTCCCGACCTATAATTTTAGAGAAGGGGTTTTTGAGTTCTCAAAAGAGATGGATGGATATGTCCTTGAGAGGATGGCGGTGGATCGAAAGGGCTGTCCGATGTGTAATATGCAATGTGGTCATATCGTTAAGGACATAAAGGGTGAAAGGGCTGAACTGGACTATGAAAATGTGGGAATGCTTGGACCCAATCTCGGGATGAAAACACTTGCCGAGGTGGCCCTATTAAACCGAATGGCCGATGAATGGGGATTGGATACCATTTCCCTTGGCAGTTGCATGGGCTTTCTCATGGAGGCCTCTGAAAAAGGATTGATCCCGGAGAAAATTGGATGGGGAGATTTCGACCGGGCCCAGAGGCTCATCCAAGAGATTGGAAGGGGAGAAGGAATAGGAGCATTGGTCACCGAGGGAGTCAAATCGGCTTCGGAAAAACTGGGAAAGGATTCTCATCGATGGGCCATGCATGTGAAGGGGTTAGAGATTTCGGCCTACAACTGTCACGGCTGCCCAGGGATGGCCCTCTCTTACGGCACCTCTCCCATTGGAGCAAGTCACAAAGATGCCTGGGTCATTGCCTGGGAAGTCTCCACCGATCGTTTCTCTTATAGTAAGGAGAAGGTCGAAAAAATAGTCGAATTTCAGCGAATCCGAGGAGGCTTCTTTGAATCGGCCTCGGTCTGCCGACTCCCATGGGTGGAGGTAAATTTTGGATTGGATTGGTATCCAAAATTTCTTGAGGCCATTACGGGCCATAAGAGAGACTGGGAAGAGCTTTACCAGATTGGAGACCGAATCTATACCCTCATTCGTGCCTTCTGGAAAAGAGAGATTTCATCCTTTGGTCGAGCCTGGGATTATCCTCCTCCGCGATGGTTTGAAGAGGCTCCTTCTCAAGGAAAATTGAAAGGCATTAAGGTGGATAAAGAAAAGTATGATCAGATGCTCTCCTGGTACTATGAAATTCGAGGATGGGATCAGAATGGAATGCCTTCAAAAGAAACGCTCCATCGTTTGGGCCTTTCGGAGGTAACCAAGGAGATTTCCATCTAAATGGTCGAGATGAAATTCTTGGGTTATCTTACCGACCTTGTAGGAACTCGAAAAAAGGAAGTGTTCATAGAATCCCCAAAGCCATTGAGAGAAATTTTACCTCCCTCCTTCCCAGAGAAGAATCTCATCATTTTGATCGATGGGAAGCCTGGAGATTTGGATACCCTTGTCTCTCCTGGTCAATCTGTCATTCTCATGCCTATCCTCTCTGGAGGATAAAGAGGGATCCCTTTCCCTCAGAGGATAAAAGAAAGAGGGTGATCTCGCGATGGAAGAAAGAGAAACCGATGAGAGCAAAGGATTTGAGAAATCCCTCCAGGAGAAGATCAAACGTTTTGAGAAGATCATCGAGATGGGGGATGATGGCATTATTGTGTTTGATGAGAACTATCGGATCGAGTTTGCCAATACCTTGGCCTCTGAATTGACGGGTTATCCTAAAGAGAAATTATTAGGAATGGACTTCAGGACACTTCTCAACGATCGAGATATTGAGTATTTAAAACAGATGCATTCTGAAGTAGGGGTGGATGAAAGCAAACGGGTCTGTACGGAGATGATGGTGATCACAGGAAGGGGAGAGGCGCGGGAGGCAGAGGTCTGTATCACCGTTTCAAAAACAGACGAGGGGGGAGTGACCACGTATGCCTATCTTCGGGATCTGACCGAGCGAAAGAGAATGGAGAGACAACTGCGGGAGGCGAACAAACGATTCGAGAAAATCGCTGAGATGGGGGAGGATGGGATCCTTGTCTTCGATGAGGACTCAAGAATTGAGTTTGCTAACCAGAAGGCAGCCAATATTCTGGGACTCCCAAAAGAAGAAATTTTAGGCAAAGAGTTTTTCTCTCTAATTGGGAAAAAAGACGAGGAATTTCTTGAAGAGATGGTGATTCGAGGGGAAGGATTGGGTCAGAAGGTCTGCACAGAGATAGCCATCCAGAATTTTCATGGCCAATTAAAGGAGACCGAAATCTGCATCGCTCCAACCCGATCCGAAGAGGGAAGGATTAAGACCTATGCCTATCTTCGAGACATCACCGAGCGAAAGCGATTCGAAAGAGAATTGAGAGAGTCGGAAGAAAAGTATCGAAACCTTTTCGAGAGAGTCCAGCATGGTCTCTTTATCAGCACCCGAGAGGGCCGGTTCTTGGACTGCAATCAGGCCTTAGTGGAGATGGCTGGATATGAGAGCAAGGAGGAGTTTTTAAAGATCGATATTCCTAAAGACCTGTATGTCAATAAAGAGGATCGAAAGAAATTTCAGGATCTGATCGAGAAACAAGGATTTGTTAAGGATCTGGAGGTCGAATTTAAGAAAAAGAATGGGGAAAGAATCACGGTTCTATTGACCGCTCATGCGAAGAAGGATGAAAAGGGAGAAATCATTGGCTACGAAGGACTCAATATTGATATTTCCCAGAGAAAGAGGATGGAGAGAGAGTTAAGGGAGGCCAACGAATTCTTAATGAACCTTATCGAAAGTTCCGTTGATGGGATCATCGCAGCCGATATGAAAGGGAATATCATCATCTTTAATAAAGGGGCCGAGATCCTCACGGGATATAAGGCTGAGGAGGTTATTGGAAAGATTCATATTACCCAGATCTATCCTCCCGGGATTGCCAAGGAAGTGATGAGGAGACTCCGGAGTCCTGAATTTGGAGGGGTGGGCAAGCTCCTTCCCACCCAATTCAATGTCGTCAACCGATTCGGAGAAGAAATCCCCATCCAACTCTCCGCTTCCCTGATCTACGATGCAGCAGGGAAAGAAATCGCCAGCGTGGGGATTTTTACGGACCTGAGACCACGGATCAAGATGGAACAGGAGATCCGGGAGATTCAGCAGGCCCTCCTTCAATCGGAGAAACTGGCTGCCATGGGAAGATTAACCTCCCAGATTGCCCATGAATTGAATAACCCTATCTATGGGATCATGAATACCCTGGAACTCCTAAAAACGGAGATCCCCCCGGAAAGTAAAAGACGAAGGATCCTGGAACTGTCGCTCTCTGAAACTCACCGACTTGCAGAGATGCTTCGCAATATGCTCAGTTTCTCAAAGCCTGAAGAGGAGCAACGCCGGCCGGTCAATTTGAATGAGTTAATCGAAGGAATTTTACTGATCGTGGATAAACAGATGCAGGAGGCCAATATCAAGATCAAGACCTACCTTGATCCTAAGATACCAGAGATCATGGCATCGACCAACCAGATGAGACAGGTCATGCTCAATATGATAAAAAATGCTAAAGAGGCGATGCCAAAGGGTGGAACATTGATGATTGCCACCGGGAGGGATAAGGATAGAGTCCTGATCCATATTCGAGATACAGGTGTGGGAATACCAGAAGAGAATAAGAGTAAGATCTTCGAAGCCTTCTTTACCACCAAACAGAAGGTCAAAGGAGTGGGGTTGGGTCTTTCTGTGTGTTACGGAATTGTCAAAGACCACGGCGGGGAGATTAAAGTAGAGAGTGAAGAGGGAAAAGGGACAACCTTTACCATAAGCCTTCCTATCAACCCTTAATAAATTGTCTCATTGATATTCATAGGCCTATAGTTTTCTCATCCGGATATTGAACAATTTTTTTAAAAAGGTTAACGTTAACACAAAATTGGATAGGAGGTTTTGAAAAGATGGGAAATAAAGAGATGATCCCTACACCGATTGAAGATCAGGTGTTTTTGCCTCCTGAATCGATTAGGATGAAGGCTTATATTCGAAGTATGGACGAGTATTGGAGAATCTATAAAAGATCCATCGAGGATCCAGAAGGATTCTGGGAGGAACTCGCAGACCAACTGAATTGGTATAAACGTTGGGATAAGGTCTTGGAGTATGATTTTGAAAAACCGGAGGTGAAGTGGTTTATCAATGGAAAATTGAATGTGAGTTACAATTGTCTGGATCGTCATCTGAATAGCTGGAGAAGTAATAAAGTCGCTTTGATTTGGCAGGGAGAGCCCCTCGAAGAAAACCGAATCTTTACCTATCAACAGCTCCACTATCATGT
Source organism: uncultured Syntrophaceae bacterium (assembly GCA_964570075.1). Classification (GTDB taxonomy): domain Bacteria; phylum Desulfobacterota; class BSN033; order BSN033; family UBA1163; genus CALIBK01. The sequence continues at coordinate 14,797 of CAZMWF010000116.1, read as the reverse complement.
CAACAAGTTTGCCAATGTTTTAAAGAAATTTGGTGTCAAGAAAGGAGACCGGGTCTCCATCTATTTACCGATGATCCCTGAACTTCCCATCGCTATGCTCGCCTGTGCAAGAATCGGGGCGATTCACAGTGTGGTGTTTGGAGGATTTAGCTCCGAAGCCCTTCGGGAGAGGATCAATGACTGTGGTTCCAAAATTCTTGTTACTGCAGATGGGTATTATCGGGGCGGCCGAATCGTCCAGAATAAACTGAACGCCGATGAAGCCTTAAAGGATTGTCCCGGGGTAGAAAAGGTCATTGTGGTAAGGCGTTTGGGAATCGATGTGAAATTGGATAGAGAAAGAGATGTATGGTGGCACGAAGAGATGGCTAAAGAAGACATTCGACTTCACTGTGAACCGGCCATGATGGATTCAGAGGACATCCTCTTCATCCTCTATACGAGTGGGAGTACCGGGAAACCGAAAGGGGTGATTCATACCACGGGAGGATACCTTCTCTTTGTCTATCAGACGCTGAAATGGGTGTTTGACCTTAAGGACGAAGACGTCTTTTTCTGCACAGCCGATATTGGATGGGTCACAGGACATAGTTACGTGGTTTATGGCCCTCTGTCTCTCGGCGCCACGACTTTGATGTTTGAAGGGGTCCCTACCTATCCAAAACCCGATCGTTTTTGGGAGATTGTAGAAAGATATAAAGTGACTGTTTTTTATACTGCCCCTACGGCGATCCGTGCCTTGATGAGGGAAGGCGAAGAATGGGTAAAGAAAAGGGGAATCTCGAGCCTCCGAATCCTTGGTTCGGTCGGTGAACCGATCAATCCTGAGGCTTGGAAATGGTACTATAAATATGTCGGTCAGGAACGCTGCCCTATCATGGATACCTGGTGGCAGACAGAAACAGGGGGGTTCTTAATTAGTCCCCTTCCCATCACTCCTCTTAAACCTGGCTCAGCCACGTTTCCTTTTCCTGGAATTCTACCCAAGATTTTACGGGAAGATGGCACGGAATGTGACATGGATGAAGGAGGTTCCCTGGTGATCTCCCGGCCCTGGCCTGGAATGCTAAGAGGATTCTGGAATGATCCCGAAAAGAAGAGGTTTAAGGAGACCTATTTTTCCATCTTTCCAGGTCACTATTTCACAGGGGATGGGGCTAAAAAGGATAAAGACGGTTATTTCTGGTTGATGGGAAGAATCGATGATGTGATCAATGTCTCCGGTCACCGAATCGGAACGGCTGAGGTGGAGAGTGCCTTGGTGTCTCATCCTTCTGTAGCCGAAGCCGCGGTGATTGGAATTCCTCACGAAGTCAAGGGGCAGGGAATCTATGCCTTTGTTACCCTAAAGAGCGGTTTGAAGGGAACCGAGGAGTTAAGAAAGGAGTTGCTCGCTCACGTCAGAAAAGTGATTGGTCCCATCGCCACCCCCGATAAGCTCCAATTTGCGGATGCCCTTCCTAAAACCCGCAGCGGGAAGATCATGAGAAGGATTCTCAGAAAAATCGCCGAAGGAAGACTTGAGGAATTGGGTGATACCTCTACGCTTACCGACCCAACAGTAGTCATTCAGCTTGCGGGTGAGAGGCAGTAGTCCTACTGAGTCAAACCGACTTCCCTCTTTGAGCGATTTCAGAGCTCTTTTCTATCCCAATGCCATCCTCTTGGAAAGCCCCATGATGGTTAAGACCTCATAAAAACCGATCCGGTCAATCCCTTCCCGGACCAGATCTATCGATCTTTCATCCTTATCCAAACTCTAAAAATTCCTCTTTGGAAGCCGAACAAATCGGACAGTGCTCCGGTAGAATGCCATCTGACACATACCCACAGATCTGACACACATAATAGGTGGTCTCTCGTTCTCCGATGAGATGATTGATGGCATATTTATAGAGCTTAGCATGTCCATCCTCCACATCCCGCGATTGGGAGAGAATGGTGGAGGCCATTTGATCTCCTAAGTTCTCCGCCATTTCAAGGAACTTCTCATAGGCCACCCCTGCGATATGGGTTTCAGATTGAAAGCTCTCTTTGAGGTTGCTTTCTGTGTCCTTAATTTCTCTGAGCATTCGAAGGGCCCTTTCTCCGTGAATCTCTTCACTGAAAGCAATGACTCGAAAAAGTTTGGCGATTTGAGGGAGCCCCTCTTCTTCTGCCTTTTTCGAAAATATTTTTAATCGGAGGGCCGCCTTTGCTTCCCCTTCATATACCTTGTAGAACGCCTCCTTTAGCCTTTCGTCCATCTCTCCTCCTTTTTAAACGTCTCATCTTGAACCAAATTATTTAAATCCTATCTTTAATTCGTAAATTCCCTCCTCCCTCCTCTTTTCGATATCAAAACCCATCTTTTCGAATAGATGAAGCATGGCTCTGTTTTCCACAAGGACTTCCGCATAAAATCCCAAAAGCCCTTCCCGTTTTGCAATCAAGGTGAGATAGGAAAGGAGTTCCGTTCCAATCCCTTTATTCTGGTAGTCATCTTTCACGGCAAAACCGACCTCCGCTGTATAAGTGCTCTCATCCATATCATACTGTCCCACTCCCACCACTTCTTCTCTTTCTTCCTTCTTGATCACGGCCAAGAGAACCATCTGTTTAGTATAGTCAATCACCACGAAAGGTTGAAGCCTCTCATGAGGCATATCCTTTCTAACGGAGAGGAATCTTCGATAGAGAGTGTTCTCAGAAAGGGAATAAAAGAATTCTTTGAGGAGGGGCTCATCATTCAGTTTCACTGGCCTCAAAAGAATTTCTAAACCCGATCGAGTCGTTCGGTAAGTTTCAAGATGCTCTGGGTATTCTCCTTTTTTTCCGGGGATGAAAGCCTGATCCTTGAAAATGAGCTTCCATCTCTTAGCCTCTTCAATCAGCCAGGGTCTAAAATCTGGATGGGCGACTGAGATCAGGGCCATCGCCCGTTCTCGAATATTCTTCCCTTTAAGATAGGCAATTCCATATTCGGTGACCACATAATGAACATCTCCCCGATGAAGGGTCACCCCTGCCCCTTCCTTAAGAAAAGGGACAATTCGAGAGACCTTTCCGTTTTCTGCAGTGGAAGGGAGGGCCAGAATCGTCTTCCCATTTCGAGCAAGCACGGCCCCCCTCATAAAGTCGGCCTGTCCTCCAATTCCACTATAGAATAATTTTCCGATCGATTCGGCTGTGGCCTGTCCGGTGAGGTCAATCTCAAGAGCCGAATTGATCGCGGTCATATTCTCATGTTGAGCAATGATGAGAGGGTGGTTGGTATAATCAATGGTTCTGAATTCGATCATCGGGTTATCGTGAATGTACTCGTAGGTCTCTTTCCTTCCCATACAAAAGGAAGCCACGGTCTTTCCTCGGTTGATCGTCTTTTGAGAATTGTCAATGACTCGCCTCTTCATGAGGTCGACCATCCCATCTGTGAGGAGTTCGGAATGGACTCCTAAATGATTTTTATGATGGAGATTGGTAAGGATCGCATTGGGGATACTTCCGTACCCCACCTGAATCGTATCTCCATCCCGAATAAGACGGGACACGTACTTGCCGATTTGTTGGGCAATTTCTGTATCGGCCTCTGATACATATTCCAGAATGGGCTCATCATAGGGAACGATAAAATCCACATCTTCGATATGAATAAACCCATCCCCATGCACCCTTGGCATAAAGGAATTAACTTGAGCCATCACACGGGAAGCCTTTTCAGCGGCAGCCTTGACGATATCCACGCTTACTCCCAAACTCATAAACCCATGGTCGTCCGGAGGAGAGGTCTGGATGAGGGCACAATCGATGGGGATGATCCCCCGAGAGAAGAGGTAGGGTACGTGAGAAAGAAAGACAGGGGTATAATCAGCCAAACCTTTGTTGATCGCTTCTCTTGTATTGCGAGCGATAAAAAATGAATTGTGACGGAAATAATTTTTAAATTTCTCATCCGCATAAGGCGCAACCCCTAAGGTCCAGACCTGTAAGACTTCCGCATCGAAGAAAGAAGTAGGATGGGTTTGAACATACTGAGTCAAGGCCCGAACGAGATGTTGAGGTTCACCACATCCCGTCCCAATGAAGATTCGATCCCCTCTATGGATATGACGAAAAATTTGATCCTCAGGGATGAACTTTTCAGGATAGGTTTTTTTCCATCTCTCTATTCCACTGACCATTAGAAAACTCCTTTAAAATAGAATCCACTCTATTTTTATCCTACCATAAAACCCATCTCTTTATAAAGCTCATTGTAAAATAAAAAAGGATCCCTCCTATTTGAAGCATTCCTCATCGGGTCATTCTTCTCTTGTGAATGGGCCAATAATTTTTTAATATAATTCATAGAGCTTTTCTTTCCATTACCTATCCTGAAAGAGCCAAGAAACTCGAGGAATTGAGAGAAAGGATGAGGAAGGAGTTGGAAGATCCATCAAGCTTGAAGCATTTTAAAAGGAGATGGGGAAATGAAGGAAGGGAACGAGGGGATGACGAAGAGTTGCAAGAAAGAGTTTATTGATGAGCTTAGAAAGAAGCTCTCTTCGAGAGAGAGAAAGATCATTGACCATCCTCCTTTCTCTCACGCCGCTGTTCTCGTCCCTTTATATCAAAAGGAGGGCGAGTGCCACCTCCTCTTTACAAAGAGATCGGATCAGGTCAAACACCACAAGGGAGAGATTTCTTTTCCTGGAGGAATGGTGGATGAAGATGATCGAGAACTGATCCATACCGCCCTTAGAGAAGCCCGCGAAGAGATTGGTTTAAAAGAAAAGGATGTAGAGATCATCGGATTATTGGATGATATCGTCACCGTCACCGAGTTTATTGTCACTCCGATCGTAGGCATCCTCCCCTATCCCTATCCCTTTCAGGTCAGTCAGATTGAAATTGATGAATTGATCGAGGTCCCCCTTTCGGCGCTACTCAAGGAGGATTCGTTCAGGGAACGAGAGATTATTCGAATGGGACGAGCGGAATGGGTCTATGCCTATCAATATCAGAACCATACTATTTGGGGAGCGACGGCACGAATTCTTAAACAACTCTTAGATTTAATTTCTTCCCAATAAAAAGGAGTGTCCATGAACTTTTTAAAAGGAAGGATCAAAAGAGAGGATTGGTGGAAGCTACCACTCAGTCTGATCCTCTGTCAATTGGCAGGAGGGGTGGGTTCTCTTTTTACAAGACCGGCCATTGCAACCTGGTATCGGACATTGAACAAGCCAACCTTCAGTCCACCTAATTGGCTTTTTGCTCCTGTCTGGATAAGCCTCTATTTTCTGATGGGAATCTCCTTGTTTTTGGTCTGGAGAAGGGAGGGAGAGTTTCCTCAGGTTAAGCGGGCTTTAACCCTTTTCTTTATTCAACTCATTTTGAATGCCTCATGGTCTATTCTCTTTTTTGGACTTCGCTCTCCTCTATTAGGATTCATTGAGATTGTCCTACTTTGGTTGGCCATTCTTCTTACTCTTAAGACTTTTTCTCGCATCTCTACCATAGGGTCCATCCTTCTATGGCCCTATTTCGGGTGGGTGAGTTTTGCCGCCATTCTAAATCTTTCGATCTGGTTTTTAAATCGATAAGCCCAATGATCCAAAAAGAAAGGATTAAAAAACTCAATCAAAAGGAGGTAAAGAAAGGAACCTACGTCCTTTATTGGATGCAAGCCTCCCAAAGGGCTTCATATAATCATGCCCTTGAGTATGCCATCCTCAAAGCCAATGAGTTGAGGAAGCCTCTCATTGTATTCTTTGGTATTACCGACCATTTTCCAGAAGCCAATGAGAGACATTATGCATTTATGCTCGAAGGGCTTAGGGAGGTAAGACAGGATCTACGAGAGAGAGGAATCCAGATGGTCATTCTTCATCAATCCCCTGAACGGGGTGTCCTTAAGATAGCAAAGAGAGCCTCTCTCGTGATCGTTGATCGGGGATACCTCCGGATTCAGAGGCAATGGCGAAAGTTCGCAGCCACGAGGTTGGACTGCCCGTTGATTCAGGTGGAAAGTGATGCCATTGTTCCTATCGAAGAGGTCTCCTCGAAAGAAGAATATAGCGCAGCCACGATCCGGCCAAAGATCCTAAGGAAACTTTCTCGCTTTCTTGCTCCCTTAGAAGAAAGGGAGCCCTTGGTTTCCTCTCTTTCCATGGATTTTAACACCTTTGAGATTGAGGATACGGAAAAGGCTCTTTCAAAGCTTCACATTGATCGAAGTGTGAAAAGAGTTCATTCTTTTCGTGGAGGAGCCCAGGAGGCTTTACGTAACCTTGAAGTATTTATTCAAGAAAAGTTAGATCGATACAGCGAGATGCGAAATGATCCAACCCAAAATGGCCTCTCTCATATGAGTCCCTACCTCCATTTTGGCCAGATTTCTCCTCTTTACATCGCCTTGAAAGTGAAACAGACGGAAAGCTCTGGGGTCGAGGCTTTCCTTGAAGAATTAATGGTTCGAAGGGAGCTAAGTCTAAATTTTGTGTTTTATAACGATCACTATGATTCTTTTGAAGGGCTCCCTCAATGGGCGCAAAAAACACTCAAAGACCATCAAAGAGATAGACGACCTTATCTCTATTCGATGGAGGAGCTGGAACATGGAGAAACCCATGACCCATACTGGAATGCGGCTCAGAAGGAGATGCGGATCACAGGGAAGATGCATGGGTATATGAGGATGTATTGGGGAAAGAAGATTCTGGAGTGGACAAAAAAGCCAGAGGAGGCGTATCGGATCGCCTTATCCCTGAACAATAAATATGAACTGGATGGAAGGGATCCGAATGGATTTGCAGGAGTGGCGTGGTGTTTCGGGAAACATGATCGACCCTGGCCTGAAAGACCTATTTTTGGAACGGTGCGGTATATGAATGATCGGGGTCTTAAAAGGAAATTTGACGCCGATGAATATGTCCGAAAGGTTAAAAAGATCTCATAATAAGAATTTTATTGGAAATACTGCAGATGAGTTGTTATAATGGATTCATTAAATTTAAAGGAGGTAAAGATGAAACTGAGCGAGTATTTTGAAAAAGCCAAAGGAAGGGGAGTGATAGCCACGTGTGATTCAAAAGGGAAGGTTGGGATCGCGGTCTATGCGAGACCCCACTTTGTGGATGAAAAAACCGTAGCCTTTATTATGGCAGATCGGTTGATGCATAAGAACCTTCAATCCAATCCCTATGCCGCTTATCTGTTTATGGAAGAAAAGAAAGGCTATGTAGGTAAAAGACTCTATTTGAGCAAAATTAGAGAGGAGAAAGATCCAGAGCTCATCGATCAGATTCGACGAAAAGAGAGCTGTCCGGTTTATAAGGAAGGGATGAGATACCTTGTCTATTTTCATATCGATAAGGTTTTGCCTTTGATCGGGGATAAAACATGAAGATCTTGATAACAGGAGGAACTGGGTTTGTCGGGAAACAACTCAGCTCTCGGTTGACTCAGGAAGGCTATGAGGTCACCATCCTGACCCGTTCTTTAAAAAGGGAGAAAGGAGCCTCATCTGGAATCTCATATTTAGAAGGGGATCCGACTAAGAAAGGCCCCTGGCAGGAGTCGATTCGAAACCACGACGTCGTCATCAATCTCGCAGGGGCCTCCATCTTCAGCAAGTGGACAGAAGAACACAAGAAGGCGATCCGGGAGAGCAGGGTAAACACGACTCGAAACATTGTCGAAGGGATTTCCACTTCTCCTGAAAGACCCTTTGCCCTATTCAGTACCTCTGCAGTCGGTTATTATGGTTTTTGTGGGGACGAAGAGCTGACCGAGGAATCTCCTCCCGGGAGTGATTTTTTAGCCCGTATTGCCATGGAATGGGAGGGGGAGGCTTTGAAAGCAAAGGATAAAGGAGCACGGGTGGTCATCACTCGCTTTGGAATCGTGCTTGGAGAAAAAGGGGGAGTCCTCGGTCAGATGATCCCTCTCTTTAAAAAATATCTCGGAGGACCAATCGGGAGCGGGAAACAGTGGTTTTCCTGGATTCATATCAAGGATCTGGCCGAGGCCTTCGTCTTTCTTTTGAGCCATCCAGAGATTTCGGGTCCGGTCAACCTCTGCTCCCCCAATCCGGTAAGAAATAAAGATCTCGCCAGAGCCCTCGGAAAAGTCCTTCACAGACCCTCCTTCATGCCCACTCCAGGGTTTATGGTCAAACTTATTCTGGGAGAATTTGGATCGGTCATCCTGGAAGGACAGAGGGTGATTCCAAAAAAATTGCTGGAGAACGGGTTTGTCTTCCGTTATCCGGATATCCATCAAGCCTTGCAGAGCATTGTCCCCTCGTGATGATCAATCGGCAAAAATTTCTGAACATCCCACAAACGAATAAAGCGGCCATGTTGAAAAAGTTTTTAAGAGTTCTCTTTTCTTCGCAGCGGTTCGCAGTATTAGCGACACAGAGAAGGGGACAGCCTTATGGGAGTTTAGTCGCTTTCATGTTATAAGGATTACAGAATAAAACACCCGTTAACCATTTCATTGAACAAGAAGTATTCTCGCAAAATTCCTTGACTTATACATACAGTTGATTTTTTCTACCAATCTGATAAACTTTTTTTAAAAAGACCTCATCAATAACCAATAAGAAGCCTATAAAATTTTCTCGACATACTCTTGATAATATTTCTGATAGAGAGGCATCAAGAGAAAAGGTTAAACAGGCAATCACAACGGGAGAACGGTCTTCCTTCGAAAAAAGGATGGATCGCTTTTCGAAAAGACTTCAGCCAGCATGGCATGTAGAAAGGTGAGTATGATCTAAATGAACCATAGTGAAATCGTCAGCTTCATCTGGGGTGTGGCGGATTTGATTCGTGATACTTTTAAGCGGAGCTCGAGCTCATTGGAGCAAAAGGAGAGCTTGTTCCAGATCAGATGGAACCCCTCTCTCAGATCATCCGGGAGCTCAATGAACGATTTGGGACAGACTTCACTGAAGAGGACAGAGTCTTTATCCAACAGCTTGAGGAGAGGCTTGCTGGCGACCCAGCCCTCGTAGCCAGTGTGCGGGTCAACACGTTAGAGAATACCAGTCTGACCTTTGATCATGTGGTAACCGATCGCTTACAAGATATGGTTGATACGAACTTCAAGTTTTATAAACAGATCACAGACGACCGAGAATTCTCAAAGTTTTTCTTGGACTGGCTCTTTGATCGGTTCCGAAGAAGCCTTAAGAGTGAAAATCATTATAAAAACCATGGGAAAGAATGAAGAATAAGACCACATCATCTTTTATTACGATATCAAATCCTACATGAGGCTTGGGGGAGGGAATATGTTTCTCAATGATGTAAAACGCATGAATGACAAGGAAATACTTGATGAACTTCAGGCAATTGGAGTACCGACCAACTTTGAAGATTTCAAGAAGGCTGCCTTAAAAGCAGGGTCACCTTCAATGTTATCTGATGAGTGGGCTTCCCTTTACAAAATAAAGGGGAGAGCAGAGGATTTTCTATATGAAGCTTGTCTTGAATTATGGAAAAGAAATCTCAGCAATGTGAAATGCGCTGAGGTTGTCCAGGACTCAATTTGTGATGTTATTTCATATTATGAAGATATTCATACCCATAATAAGGATACCCTTCTGAAAGTTTATAGGGGTATAGAAAAATTCTACCATTTTTGTCTCAAAGAAGATGGAAGCTACGACCCTGAATTCTACAACGAGATCAACGCAGATGCCTATTACGATATTGAAGGGTTTTTGCTTCAAATGCCCTATGAATTCGCTCGATACGGTCTGGTTGACGAAGCGATAAACATTGGAAGATGGTTTGCAGAGATTTCGAGACAGCCAGAGAATTTTTATCGAGATATGGGATGTATCCTGGCTGAGGCTGGAAGAAGAGAAGAAGCAATCAAACAGATAGAAGAAAATCTGAAGCGATTTCCCGATGATGTCTGGGTAGTGATCAACGCAGGAGATGCCTATTATAGCCTCGGGGATAAAAAGGCGGAGGAATTTTTCTTAAGAGGCTATGAGATGGCTGGAGATAATAAGTATGACAAAGCAGGAGCTCTTGAGCGGTTAATTGATTTCTACAGGTGGCAGGGAATGGAGGAGAGGGTAATGGCATCTGAAGAGGAATATCTAAGATTAACTGCCCCTCCTCCCTCAAGAACAGAACAAGTCGTGAAGTCCAAAAAAATTGGTAGAAACGATCCATGTCCCTGTGGAAGTGGGAAAAAGTATAAGAAATGCTGCTTAAACAAGGAGGTTCATTAGGAATAGAATCCTTCAAATAAGGCATACCCGGATAATTTGGAATCTTTTTGAAAGATAGCCAATATTGATTTGTACCCCATATCTTCCCCTTTTCTCATACAGATCGCATCACTCAACCTTTTTAAATTCTCCTTAAATCACTGAATTTTTAGGATAGGTAAAATCATCTATGCCTCTACAAAGTGCCGGGGATAGAGAACCTCAAAAAAACTTAAATCCATATTTCAAAACGATCTATACATACACCGTCTCCAAGCCGCTCTGTTTGCTTTTCCTGAAAAACCAAGCGTATCTTTCTGCGCCACTTTTTACATCAAGTCTCTTCCAATGGCTTACCAATTCCTGTGCTAACGTGGTAGGAAAAACAAAAGCAATTCCAGAGGTCATGGTAAATTTTGCTAAACAGATTGGACGGAAAAAAACAATAAGATCTTCTATCATGGTCTGGCTGAAATTGATGTCTGTCAAAATCACCGCCGCTTCCGGGCTCACTAAATTCTCTAACAAGATCTGCCCCTCGTCTCTCAAAACTCGCTTCACTTTGAAAAGCCCCGTTTCTGCCCTGACCATAGCCGCCAACAGTTCTCTTTCGACAGCGTTGACACCGCCTTTCTCTTCTGCGTAGTGTTCCACGGAATTTTTCCCATCTTCGTGAGAAATCTCATACAATGCAAAATCCATCAGAACGCTAAGGTCGTCTTCGCTGTCCAAAATCAATCGACCCTTCTGACCCAATCTCAACATGGTTGCCGCTTTTCCCAAAATTGTTTCGTTGAGATAAGCCTTAATGATTTTGTGATTCAGATTACGTCCTGCTTTCCTATATCGCTTGTAGTCTTTTATGATCTGGGTTTCAAATAGCCATACCATATTATCTTTCCATCAGTCAAAGGATTGGCTGCCTAACGATTAAGCTAACCGACATCAGGCCTTTTAAGGTGTCCGATTAGGCAATTTGTCAGGCCATATTCTATAACCGTTTAATAGTTTTATTAGTGTCCTTTCAATTTCTTTATCCCACCGCAATCCATGAATTACGGTTCTTTTTCTGCGATTTCTATTCCATATTCAGATTCCTCTATTCTTATTGGCCCATGATAACGGCCACCAAACTTGGTTTTTTTGTGGCTCATGAGGGATTTTTGTGGTAATTGAAATGGGTACATAAAAAGAAAATCAAAATTTCAGCGACGTCCCCAACCACTCTTTCCGTATAACGTATAACACGTCAGGATATTCTATCCGGATTGGTCTTCCCATGAATAATCAAATAGCAAGAAGCAAAGAATTTGTCAATTTTCAAAACCTGACACTAAATTTCACGTTGTTTGCCTCTGGTGGAAGATACCATTTCCTCAGCACGAAATAGTTCTTTAGAATATGATACCTACGGCCTTTAATGGTTAAGACGACCGAATATCCAGATTCGATTAACGAAACTCGATACAAATTTCGCCGAAAAGAGACGCAGTTTAATTAAAACGAAGAGGGAAATGAAGAGATTTCTTAAAAAATTTAGGCCCTCAACGGGGACCTTCTTCTTTGACCTGTCAACAGCCTGGCTCACCTGGATGGCCACAACAGGAGTGAGCGTGTCTTATTTTGATCCAATTATTTCGAACAAGGAGCCACACTTTTTTAGGCCAGGGTATGGGAGTTTTGAGGTTTGTCAAGAAAGATCGGACGTTAGGTTTCGCCATATGGACCTCCTGGAATCTGAATCTTTTGGGTAGGACCTTTGCCTGAGATAAGGGCTTGGGCAGCTCGCCTCCCACTCTCTAATGCTGTGGGAATTCCTCCCATAAAAAGGGCTGAGAAGGCTTGATAACCAGTCATATAAAGTCCTTTAATGGGGGTAAGAATGAGTTCCTTTGGCTCATCATCCCGAAAATCTTCGTAATTCCATGACCACCCTGCAACCGCTCCTTGACTTCTTCCTCCTTGATCCTCAAAAGTGAGGGGGGTCGCTACATCCATGATGAGGATAGAATTTTCAAGCCCTGGCATTAAATGAGCCACCTCTCGAACGATACCTTGAGCGAGCTGGATCTTATAGTTTTGATATTCCTGAGACCTCTTCCTCCACCCCAATCGATAGCGAGCGAAATGATCATAGTTTGCCTCAACTCTGAGGATAATAGATGCTTTCCTTTCCTTTTCCATTCTATTTTCCCAGAGGCTTACCTCGATTTCTTGGCAGGCGAGTGCCCGAGGATCTATCCTGGGTTGGGTCCAATCGATTTTCTCTTCTTCCCGATCCAAATCAAATTTTCTCCGATAGATCACTCTGCTTGCCTCTTTAAATAATGATAAATCTATTTTAGTTGGGTCTATTCCAAGACAGACTTGAAAGATAGAAGAGGTCAATGGTGCATTCGATATGGCTTGAAACCATTCTGAAGGAATGGTATGGGGATCGAGGAGTTTAAGAAAAGTGGTTCTATAATCGGCATTGGAGATTACGCAGGAGGCATCTATCTCATTTCCGTCCCGAAGGGTAACTCCTTCGACTTTTCCGTGTTTCACTCGTATTTTAGTAACTCCTTTATTTAATCTTATCATCCTGTCTGAATTAGGAATCGGTTCTATTGCTCTTTTTAATCGCCCACAGAAAGACTTCATTCCTTCTTCTGGAAACCATATTCCAACATTACACATTAAATTCCACATGGCAGCCAGCAAAGGAAGATTGCTATAAGGCTCTCTCGTGCCCAGACTTCCCAGTATACGCCTGAGCCTCCAGTCCTTAATTAATTTTCGAAGATATTCAGAAGCAGAAAGAGGAAGGTTAGAATTTGGTTTTTGGTTCTCGGGATAGACTTTTCTATTTGAGATCCATTTCTTTATATCCCTAAAAAACCGCTCCACTCCCTCAGCATCGGAAGGGAATTGGTTTTTAAATTCCTTTGCTATCTCTGAGAAGGGGAGAGATAAAGGACCATCGAGACCGAAAGCTCGAAGTCGATAGTGGACTCGCAAGAAGTTTAGACCTTCACCGATTCCGAGTTCATCAAACACTTTTTTGACAAGATCAGGATGGCTAAATCCAAGAGGTCCCATAGGAAAAGTAAATCCTTGCCTGTGATACACATATGCTGTTCCGCCAATATGAGGGTTTCTATCCAAAACAAGAACTCGGAGGCCTTCTTTTACCAGGTAGGAAGCGGCAGTTAAACCTCCTACTCCCGCTCCAATCACGACGACATCCCAAACCATTCTCATAAAAAGATATCACAGGATTCCTGATCAAACAAGCCTTTGACTTTTTCTTATTTCGAAGTTATTTTTAAATAAAAACAAAAGGAGAGAAACCAATGGCAGAGAAGGTTTGCAAAGGAGATCATAGTGGACATATTTGTGTTCTGGCAAGCCAGGAGAAATTTGAAGAGATCAAAGCGATAACCAAAAATCCTCAGTTCATTTGCTTTAATTGTGGAAGGGTCGCAGATTGTGAAGCCAATCTCTGTAACCCCATGCCATTAAAATAACCTTAAAACGATTTTTCTCTCTTTAGAAGAGACCTCCTAACGTTCCGGCATAACCGGTGAGTTCGATATACCCCTTGCAGGTAATAGGCTGGCCGGCTGATCTACCCGACCCTTCAACGGCGCCTTCCCAATAAATGACGCCCGTTGATCCTTCCGTAAGAAGTTCCTGAGACGAAACCAGAGGGGAAACATCCAACTCTATCTTATGGGAGGGAACTTTAATCCTCCATCGGCTGGGATATCTCCCTCCACTTTTAGAACTTTTCCAGTAATCGAGGACTTCCACGCGAATATCGGAAAGGGTTAAATGAACCCCTTCTCCAGACCGTTTCACCAGAGTCCCTGAGGAGGAGAGCTCCATCGTCCCATCTTTCTTCCGAAGAAGGTAGATCATCAGGTCTTGACCATCTGAGAAGTGAAGGCTGAACCAGTCCCATCCTATTTGGTTTGAGGCGAGTTGATTTGAGCCGAATTCGTGATCAAACCATCCAATTCCATTAACTTGAAAAGGTTCTCGAGAGAGGGGGGTTTTAATCCTTCCCTCTACTTCGAGATCCGTATAGGAATAGTAATAAGAGGCTTGTCCCTTCCCCGGACCTTTTTGACTAAGTCCATTAAGTCCATGGAAGACGAGAGGCTTTCGAGGGTAAAGGTCGAGGGATAGAGCCATCTCCTGATGCCGCGCCTCAAGTCTTATCTTCTGTCCCTCCATTTTTCCTCTCCAGTTGAGGAGCCAAAGATCCATCCCCCTTTCAGAGGCTCCGGAAAGTCCTGGTCCTTTTCGAGAGGCACGTTCTGAAAACCAAAATTGTCCTTGACCCACATCGGTAAGAGTGAAATGAGCAAGATAGACATCCCGAATCGACCAGGAAGAGTTTCGATCTCTTGCTTTAGAGAAGAGACCTTGACGAAAGAAAGTCAGCTGAAACCCGTAGCTTTTTTTTAGAAGGTCGTTGAGATTTCCAGTAAAGTACCACCATTCTGTTCGAAATTCTGGATGAGAGCCATGATCTCTCGGAAAGGTCCAATTCCATGGTCCGATGGCTTGCCTCCACTCATTGGAATAGGCCATGAGGGGGTCCACCCAATAGAG
>CAZMWF010000115.1:0-6023 GCA_964570075.1 uncultured Syntrophaceae bacterium | reverse complement strand
TGGTTTTAATCAGAAACCCATTTCAACGATAGATCGATTCGTAGGATTCATTTATATTCAATCCATCCGCGTTCTATGGGTTTCGGAAATACTCCTGTCGGGCTTAAAATGATTTCCCCGCTTCAGTGAGGCATTACGGGATTCGAAATTTTTTTCTTGCATTTTTATTTTTGGTATGTAAAATAGATTCACCTTTAAATTCTTGTGAAAAAATCCGCAAATCTTTCAAAAAAGGGGGTGATAGGATCAGAGGGAATTCCGATTAAGGGGGATGCGCCTCTGAGTAAAGAAAAAGAAGGAAGTTTTCGAATAAGTGGGTAGGTGGATTTTTAAGAGGGAAGGGAAAATTGAAAATTTGAGATCAAAGGAGGGAAACGGTATGAAAAAATGGATCATTTTTACAGGGATGGTAAGTCTTTTTTGTTTTGTCTTTGGACTCAGTGTTGAGGCCCAGCCTATTAAAATTGGTGCGGTGATTAATCTAACAGGTCCAGCCTCTACTTGGGGCCAATACCATGCTAAGGGACACCGAGATTATATCAATTATGTGAATGAGGTTAAAGGGGGGATTGCGGGAAGAAAGATTGATCTTGAAATCGTTGATCATGCCTATAAGGTTCCTGAAGGGGTTAAATTTGTCAAAAAGTTCTGTGAGGAAAAGAAGGATATGATTGCGACTTGGGATGCGGGAACGGGAATCCAGATAAAACCTATTATTCAAGAATATAAGATTCCCACGATTAATTATTCTACCTATCAAGGGATTCTCAAACCTCCAATTGACTTTATGTACCTTCCTTTTGGAAGCTATGTATTAGACTCCTATGCGGTACTTGAATATATCCGGACTATCCATAAGGGAAAAGAAGCACCCAAAGTAGGACTACTCACCTATAATAATGTCTATGGAAGATCCATTCATGATCCGAGTAAGGAGTATGCCGCTAAAAATAATATCAATATTGTAACGATTGAGGAGTTTCCTCCTGCAACGGTTGATTTAACCACAGAGATGCTTCGACTGAAAAGTAAAGGAGCAGAATATGTCTTCATGCAGATCCTTCCCGCTGCTGTCATCACGGCTCTTAAGGCAGCGGATAAGGTGGATTATAAAGTTCCTTTCTTTGGGACCTGGACTTCCACAGACCCCGACTTCTTCAAACTTGGAAAAGGATTGATTCGAGATCGTGTCTTTATGCAATTCTGTGGAGTCCTTCCACAGGATAAGACCCCGGGGATCGAGCTCCTTCAGAAATTGTGGGCGAGATATAAAACGGTCGATAAGTTTGAAACCTCTTACTGGGAAGGAGTGGTGGTTGCCATGATTCAGGAGAGAGCCATCCACAGGGCCTCGGGATTATACAAGACCATCAATTCAGAGACCATTAATAAGGCGATGGAGACCTTCCAAAACGAGGACTTCGGTGGTCTTGTTCCCTATGTGACTTATACTAAAGATAACCATGAAGGCTCTTTCAAGGGAAGGATTGTGCAGATCCATGAAGATGCTACCTATTCACCTGTAACAGAATTCTATACCCCAGGGAAAGAGAAGGTGAAGGTATTAAAGGTTCCTAAAATGTAATCCTAAAAGGAGAATCGATGAAGGCATTCCGAGGACAACCCAGCATCTTCACCTCCGCTCAGCCCGAGGAGCGTCGGGCTGAGCTGGAGGTCAAACAGGTCTATCTCAACTTTGGCGGGGTGATGGCCCTCCACAACGTGGATCTTACCGTCCATACTGGAGAACTGCTCAGTATTATCGGTCCCAATGGGGCGGGAAAGACAAGTCTACTGAATTGTATCACGGGTTACTATCATCCCCAAAGGGGTCATATCTTTTTTAATGGCGAGGAGATCACCGGGCTTCATCCCCACGAGATCACAAAGAAAGGGATAGGGAGGACCTACCAGAATATCGAACTCTTCCCAGGGATCACGGTCCTTGGCAATATGCTCCTTGCCCGACATCTTTACTGTAATTATGGGCTTGGAAAGGCCTCTATCTTCTCTCCCTCTGTCGTCAAGGAGGAGGTTCGCCATCGAAGGGTTCTTGAGGAATTAATCGATTTCTTGGAGATGCAGTCCATTCGAAAAAAGTTGGTTGGCTCTCTTCCTTATGGGTTAAGAAAGAGGGTTGAATTGGGTCGAGCCTTGGCTTTAGAGCCAAAACTTTTGGTCTTAGATGAGCCCTTTGCAGGGATGACCTTGGAAGAGAAAGAGGATATGGTTCGGTTTCTCCTTGAATTGAACACTGCCTGGGGCCAGACGATTATTCTTGTCGAACATGATATGTCGGTGGTCATGAGCATCTCCCAGAGGATCGTCGTGTTGAATTTTGGAGAGAAAATCGCGGAAGGTCCGCCCGAGGAGATCCAGAACCACCCAGAGGTCATCAAGGCTTACTTAGGGGATACCACAAAGATTTAAAGAATTTAAATCCTTCGAAAGAAAAAGGATTATACTGGAGCAAAATAAATGATGGAGGTTAGAAAGACAGACCGAATAGATCAGCAGACCCTTCTCTCGTTAATGAATTATACCCTCCCCCAGATTCTGTTTCAGCAGGCAAAGAATTTTGGATCTAAAAAGATTGCGATTCGAGAGAAGATGTATGGGATATGGCTCTCCTATACCTGGGAAGATTACCTTCGATACACGAAGCAGGTCGCACTCGGATTAAAACATCTGGGTCTCCAGAGAGGAGAGAATATCGGAATCATCACCGATAATCATCCCGAGTGGCTTTTCACCGAGATGGGAGCCCAGGCTATTGGGGCTATCACCGTCAATCTCTTTACCTCCTCTATTGCAAAAGAGCTCGCCATTATGCTCAATCGTATTCAGGCCGTCTTTGTCGTTGCACAGGATCAAGAACAGGTGGATAAACTTCTGGAGGTCAAAGGGGAACTCCCTCATGTCCGAAAGGTCATCTATATTGATCAAACAGGGATGAGAACCTATGTGGGGAATCCCTGGTTGATGAGTTTTAAGGAGCTCTTGGAACTCGGTGCAAAGGTGGATCAAGAGCAGCCCCAGCTTTTTGAGGAGGAGCTATGGAAGGGAAAACCAGATGAAGTGGCCCTAATGATTATGACCTCCGGAACGACCGGCATCCCGAAACTGGCCATGATTTCCCACCGAAGTTTTACTGAAATCGCAAGAAAGTGGGTTGAGACCGCTCCCATCGGACCTGAGGATAACTGGATTTCCATCACTCCCACCGCCTGGATTGTCGATCAGATGTGGGGGATGGGAGTTTCCCCACTGGCTGGGATGACCATGAACTTTCCCGAAACCCTGGAGACTCAGGCTGAGGATTTTCGAGAGATCGGTCCTGTGGTGATTATCACTTCTTCAAGATTTTGGGAAGATCTGGCTTCAAAAATCAGAGTGAAGATCGCTGATTCAGGTTGGATAAAGAGAAAGCTCTTCTATCTGGGGGAGAAGATCGGTGGGGCGGTCGTTGACCGAGAGTCCAAAAAAGAACCCGTACCCGCCACATTAAGGATTCTCCATAAGATATTTTCAAAGATTGTTTATCAGCCTCTCCTCGATCGGGTGGGTTGTGCTCAGATTCGAGCCGCTATCACGGGTGGACATCCCATTAGCCCTGATGTGATTCGTTTCTTCCGGGCAAAAGGCTTAAACCTCAAACACGCTTATGGTCTTACCGAGGGAGGCGGAGTCTTCCAGGTTCAGCCGGATAAGGAGGTGAAACCCGAAACCGTTGGGAAACCACTCCCCAGGACAGAGATCAAGATTGCGGAGGATCAGGAGGTTCTGGTCAAGACCCCTTCCTGCTTTGTTGGATATTACCAGGATCCTGAGGCCACCCAAAAGGCCTTAAAAAATGGGTGGCTCCATACGGGGGATGCTGGGTATATCGACGACGATGGGCATCTTTTGATTATCGGTCGAAAAGAAGAGATTATGCGTACCAAGGGAGGGGACGCCATCTCTGCAGACTTTATTGAAACTCGACTCAAATTCAGTCCCTACATCAAAGAGGCTGTGGTCTGGGGTGAGGGTCGGGATTATATTACCGGGTTCATCAATATCGATTTTGGAAATGTGGGGAGCTGGGCCGAGGATCGGATGATTCCCTATACGACCTATACGGATCTTTCCCAGCGGCCCGAGGTCGAAGAGTTAATCCTTAATGAGGTTCGGCAGGTTAACAATCAACTTCCTAAACCCATGAGGCTTAAGAAGATCATTTTACTCTATAAACTCCTTGATGCAGATGATGAAGAGCTTACCCGGACAGGAAAGGTCAGACGGAAATTTGTTTACGAACAATACCTTAATTTGATTGAGGCCATGTACAGCGGTAAAGAGGAGTTAGAGGTCACAGGGAAGGTTCGCTATCGAGATGGTCACGTCGGTACAATTACCACAAAAGTGAAGATCCTGACCGTAGAGTGAGGAATATATCGTTTGTAATTAAGTCATTAAGAATGGTTTAGGGTTTCGTGCTTCCAGTTTATTAAGTGAGGGGGGTCCTCTTTATGGAATTCTTTTTTCAACTATTGGTCCAAGGTCTTTCCGTGGGTTTTCTCTATGCCCTTGCGGCCCTCGGTTTTGTGATGATCTTTAAATCTTCGAGTGTACTCAATTTCGCCCATGGGGAGTTACTGGCAATCGGAGCCTTTGTCTTTCTGGTCTTCTCCGTTCGATTAAACCTCCCCATACCGATGGCTTTCCTTTTTACGCTGATTGGGACATTTGCCTTGGGATTTATCATCGAACGACTCTTTCTTCGTCCACTGATCGGGGAGGCGTTGATCGAGGTGATTATGCTCACGGTGGGTTTGGCAGCCATGTTCAAAGGTCTCCTTTTGGTCATCTTTGGAGGAAACCTTTTTAATTATCCCGATTTTCTTCCAAAGGGACTCACCATCCAATGGGGAGCGGTGGTGATTCAACCTGTTTATGTGGCCTCTTTCATCATTGGAATCATCTTTCTTTCCATTTTCGGATTCTTTTTTAAATACTCCTCTCAGGGAATCTATATGAGGTCGGTCGCAGACAATCAGACTGCTGCTCTATCCCTCGGTGTCCATGTTCGAAGGGTCTTCGCCCTTTCCTGGGCGATTGCAGCGCTGGTCTGTGCCCTCAGTGGAATCATCCTCGGGATCATGAACGGAATCAATGTCCATGATATCAGTGTGATGGGATTAAAGGTCTTCCCCGTGGTGATCTTGGGAGGATTGGAGAGTATTGGAGGGGCCATCATCGGAGGACTCATTATAGGATTACTTGAAACCTTTACAGGAGGCTATGTCTCGACCGCACTCAAAGAGGTTATTCCTTTTGTCATTCTGATCTTTATTCTTTTGGTGAAGCCCTATGGTCTCTTTGGATTGGTGGAGATTGAACGGGTGTAGTAAAAAAACGATCAACGCTCATGGTTAAATAGTGGGGGAAGAATGAGAAGATTAAGATTTCATCCATGTGGAAACTACAAAGAGAGATACGAGGAAGAACTCACCATTTTTACAACAGACTTTGGAAGACTATGGACGGGAGTCGGTCTTCTTCTTCTCTTTGTCGTCATCCCATTGATCAGTAGCCATTATATATTATATGTCGTGAATCATATCGGAATAGCGGCCATAGCCGCCATTGGCCTCAATATATTGATTGGATATACCGGTCAGATTTCCCTTGGACATGGAGCCTTTTTTGGAGTAGGGGCTTATGGTGCCGCTATTCTGGCTACTGCCTTAGGTTTCCCATTCTGGCTTTCGGTCATTGGAGGAGGGGTCGTTACCGCCTGTGTGGGTCTTATCTTTGGGATTCCCTCTGCGAGGCTTAAACACCTTTACCTTACCATTGCTACCCTCGCAGGCCAATTTATCTTACAGTATCTTTTCGTATCGTGGGAGAGCCTTACGAAGGGGCCGGCGGGAATCATGCTTCCGCGAGCGACCCTCTTCGGGATCGATGTGAAAGGGGACCGATCCTTTTATTACATCATCTTTGTCTGTTTCGTAGTCCTGACCTGGATCGCGGTCAAT
>CAZMWF010000114.1:0-18021 GCA_964570075.1 uncultured Syntrophaceae bacterium | reverse complement strand
CATAGAAATCCTTACTTTGGTTGGTTTTAATCAGAAACCCATTTCAACGATGGATCGATTCGAAGGATCTATTTATATTCAATCCATCCGCATTCTATGGGTTTCGGAAATACTCCTGTCGGGCTTAAAATGATTTCCCCGTTTCAGTGAGGCATTACAAACCCTTTTCACTTTTTCGAAGCTATGTTAAGATTGAATAAAATTTTTAGGTCGAAGGCAATGAAAAAAGAGAAAGACGAAGAGCTTGAAGAGGCAAAAGAGCTATTCAAGGAAGGCCTAAAAAAAATTTTAAAGGCGACAAAGAAGGTCTCCGAGAAAGTCATCGAAGGCTTCCGGGAAGGTTATGCCGAAGACGTCACCAAAAAAGAAAAATGAAAGCGCCTTAATTTCGGTTTCAAATTCGAGAGCCTGTCTATTTTAAGCGATCTATCCTCTCCCAAACGGTTTGCTCTCTCCCCTATGCATTTTTCAAGATTCCTACCTGAACATTTCTAAACCGGGCGGGTGAAGTCCCGTGTCCTACATGGGCGACCTGGCCAGGCTCTCCTTTCCCACAATTGGGTGTTCCCCACATCTGCCAATGATCTTTATTGGCAATGGCATCACAGGAGCGCCAGAACGTTGGGGTAATTCCTGTATAAGTGGGATTTTTTACTACTTCTCCAAGCTTTCCATTCTTTATCTCCCATCCAATCTCGGTCCCGAACTGGAAATTGATTCGTCGATCATCAATCGACCAGCTCCGGTTGGTGGATAAGAAGAGGCCCTCCTTTGTCTCTCCAATCATTTCCTCCAAGGTCCAGGTTCCCGGTTCAAGATTGATGTTGGTCATCCGAATGAGAGGAATTCGATTCCATCCGTCTGCCCTCATCGTTCCATTGCTTTGTTTTCCAAGAAGAGGGGCCGTCTCTCGGGAGGTCAGAAGATTGACCAGTATCCCATTGGAAATGATAGGAACTCTTTGGGCCTCAACGCCTTCATCATCATACCCAAAGGTTCCAAGGCCTCCTGGATAGGTGGCATCGGCAAAGACATGGACAATCTCCGAACCATAACGGAAATTCCCTACCATCTCAGGTCGGAGGAAGCTTGTTCCAGCATAACTGGTCTCGGTCCCGAGCACCCGATCCATCTCAATAGGATGCCCTATCGATTCATGGATTTGAAGAGCAAGTTGAGAACTATCCAGAATAAGGGTCGTCACTTTGGAGGGACAAGGCTTGGCGGAAAGAAGTTGAACGGCCTCCTCGGCAACCCTCTCTGCATTCTTCTCCAATTCCAATTCCTCTATCCATTCGTATCCACGGGCTGCAAAATTTCCACGAAAGGAGTTCGGGTAAGAACGAACTTGAACTTCAGATCCTTCGATGGCCGTTGCGGAAATGCCGGCACCACATTCGATGATCGTCTGCTCTATATAAGCCCCCTCGGTTGAAGCAAAGATCTTCTCCGTTTTATACGAGCCCATAAAGGCTTCTGAAATCTTGACCTTCGGTCTCAGCCTCAACAGGGCCTCTGAACGGAGAAGAAGCTCTACCTTTTTTTCTGGAGAGACATGGAAGGGATCGATGACAATGGAGGTTCTGTATTGATCTATCTTCCCCTCCCTCTGCGGGAAAAAAACCTTTCCTTTTATGGCCCAGGAGCTTGCCCTGGCTATTTTGAGGGCTTTCCCAAATACCCTCTCCATCTCTCTTTTATTGATTTCAGAACTACAGGCAAACCCCCAGGCCCCGTGTAAAAGGACTCGAATTCCGAAACCAGAGTCCTCCTCCTCGACGAAGGCCTCGACCCTCCCGTTCTTTACCTGGATCTCCTCTTTCTGGCGTCTGACGATACGGATATCCGCATAATCCACCTTTTTGAGGTTTGCCAGATCGAGGATATTTTCAAAGAACTCTTTCATCGTCTGACTTTCTAATGAGTCTTATAGTTGGGAGACCCCTGAAAAATAGAATCCATCCACATGGAGTGCTGGAGCCACGACTCCCGTGATAAAACGGCGGGAGTAAACCGTTCCCTCAGAACATAACTTTCTTTCCTTCGAGACCGCCTTCACTCGGGAAAGGAGCTTAAGGACGGATTCGGTAAACCTCAAATTCTTAACGGGTGTTTTGATTTCTCCCTCTTCAATGAGGAAGGTCCCATCCCTTGTCATTCCTGTGAGGACCGCTCTCATTGGCTCCACAATATTGGTATAATGAAAACGGGTCACATAGATTCCTTTCCGAACAGAGCGAACCATCTCTTTTAGGGAGGAGTCTCCTCCCTCCATAAAGAGATTCAGAGGGATAGGTCCCTCTGTATTTGGAGCCATAAGGGCATGGCCTGTAGATTCCTTCCCCTCTTTCCCTGCAGTGAAGGAATCGTAGGTGAGGCCCCGAGCGACACCGGAGTCAAAAAAGACGACCTTCTTTTTGGGAACTCCCTCAAAATCAAAGGGGATGGGCAATCCTTCCAAGTTCAATCCATCATCGTAAATGGTTACCCTCTCATCGATCATCCTTTCCCCGAGCCGATTGCAAAAGAAACTTCTTTTTTCCTGGAAAGCCAGTGCATGAAAACCTAAGTATCCAAGAAAAGAAAGCAACTCAGCTACGGCATAGGGTTCTAAGATCGCTTCATACTCCCCTGGCTCTATGGTGATCTCGGGAACCCTTCGAACCCTATCGATCGCCTCCTGAGCCAGAGAGTCCATATCCAGAGAAGAGGGATTTCGCGAAACAAAACTGGCATAACCTGAACCATAATGATCATGGACAATCAAATGAAAAACGAGATCTGAATATTTCTGATAGGCTTCTACCCCCAAGGAGTTCAGGACAAATAATTCAACCACACCATTGGAAAAGGAGCCTGAGGCCTGAAGTCCCTTTCCCTTTACTTTCTGGAAGAGCTTCTTGAGGGCCTCCACTTTTTTCCTCGGAGTGAGACGTTCAATCTCCCCAAAATAGGTCTTCACCTCAGGGATGGGTTTTGGCGTTGGAAGAGAGAGAAACTCCTCATGGGGAGGTTGAATCTTTGCAATTAAGAGGGCCTTCTCAAATAGACTCTCCATCGAAGAAGGAGGAAAAAGGTTACTCGTCAAGACAACGATTCTTTTATTGAAAATACCCCTCAAGATCAGAGTTGCGTTTCTCTCGGCTACGTGCTGATGAACAGTGGAATTGGCAAATCGGGTAAGGGAAGAATCCTCTGTAAGAAGAACGACTTCGGTCTGATCGAAAGGGGAATCCTCAACCATCCTTTTTAGATAAGCCAACCTCCTCTCCATTCCGATCACTTCCGTTTATCCTTCTCTTAAAGAGGGCTGCCCGTTAAAGGATTCTTCTTGCAAACTCTTTCGCAAACTCGGTAGCCCTCTTTATCTCCTCGGAATTAGGAATAAATTGGACTGAGAGTTCTTTTTCCCATATCTCGAATCCCTCCGATTCGAGGAATTTTCGTATCTCCTTGATGGCTCCTCCTCCCCATCCATAAGATCCAAAGAGGCCAAATACTTTGCCTTTAGGTCTTAACCCTTTCATATAGGTCAATAAATCTCCCATGGTAGGGAACATCCCGTTGTTCAGGGTGGGAGAACCCAACAGGATTCCTTTTGCCTCGAGCATCTCTGTGATGATATCACTTCGATGATTGGAGCGGAGATGGAGAAGTTTGGTCTCCACGCCTTCCTCTATGAGACCTTTAACAATGGCCTTGGCTAAGATCTCCGTACTCCCCCACATCGTATCATAAACCACCAATATCTTTTTCTCCGTCTTGCCATGACTCCACTCGAGGTAGGCCTGGATGATTCGGTTCGGGTTCTTTCTCCAGATCAGACCATGACTGGGACCGATCATCTCGATGGGAACCCCCATCTTGATCATCTCATCGATCTTTTTAATGATCAGAGGAGCCAGAGGCCAGAGGATGTTGGCGAAGTATTTCGCCGCATGCTTCATCACCTCGTCTCCAATCTCATCATCAAATCTCTGGCAGGTAGCGAGGTGTTGCCCGAAGGCATCGTTAGGGAGAAGGACTCGATCCTCAGGAAGATAGGTAAACATGCTATCGGGCCAATGAAGCATCGGGGCTTCGATAAAAGTGAGTTGACGCCGGCCAATCGAGAGGGTCTCGCCGGTTTTGACCACCTTAAAATTCATCGGACGTGAATAATGTTTCTCCAGACCTTTCCGCCCCCTCTCTGAGGTGACCACGATCGGATTTCCGATTCGATCGAGGATTTGAGGAAGGGAACTGGAATGGTCCATCTCCACGTGGTTGGTTACAAGGATATCAATCTTCGACGGATCGATGATCTCAGAAATCCTTCCGAGCATTTCGAGGTAAAAGGGGCTCTTCACGGTATCCACCAGAACGGTTTTTTCATCCAAGATGAGATAGGCATTGTAGGTTGTGCCTAATGGGGTAGAATATCCATGAAAGTCTCTCGAGTTCCAATCAATCGCACCCACCCAATAAATCTTATTTTTCAGCTCTACTGGTCCCATCGCTCTCCCTCCTTTATCCTTTTTCTCTCAGGACCTCAAAAGACTTTAAGATCTCTTCCATCTCCACGCGATCCTTTGAACCTTCTTTTTCTTTCGTCAAATAAAGAATAAAGATTTGATAAGGCTCAGAAAACCCATAGATCCACCCTCTTTCCCACTGGATCTCCTGATAGGTATAGGAAGCATATTTTCTGGCTGCATAGGGAACTCCTCGAAGGGGATAAGGAAGGGTGGGGCCTATCACGAGGTTAATTCCTTTTCCATACTCTTCTTCCAGTTCCCTTTTTAGGCTTTCTGCAGCGGCACTGGCAAGGGCTTCGATCTTTTCCTGAGTAAATCGGGCTTTCGGATTGGCTGGAGTGAAATCGATCTGGATCGTGGTTTGAGTCAATGGTTGGTAGATATATAATTCTGTAACCTCTTTATCCGTTGGGGCAGGTTCCTCATAGCCCAACTTTTTTAGGAACTCCGGAAACTCTGTGGTCATCTTCCAGTGAGGCGGGATGGAGACTCGAAAGGGATATCGGATCCCTACAAAATGCTGCCCTTCAATCTTCCCCGAGACCACTCGAAGATCATCATGGAGCGAAAGGGTCGCGCAACTCCAAAAAAGAAAGAAAAATAAAAAAAGACCTCTCCTCATGAGCTCCTCCTTTAGAATCATTTTAAATTAATTATGACGTAATCAGGGGTGAAAGGCAAATCTATTCCACGATTTCAACCTTGATGAGATTGGTGGTTCCAGGAATGCTGATGGGGACTCCAGCAATGATCACGATCTTATCCCCGGGGGAGACCCAGCCCAATTCCTTTGGAATCTCCTTTGCCCTCTCCAACATATCATCTGTATCCTTCCAGTCGGAGACCAGCATCGGATAAACTCCCCAGCAGAGAGTAAGCCTTCTTACTGTGGAGGAGTGACGACTCAGGGCCAGAATGGGTTGAAGGGGTCTTAACCTTGAAACCCACCGGGCTGTACTCCCGGACTCTGTAGGGGTCACAATCACCTTCGCCTCGGCATCCCTGGCTAAAACAGAGGCGGCTTGAGTGATGGCTTGAGCCAGGCTGATTCTTCCTTCGATCTCCCTCCTCAAAAAAAGTTCATGAGGAAATTCCTCCTCAGCCGCCCTTGCAATCTTTGCCATCATTTCCACGGTCTCGACAGGAAACTTTCCGCTGGCCGTCTCTTCGGAGAGCATCACAGCATCTGTTCCATCATAGATGGCATTCACCACGTCTGTCACCTCGGCTCGAGTGGGCTGGATATGTTCCACCATGGATCTAAGCATCTGAGTAGCGGTGATGACAGGTTTTCCAAGGACATTGGCCTTTTTGATAATTCTCTTTTGGACATTGGGAACCTTCTCGAGGGGAGTCTCTACACCGAGATCTCCTCTTGCTACCATCACTCCATCAGAGGCCTCCAGGATTCGATCGAGATTTTCCAGGGCCTCTTTCCGCTCGATCTTGGCAATCACGGGAATTTCTACCGACTCCCTCTTTAAAAAATCTTTCACCCTCTCAATGTCCGAGGGATCCTTCACATAAGAGAGACTGACGAGGTCCACTCCGTGCTGAATTCCAAAACGAAGATCCTCCTGATCCTTTTCGGTAAAGGTCGAAATCTTCAATGTTCCTGTCGGGACGTTCACTCCTTTATGGGAAGTTAAGACCCCTCCCACCTGAACCTGGCACTGAATCTCTATCCCATTGGAATAAAGGACCTCGAGTTCTATCGTCCCATCTGCAAGAAGGATCTTATCTCCGGGCTTCACCTCCTGAGGTAGGGAGGGGTAGTTGATGGAGATGACCCTTTCCCCCGTTCCCTCTTTTCGACTGGTTAGGGTTATTCTTTCCCCCCGCTTCAGATCTAATCCACCTTCTCTCACCTTTCCCACTCGAATCTTTGGACCCGAAAGATCCTGAAGGATGGCCACCGGTTTTCCTAATCGCTCAGAAATCTCACGAATCCTACGGATCTTTCTTTCATGCTCTTCATAGCTTCCATGAGAAAAATTGAGCCGAGCGACATCCATTCCCGCCCTGACCATCTGCTCTAATACCTCGGGGGATTCACTCGCCGGGCCAATCGTACAGATAATCTTTGTCTTCTGAATTCTCATTTCCGGTTTGGTTCAACTGGGCTTAATAGGGATGAGAAAAGAAAGAGTCGAAGAGCTCCGTGAGCATTTGATTGACCACTTCTTCCACCTTTGCCGGGGTCAATCGAGCCAGGGTCATTTCCTTCTCCATCTCTACGTTCCTTGTAAACACCCTTTCTTCCTTTTTTAACCCCAAATGGATCACGAAATGGATAGAGGTCCTTAAATTCGTTCTGAAGGGCGCAGCCCTTCCTTCTACCCAGAATCTTCTGATTTCTATATAAAGAATAGAATCGGTCTTGATCTCTTTCAAAGAATCTGCTCTTCCATCCCAACTTGGAAGAGGAACCACCTTCACTCCAGACTCTAAGAGGGTCTTTTGGAGGGAGTCTGAAATGGCCCTCTCCAGAGGAAAAGGCTCACTCTTAAAATAACTGGTGACCTCTCGGATCGAGCGGTGAGTTCCAATATAATGTTTCTCTGCTCGTAAGTCATGAAAAGGCGCGATCCCGAGGGTAGGACCGATCTTTTCCTTTAGAGAAGGAAGTTCCTTCATGGGCTGATACTGAATCAAGATGGAATAGGTCCCTAATTTCCCACAACTTAGGACGAATAGGGATAAAAGGATGATTCCAAAACGAAGAAAAGCGTTCATCGTGAAACCCTCCTCTGATCAACATTGGTTTCACTTTAGCAGTTCCTTAAAAGAATGTCAAAACATCGATAGACAATTTCTATAAAATATTGTAAAAAATGAAAGGAACGATTCATTTTTTGTGATGGATCGGACCAGCAGAAACCCGGTGTTTATTTCTCCCAATTGAAAGAAATATCGCTCCACTTTAGATTTCATTTAAATCTCCAGAGGAGGCAAAATAGATGGGATTCCCTCAACACCGATTGAGACGATTTAGAAAGAATGAATTATTTCGTGAACTCATTCGAGAGACCCACCTGAGGCCTGACGATTTCATTCTTCCCCTTTTTGTTCGGCCCGGGAAAGGGCTTAAAAAAGCCATTCCCTCCATGCCAGGCCATTTTCAATTCTCCATCGATCACCTCCTCAAGGAAGTGAAGGAGGCGAAGGCTTTGGGAATCCTCGGGGTCATCCTTTTTGGAATCCCAGAGAAGAAGGACGAAAAGGGATCCGAGGCCTATGCCAAAGACGGAATCATTCAAAGGGCCATTCGTGAGATTAAGGGAAAAGTGGACGGAATTCTCGTCATCACGGATGTCTGTCTCTGTGAATATACCAGCCATGGACATTGTGGTTTGGTCAAGAATGGAAAGATTCTCAATGACGAAACCCTTGAGCTTCTTGCCCAGATGGCCCTTTCTCATGCCGAGGCCGGGGCCGATATCGTCGCCCCCTCCGATATGATGGATGGAAGGGTGGGAGCCATTCGAAAGGCCCTGGATGAACATCACTTCGAGGAGATTCCTATCCTTTCTTATGCGGCAAAATATGCCTCGAGTTTCTATGGGCCTTTTAGAATCGCGGCAGAATCCAAACCTCAATTTGGAGATCGAAAATCCTATCAGATGGATCCTGCCAATGGGGACGAGGCATTGAGGGAGGTTCGCCTCGATATTGAAGAGGGGGCTGATATGGTCATGGTCAAACCTGCTCTTCCCTATCTCGATATCCTCTATCGGGTTAAGAAGACCTTTAACATTCCCGTAGCGGCCTATCATGTCAGCGGAGAGTTTGCCCTTGTCAAAGCAGCCTCTAAATTAGGTTGGGTGGACGGAGAAGGGGTCATGATGGAATCCCTGACGGCTATCAAAAGGGCAGGGGCTGACCTTATCCTCACCTATTTTGCAAAAGAAGCCGCTCAAAAGCTTTTAAGGGACAAGTCCTGAATCTTAAGAGGTGAATGGAATGCCTGAAAAACCAACCTCCACCCATCAGGGACTGCCCGAGGTCCATCACAAAACCTCCTCTTCGCTCGCCCCTCATGGGTTACGAATGGTCGCATGGGAATTGACTCGAAGATGTAATTTGGCCTGCCTTCATTGTCGCGCCTCTTCCGCCTATGGACCCTACCCCGGGGAACTCACTACAGAGGAGTGTATCCGGGTGATGGATGAAATTGCGACCCTTGGTAGCCCTGTCATGATTTTGACCGGAGGAGAGCCCCTGCTCAGGGAGGATATCTTCGAGCTGACCCGTTATGGAGCGAAAAAAGGGTTTCGAATGGTCATGGCCACCAATGGCACCCTTATGACAGAAGAGAATGCCAATGAAATGAAGACCTCAGGGATTCAGCGAATCAGCGTCAGCCTCGACGGTCCTGACAAAGAGACCCATGACTCCTTTCGCAAAGTCAAAGGTGCTTTTGAAGGGGCTCTTCGAGGCATTGAGATCGCCAAAAGGGTGGGACTTCCTTTTCAGATCAATACGACGGTCACCCAGATGAATCTCCATCTTCTTGAGGACATCCTCTGGCTGGCGGTGGCTCTTGGGGCCGTCGCCCATCATATCTTTCTTCTCGTTCCGACCGGCAGAGGAAAAGAGCTTCGAGACCAAGAGATTTCCGCTTTGGATTATGAAAAAACCCTTCATTGGTTTTACGAGCAGGTGGATCGAGTCCCTTTGCAATTGAAAGCCACATGTGCCCCCCATTATTATCGGATCCTTCGACAGAGAACAAAGAAAGAGAAAAAGAAGTCTCCCTTGCAACGGGAGCCCCTTGATGCCATGACCAGGGGGTGTCTGGGAGGAATCTCCTTCTGTTTCATCTCCCATCTGGGGGTGGTTCAACCCTGTGGCTATCTTGAGCTGGACTGTGGCCATGTGAGGGAGAAATCTTTTCAACAAATCTGGAACACCTCTGAAATCTTTCAAACCCTAAGAAACGTGAATGGTTATCATGGAAAGTGTGGCCGATGTGAATATCGGAAGGTCTGTGGAGGCTGTCGGGCCCGTGCTTATGAACTGACCGGCGACTATATGGGAGAGGAGCCCTACTGTATCTATGAGCCGACTTAAAGAGTTCTTTCGTTTTCGAATCAGCCTCACGATGAAATTCTTGGTGGCGATGATCCTGCTTGTCTTCATCACCTCTGCCGCTTTCTCCTATTATTTTATCGGTAGAGAAATTGCCCTCGTTCGAAAGCAATTGGAAAATTATGGGAGCTTTCTCGCCAATCCCATTCTCTATCCTCCCTCTCTGGAGTCTCTCTTAAAAAACGAGACCGAATCCTCTCTCGCCTCCCTGAAGGAAATCGCTGAAAGGATGGTCAGAGAAGAAGATATCGTTTTCGTTACCGTGATCAACTCCCATGGAGATCGTCTGGCCTATGCCTCCAAAACGGGTTTCCATCCGGAAGATCCCTCTATCTATACCTTTACGAAGCCCTTAAAAAACTCGAGGGGGGAGCTTCTGGGAAAGATTCAGGTTGGACTCTCCCTCAAAAAATTGGACGAACATCTCTCTGAGTTAAAATGGGATATGCTCTTCGTCACCCTGGGGGTGATCGGAGTTGGATTTCTTCTCACCCTCATCGCTGCTCGAATTCTCATTAAACCCATAGAGAAATTGGTCTCGGCGACAGAGAGGGTCGCCAAAGGAGAGCTTGTCCAGACCGTCGATATCCGCTCAAGAGATGAGATTGGAGATTTGGCTAAATCCTTCAATGCGATGACCCTCCAGCTCAAAGAGTCGAGAGACCACCTCGAAAGGAAGGTGGAAGAGCGAACACGTCAGTTAGCTGAAAACCTGGAAGAACTCCGCCAGGCCAGAAGGACCACCCTGAAGATGCTCGAAGATCTTCAGTCGGCCAAAAAGGAATTGGAGAAGGCGAATCTTGAGTTAAAAGAGATGGATGAGACCCGAATGAAATTTATCGGAATCGCCTCTCATGAACTGAAGACTCCTCTTACCGCCATCAAAGCCAATATCGATTTTATCCTTTCCGAAAAAGAGGGAAAACTCCCAGATTATCTGAAACCCTATCTTCAAACAATTCAGAGAAATACGAATCGAATCCAGAAGACCATGGATCTGATGCTGGATCTCTCACGGATTCGATCAGGTTCCCTTCCCCTTCATCCGGAGCCCATTCTTCTCTCTGAGGTCATTGGTGGATATGTCAATGAAGTCAAACCGGTTGACAAAAGGATCTCTGTGGAGGTAGATATTCCCCCCGAGCTTTTTGTCTTTGCTGATCGAAACAGACTCCATGACATTTTTATCAATCTCCTTTCCAATGCCTTTAAATTTACCCCAGATGGAGGGCAGGTCTTTATTCAGGCCTCCCAGAAAGAGGACTACATTCTCCATGAGATTCGAGATACCGGGATTGGGATCCCGGAGGATAAGTTCCAAAAGATCTTTGAAGAATTCTATCAGGTGGAGAGTGGAAAACATGGAGGAACAGGCTTAGGCCTTGCCATCACCAAACGAATCGTCGAGGAACACGGAGGGAGGATCTGGGTCGAATCCTGTCTCGGAAAGGGCTCGACCTTCTATTTCACCTTGCCCGTTTTTAAGAGGAAAGAAGGGAGGCTTCATGTCTAAAACGTTTAAAGGAAAGGTCCTCATCGTGGACGATGCCCCTGATACCATCGAGATCATTGCAAAACTTCTTCAATTCGAAGGATATCAGGTGCTGACTGCCTCCAATGGAGAGGAGGGAGTTCAGTGTGTGATCAAGGAAAGACCGGATGTGGTTCTCATGGACATCAATCTTCCGGGAATGGATGGGAATCAGACCCTTAGAGAGATTAAAAAGATCAACCCTATTCAATCGGTGATCATGCTTACGGCCTATGCGACTGTGGACAATGCGATCGAAGCCTTGAAACTCGGGGCCACGGATTTTATTAAAAAGCCTTTTGAGAATGAACATCTCATCCATATCGTGAACCAGGCCCTGGAAAAATACCATACCCTTTTAGAAAAAGAGAAGCTGGAAGAGGAAGTGAGAAGGCTCTCCATTACCGATGAGCTCACCGGTCTATACAACCACCGTCATTTCTTTAAGACCCTTGAGGCCGAACTGGTTCGAATGAAGCGTCAGGGAACCTCCCTTTCCCTGCTCATGTTCGACATTGATAATTTTAAACAGTATAATGACCTTCATGGTCATCTCGAAGGAGATCGGGTTCTCAAAAAAATAGGGATGATTGTGAAACACTGCATTCGAAGCAATGTGGATTCAGGTTACCGATACGGAGGAGATGAATTTGCGATTCTCCTCATCGGAGCGACTCGGGAGCAGGCCTTGAATATTGCCGAGCGAATCCGGTCCACCATTGAAGAGGCGGGTTTTGAAAAGATTACAGTCAGCATTGGGCTTGCGGAATTCCAAGACGAATATGATCTGGAAGGTTTTGTCAAAACCGCAGATCATGCGATGTATATGGCAAAAAATTCGGGTGGGAATCGAATCTACACCCATCCATAAGGCCTCCTATGACTCATCGAGCAAAGCTCTTTCTGATCGACGGTTCCTCCTATCTTTTTCGGGCCTTCTACGCCCTCCCCCACCTCTCCAACTCAAAAGGAATCCCCACCAATGCCATCTATGGATTCACCCAGATGCTCCTCAAAGTCCTAAAAGAGCATCATCCCAGTTATCTCGCTATGGTATTTGATTCGAAGGCCCCCACCTTTCGAAGTGAAATCTATGAGGCCTACAAGGCAAATCGGCCCCCCATGCCAGAGGCCTTAGCCTCCCAGATCCCCTACATCAAAAAGATTATCGAAGGATATCGAATCCCTACTCTCGAAAAGGAAGGCTATGAGGCAGACGATCTTATTGCAACCGTGGCTAAAAAGGCCTCTTCGGAGATGGAGGTCGTCATCATTACAGGGGACAAAGATATCCTTCAACTGGTGAACGATCGAATCACGGTCTATGATACGATGAAGGAGAAAAGGTTTGGGGTCGAGGAGGTCAAAGAGCGATTTGGAGTGGAACCTGAAAAGGTGATCGAAGTGATGGGGCTGGCCGGAGACCCCATCGACAATATCCCAGGAGTTCCTGGAATTGGCGAGAAGACGGCTATCGAATTGATCAAAAAGTTCGGATCCATCGAGAACCTCCTCAACCACCTCGAGGAGATCCCTCAAAAGAAATTAAGAGAAAAGTTAGAACAGTATGGAGAACAGGCAAGGCTCAGCCGTAAATTAGCGGAACTCTCCACCGATCTTCCCCTCTCCTTCCGGATAGAGGATTTTATGATCTCCTCTCCTGATCTTCGAACTTTAAGAGAACTCTTCAAGGAGTTAGAATTCACCAAACTCTTAAAAGAACTCCCTGCGGAAGAATCCCCTCAGGATTGGAAAAGGGATTATCGTTTGATCTTAAAAGAAGAAGAATTTCTTTCTCTTCTGGAGGAGTTAAGGAAAGCCTCATGGATGGCCATCGATCTTGAAACGACTTCCCCTTATCCAATGTGGGCCCATCTCGTAGGAATCAGTCTCTCCTATCATCCTCATCAGGCCTTCTATATCCCTGTTGGGCATCAAGTTACTCACCCCTCTTCCCAGCTCCCTCTTTCTCGAGTGCTCGAGGGATTAAAACCGATCCTCGAAGATCCTTCCGTTCAAAAGGTGGGCCAGAATATCAAATACGAATGGATCGTCTTGAAGCGTTACGGGGTCGAGCTCCAGGGGATTCTCTGTGACACGATGATTGCCTCCTACTTACTCAATCCAACTAAACATAACCACAACCTGAGCGAGTTGGCCCGAGAATATCTGGATCGGGAGCTGATCGAGTATCAAGAGGTCGTTGGCTCCAAAGGGATGACGTTTGATCGAGTCGAACTGGAAAGGGCAAAGGATTACGGAGGGCAGGATGCCGATATCACCCTTCAGCTCTCCCATCTTCTCCTGCCAAAATTGAAAGAGGAGGGTCTTCTGAAGCTCTTTGAAGAGGTGGAGATGCCTCTTGCGATCGTGCTGGCGAAGATGGAGATGAATGGAGTAAAGATCGATACGGAGTTTCTCAGAGAATTTTCGAAGGAAATCGAGATTCAACTCCAGCAAAAGATCGAGAGAATCTATGGGCTCGCTGGAGAGGTCTTTAATATCAATTCTTCTCAACAACTGGGAAAGATTTTATTTGAGAAGTTAAAACTTCCTGTCATCAAAAAGACGAAGACAGGATTCTCGACCGATGTAGAGGTGTTGGAAAAACTCTCCCTCCAACACGAACTCCCTCTCGAAATCCTGGGTTATCGAAACCTGACCAAACTCAAATCCACTTATGTGGACGCCCTCCCGAAACTGGTCCATCCTGAGACAGGACGGGTTCATACCTCTTATAACCAGACGGTCACCGCTACGGGCCGTCTCTCTTCCAGTGATCCCAATCTTCAGAATATCCCTGTCCGGACGGAGGAAGGAAACCGCATCCGCCAAGCCTTTATCCCGGAGAAGGGATGGTGGATGGTCTCGGCTGACTATTCCCAAATAGAACTTCGTATCCTCGCCCATCTCTCTCAGGATGAAACCTTGATCGAAGCCTTTAGGAGGGACGAGGATATCCACAGCCGCACTGCCTCAGAGATCTTCGGGGTTCCTATGGAAAAGGTGACCCCCCTTATGAGACGACAGGCCAAGGTCATCAACTTCGGGATCATCTATGGAATGAGTGCCTACGGTCTTTCCCAGCAGCTTGGGACAGAACCCAAAATCGCTCAGACTTATATCGATGAATATTTTAAAAGGTATAGAGGTGTCCAGGCCTATATTGAGAAGAGTTTGGAAGAAGTCAGGGCAAAAGGCTATGTCACTACGTTACTCCAGCGGAGACGCTATCTTCCAGAAATCCACTCTCCGACGGCCAGCATCCGGCAGGCCTCGGAAAGAATAGCGATCAATACCCCCCTCCAGGGAACCGCTGCTGATATCATCAAAGTGGCCATGATCCGTATTCAGGACCGCTTAGAAAAACTTCGTCTTAAGACGAAAATGATCATGCAGGTTCATGATGAATTGGTTTTCGAAGTTCCAGAGGAGGAGATGGAGAGGGCATCTCCAATGATCCGTCAAGAGATGGAGTCAGTGATGGAACTCTCTATTCCCCTTCGGGTCTCCCTTAGCTCTGGAAAGAATTGGGCAGAAGCCCATTGATGGAACTATCTCCCCCCACTCCATTTCTCTTTCAGAAGATGGAGTGGAAACTGGGGAAGATAAGGAACAAAGGCTAAGCTGACCTTTCCTTCTTTTAAGATCTTCGTTAAGAGCTCTTCGATCTCCTTTAAAGGAGCCAGGTGATAGTCTACTGACTCATTCGATTTCCAATCCAGAATCCAGATCTTCATCATGACCTGAGAGGGATCGCCTACTTCCTTGACCGCCTTTCGGGTGACCTCGGTCATCAGTTCCATAGCCTCTTTTAACCCTATCTTCCGGCCTTTCATGGCTTGACGATGATAGGCCATAATGGCATAGTAATCAAAGCCATTCTCGATAGCCGAAGGCAGGGTCTGAGAGAACCAGCAGAGGCCATTATTGGGATGAAGAACGGCATCCATATAGAGATTGATGGCAAATTGGATTTTTGGATTCACCTCTCTGGCCCCATTCATCCACCTTCGGGCTAAATTCATGAGCCACCGATTCTTCCATTGAGCCCAAATCCAGAAACGCTCTGAATAGGCCTTCACATAGTATCGACCCAATTCCGATTTAAAGGGTTCGATATAGAAAAGGTCAGGATGGGGAAGAAAACCATGCTCCTTCATAAAGCTTTTATTGGCCTCCATACTAAAATCTTCATTGTGTCTCAGAATCAGGTCGTCATGAAAGAGAATTCCGTCGATGGGATATCGGGCAAGATCTCGGAAAAACCCATCCAGACGCTTTATCACCTCGGGATGAAAGAGATTGAATCCCCTCCCCATCTCCATCCGCTTCGTCTCAAAATTGTAGATTCTGGATCGAAATTCGGGAATTCCATCCACTCCATAAGTGGCGTAGCGAGTGGTCGTCCAGGCAAAAAGCTCCAAGCCTTGGCGATGTATCATTTCAGCGATTTTCCCGAGAATATCATCGACCACTTGAGCACTGCCGGTCTGAAAATAGACCCCTTCCCCATGTCGGGGGTTCACGAACCGGTAGACCCTATCCCCTTTATTCTGAAACACCTTGAAAATGATCGTGTCTACTCCAAGATTCTTTAATTCCTTCACCCTCTTCTCCAGGTCTTCAAAACTCTTTACCTCGATATAGGAAAGCTGGGCGCAGATCCGTCTTTTGACTTGTCCCTCCTTGGGAAGAGATCCTCTTGATTTCTCTGAAGCCTCTTCTCTCTCTCTTCTCTTTTTTAATTCCTCCTGAGAGATTCGAAGCCCCTCTTGGGCCTCTCGATATCGAGCCCCCTCTGGGTAGTGAGATAAGTAGAATTCAAATTTTTGAATCGCCTCTTCGATCTCTCCCTTTTTTAGAAGGGATTGACCGATCATATAATGGCAATAGGGAACGAGTTTGCTTTCTGGAAAGGATTGAATCAACTGATTAAAACTTTCCACCGCCTCGGAATACTTCCCTTGATAAAACTGTTCCATCGCAAAGTCGTATAGCTCTGCGGTCAATCTTCCTTTCTCCTGACCGGAGAGAGAAAGGGTGAAAAAGGTTAAAACGATCCCAATGATCCCAGAGGCAATCCCAATTCTAAAGAGGCCTCGTTGTGTCCACATTTCTTTTCGATTCATTCCGTTCAAACCTACTCGAATTTTTTTAAGGACGAGCTCTAAACAGTCTTTCCACGGCTTCACGGATATTTTCTATATCGACCAGTTCCGCCCCTTTGATTCCTTTCAGCTTCTGACGGTTCTGTCTCGGCAGAAGGATGCGCCGAAATCCTAATCGAATCGCTTCATGAACTCTCACTTCTGCCCGATGGATGCCCCTCACCTCCCCGCTCAGCCCCACTTCCCCAAAGATGACCCAGTCGGGTTCGATGGATTGATTCTTAATGCTCGAGAGGATGGAAGCGATGATCCCCAGATCTGCTCCGGGTTCATCGATTCGGATTCCTCCAGCGATATTGAGATAAATGTCCTGATTGGAAAGAGGAATCCCTAATCTCTTCTCCATCACGGCGACCAACAAAGAGACCCGATTAAAATCGACTCCTTGAGCTGTCCTTCGAGGAACCCCATAATGGGTTGGAACGACCAAGGCCTGGATCTCTACAAGAAGGGGACGAGTTCCTTCAAGGCTGGCAATGACCGCTGAACCCGAGGCGGCCTGGCCTCTTCCGGAAAGAAAGAGTTCCGAGGGGTTGATCACTTCCTCCATCCCGGTTTCTTTCATCTCAAAGACTCCAATCTCATGGGTAGAGCCAAACCGATTCTTGACCGACCTCAGGATCCGAAAGGAAGAGTGACTCTCCCCTTCCAGATAAAGAACGGTATCCACCATATGCTCCAAGACTTTGGGTCCTGCAATAAAGCCTTCTTTCGTGACATGGCCTACAAGAAAGACAGGAATAGAGAGGTTTTTGGCCAGATAGATCAATCGGTTTGAACTCTCCCTCACCTGGGTGATAGAACCCGGAGGAGAAGGAAGCTCTGAAGAATAGATGGTTTGAATGGAATCGACGACCACGATGGAGGGCCTGAGGGATTGGATATCTTGGAGGATCTTCTCTAAAGAGGTCTCAGAAACGACGAAAAGTTTCTCTGAAGAGACCCCAAGCCGATCGGCCCTTATCTTGGTCTGCTGGATAGATTCCTCTCCAGAAATGTAAAGGACCGTTTCTCCTGACTCAGCCACCTTGCTCATTGCCTGAAGGAGAAGGGTGGATTTTCCGATCCCGGGGTCTCCTCCGATAAGGATCACAGACCCATACACCATTCCTCCTCCCAAGACTCGATCAAACTCATGAATCCCTGTTTGAAGTCTCCCCCTCTCCTCAGGGACAATAGTGGTGATGGGAACTGGGATGGCTCTCGATTCTACTCCGAGAAGGTCTCGCTCCGGTGCCCTCTCTTCGATGATCCTTTCTTCAACGAAGGTGTTCCACTCCTGGCATCCAGGACATCGTCCTAACCATTTGGGTGTCTGATATCCACAGGACTGACAAACAAAATGGGTTTTGGCTTTGGTCATGATGAATAATTGAAAAGGATTGTGGGGATTTTAACAGAAAGAAGGCAACAGGTCAAAATGATAACTCACAAGGAATGAAAGTGGTCAAAAGGCTCAATTCATGATAAACTATTTATTATGGAAAAAGAAAATAGGAATCTTCTGGTAGAGGGCGCTAAATGCTTTGAAATTGATTTAAACGAAAAGGCCTTGAAGGCCTTCGATACCTACCTTCGGGAACTTCTGAAATGGAACCAAAAAATGAACCTTACGGCTATTCGGTCAGAAAGAGAAATGGTTTTGAAACACTTTCTCGACTCCCTCTCTGCTCATCCCCATCTCACGGAGGTCTCAACCCTTCTCGATATT
>CAZMWF010000113.1:0-7813 GCA_964570075.1 uncultured Syntrophaceae bacterium | reverse complement strand
CGGGATCCCTTAGAGCCTCTCAACCGCATCTTCTTTCATGTAAATGATAGGCTTTACTTCTGGATCCTTAAGCCTGTGGCCACCGGATATCAGAAGGTCTTCTCCAAAGAAGTACGAATCGGGGTCTCCAATTTTTTCTCTAACATAGCCACTCCCATCCGTCTGGTGAACTGTGTGCTTCAGGCCAATCTAAAAGGGGCAGCCACAGAGACCCTTCGTTTTCTCATCAATACCCCATTTGGTTTGTTTGGATTTCTCGACCCTGCTCAAAAAGAATTTGGCCTGGAAAAGAGGGAAGAAGACCTTGGTCAAACCTTCGGGGTGTGGGGATTTGGCCCTGCCTTCTACCTGGAATGGCCCATTCTCGGATCCTCTAATCTCCGAGATACCCTGGGTTATGTAGGAGACCTTTTTTTGGACCCAATCACCTACCTTCCCTCAACCCCTATTCGAATCGGTTTAAAAACTTATGAGAAGGTCAATGAGACCTCCCTTCGACTCGGAGAGTATGAAGATTTCAAAAAAGTAGTTCTGGACCCTTACATCGCTAAAAGAGAGGCCTACCACCAGAATCGAAAATATAAAATTAAAGAAAGAAAATGACCGTAATTCCTCACTCAGAGGGGGAATAAGCTCGAGAGGAGTATTGGAGAACCCCCATAATGGTGGCTGCCTTAAATTTATTTCCACCCTTCAGTGAGAGGATACAAATGACCCGTTGAATTCAGGGGATTGACTTTTCTTTCCTGAACCGATAATTTTTAGTTTCAAATCGTTAGGAGGTTTCCATGAGTCCAAAGAAGGCAGTCCTGTCGTCCGAAAAAAAGGCTCGACCTAAAAAGGTCCCTTCGAGAAAAGGAATTCTGGCCATTGAGAGGCGAAGATTTCCAAGATTTTATGTCGAACTTCCACTGGAGTACTCGAGAAAAGGGAAAAAATCGGACTTTGGGGGTTTCGTCAAGAATGCCAGTGAAGGGGGAATCCTGGTCTATCTTCCTGAGAAGTTAGAGATGGGTGAACTTCTCAAGGTCGAGATCTTTTTCCCAAAAGGATTGGGATTATCCACGATTCGTGGAGTAGCAAAAGTCGTTTGGGCAGATCTTGCAGCTAAAGAAAGCTGGAGGGAACATCGATATGGCCTTGCCTTCCAATCCATGCCCAAAGGAATGTTTCAAAAATTTAAAAAACTGCTCCAAGAAGTAGGAAAAACTCCCAATCCTTAAAACCTCTTATTTTAAGGAGAATGCCCTATGGATTATCAACGATTTGTCGAAGAACAGATCCATGAAATTAGGCAATTGGTGGGGAATCAACTTGCGATCAATGCGTTAAGCGGAGGGGTGGATAGCTCCGTGGTCACCGTGCTTGGCCATCGAGCCCTCGGCGAAAGGCTGAAGACCGTTTTTATCGAAAATGGTCTGATGCGAGAGGGGGAACCTGAGCGAGTCGTTAACATGTTCGAAGAGATGGGAATCCCTGTCCAACTCATTCCGGCCAAGAAAGAATTCCTGGACGCTCTAAAGGGACTGACCGATCCTGAGGAGAAACGAAATGCGATTACCAAAACCTTTTATTCTCAAGTCTTTGGAAGATTGGTCCGTGAGAGTGGGGCAAAATTTCTTCTCCATGGAACCATTCTCACAGATATTGAAGAAACCGTGGCCGGGATTAAACGTCAGCATAATATTCTTGCCCAGATTGGCATTGATCCAGAAAAAGAGTTTGGCTATCAAATTATCGAACCCTTAAAGACCCTTCGAAAAGATGGGGTAAGAGAGGTGGCAAAGGTATTGGGACTCCCTCGGGAGATTATAGAGAGGATTCCCTTCCCAGGTCCTGCCCTTGCTACCCGGATTGTCGGAGAAGTCACCGAAGAGCGTCTGGCCACCATCCGTGCCGCTACGGCCATTGTGGAGGAAGAACTTCG
This sequence comes from uncultured Syntrophaceae bacterium, assembly GCA_964570075.1. GTDB lineage: Bacteria > Desulfobacterota > BSN033 > BSN033 > UBA1163 > CALIBK01. The sequence continues at coordinate 5,886 of CAZMWF010000113.1, read as the reverse complement.
AGATACCGGAGCCTTCCAGTACCTGGCCGTTCTTCTTAATGATCGGGCAACGGGAATCCATGAGGGAAAGAGAGAGTTTGGTCAGATCATCGTCGTTCGTTGTATTCAAAGTGTCGATGCAAGAACGGCCACCCCGGTGGAGCTTTCCTGGGAAAAATTGAAGCGTCTATGTGAGCGGATTACCTCCCTTCCCGGAGTGAATCGATGCCTTTATGACCTTACACCAAAACCTCCTGCGACAATTGAATACATCTAAATCCTTTCCCCTCCCCGCCCCGTGTAACGGGGATGAAGGGAGAGTTTAACTATTCTTGGTCAGACTTGGGAGACAGGAAATGGAGGACAAAAAGAGATTGGCTATTCTGATTCAACACTGGATAGAGCATAACGAAAGCCATCAAGAAGAATACAAGAAATGGGCTCAAAGGGCAGAAGAATTAGGGCTTTTTCTCGTCAAGACAAAGATTAAAGAGGCCATCGAAAGCCTTGATCAATGTAATCTCTCTCTTAAGGAGGCCTTGAGGTCTCTTTAATCCCATCCGTTTTAATCTTGAAGAGGGATAGGTCTTTTTGAAGCCTTGAACAAACTCCCTTCTGATTCGTCAACCTTTAAAGGTGTAATCCCTCCCTGAATGGAAAACGAAATTTCAGGCCTATTTCATCGGGATGGGCTGATAGATTCCTTAAGGAATTTTTCTCCTCTTGACATTATGTTTGAATTTTAATACGATTAAACCACTTCAGCCAACGAGGGAGCTATTCATGGAAAATAAGGCCAAAAAGAGAAAATCTAAGAGGGGAAGACCAAAGAGCCCAAAGGTGGAAATCTTGGATTTAAAGGACTTAAAGAAAAGGGTAAAACAAATCAAAAAGAGAAAGGCGGGACTCTATCGAAAAAAAAGTAGAAGATAATTGGAATTCTATATCCAGAAATGGATGAGGACCTTTTCTCATAAAGAGAGATTCATTTCTATTTTGAAAGACAATGAAAAAAGGGAAAAGGAAAGAGGATAGGGTAGAGAAAGAGGGCTTCAGCCCTCCAGGTCCGTGTCTCTTCTCCTGGGAGAAATTGGTGGAGATGAAGGAGAAAAAGACTCAGTTTTTTGCTGGGGATGGTTTTAAACGGCTAAGAATCCTCGATGTGGATCATAAGACAAAGAATCTCCATATGATCTGTGAATTAGGAAAAAAGACCTGGCCCCTGAATTTCAAAAAATTAGAAGAGATCCATCAGAAGGTTCATCGAGGAGAGGTCCCTCTCATTCCCTATGAGATTGACCGCTTAATGCCTACGTGGGGAAATTTTATCACCGGTCTGCTCAAATATCTCGGCTGCGAGAAGGGGTAAAATAATTTTGGATGAGATTAGGTAGAAGCCGATTTAAGGAAATTTAGGAGGCCGAGTAATTCTTCTTTAGTCCACGAAGCCTTCTCTTTTAGCCATTGGGGCTCATGGATGAAATTGGATTCGATTGGAACCACAAACAGGTCTTTTTTATTCTTGCCCTCATGGCCGAATTTTAATCTGGCCCACCTGAGCCCGGATTCGACCTGACTCATTCCTCTCAAGTCTTTCCTTCGCTCTATGAGCATTCCGATGAGTTCGCCTTTTTGACGATCATAATTTTTTAGAAATACTTTATAGAGGATCATCTGTTTTTTATCCTGGTGCCTGAGGCCGGAGTTGAACCGGCACGGTGGGGGACCACCGAGGGATTTTAAGTCCCTTGCGTCTACCTATTCCGCCACCCAGGCACCCTTTCTTATTTTTCATTTATACTCTTTGGCGAATTTTGTCAAGATGTGTTATGGAGATTTTTAAAAAGGAAAACCTTCATTTTCAGGAAGGAGCCACTGATGAGATCGGATAGAATGAAAAAAGGGCTGGAGCGAGCTCCCCATCGGTCTTTGTTTAAAGCCCTGGGATTGACCGACCAGGAAATGGACCGACCCATGATCGGGATTGCTAATTCAGCAAACGAGGTCATTCCAGGCCATCTTCATCTCCATCAGATCGCGGAGGCGGTGAAGACGGGGATTCGAATGGCTGGAGGCACTCCCCTTGAATTCTATACCATCGGTATCTGCGATGGGATCATCATGGGCCATGAAGGGATGAAGTATTCTCTCAGCTCGAGGGAACTGATTGCCGATTCGATCGAATCCATGGCTATGGCTTATCCCTTCGATGGTCTGGTGCTCATCCCGAATTGTGACAAAATCGTTCCAGGAATGATGATGGCTGCTGCTCGTCTGGATATCCCTGCCATTCTAGTCAGTGGAGGACCGATGTTAGCAGGGGAATTTTACGGGAAAGAGATCGACCTGATCACTGTCTTTGAATGGGTGGGAAAGGTGAAGGCCGGTGAAATGACCAAAAAAGAATTGAGAGAGGCGGAGGGGTGCGCCTGTCCTGGAGCGGGTTCCTGTGCTGGAATGTTTACGGCCAATTCGATGAACTGTTTGGCCGAGGTCTTAGGCCTCGCCCTCCCATACAATGGAACTATTCCTGCTGTCTTCGCCGATCGAATTCGACTCGCAAAGGAGGCGGGACAAAAGATCATGGATCTGGTAAGGAGAGACTTGAGACCCTCTGCGATTCTAACTCCCAAGGCCTTTGAAAATGCGATGACTGTGGATATGGCTTTTGGAGGTTCTACCAACACCACCCTTCATCTGCCTGCAATCGCCAGAGAGGTCGGAATTCCCCTTTCTCTTGAGATCTTTAATCAAATCAGTGAAAGGACCCCTCATCTCTGTAACCTATCCCCTGGAGGTCCTCACCATCTCCAGGATCTCCATCGGGCGGGAGGAATCCCAGCTCTGATGGCCGAATTGAGTCGAGGAGGGCTTATTCATAAGAGTCCTATGACCGTTACCGGAAAAAGGGTGGGAGAAAATTTAAAAGGGAAGAGGGTTTTTGATTCAGAGGTAATCCGATCCATAGATCGTCCTTATCATTCCACTGGAGGGCTTGCTGTTCTTTTCGGGAATTTAGCTCCGGAGGGGGCAGTGGTAAAGCGATCAGCCGTCGATGAGACCATGCTAAGGCATAAAGGCCCTGCAAGGGTCTTTGATTCGGAAGAGGAGGCCATTAAGGTGATACTGAGCCGAAACCTTCGAAAAGGGGAAGTGGTGGTGATTCGTTATGAAGGTCCAAAAGGGGGACCGGGAATGCGAGAGATGCTCGCCCCCACTTCTGCCATTGTTGGAATCGGAATGGATCGTGAAGTGGCTCTCTTAACGGACGGCCGCTTCTCGGGAGGAAGTCGGGGAGCAGCCATTGGGCACATCTCTCCCGAAGCGGCTGAGGGAGGACCCATCGCCATTGTTCAAGATGGAGACGTGATCGAAATCGATATTCCCAACAAGAGACTTAATCTTCTTCTCCCGGAAGAAGAGATAAAGAGGAGACTGTCTAAATGGAAACCTCCTAAAAAGACAGTGAAGGGCTATCTAAAAAGGTATTCGAGACTTGTCCAATCCGCCTCTAAGGGAGCTACGTTCGAAGAGTAGGAACCGCGTAAGGTCCCTCACGGATAAAGGCCATCGTGGGTTCAATTCCTTTCTCTCTATACCGATAGAGAGCAAATTGGATGGCCCTCTGAACCATCTCTCTGGCCCTTTCCAGAGAGGGTTTTAGTCGTTTGGTATTCAAAAAGTCGAGCCCACAGATCCCTGGAAGAAGACCATAATTTTTCCGATCGATCTCGAGGGAACAGTAGATCAATCCCTCCTCCCCAACTTTTCTCAGCACCTTGCCCCATACCTCAGGTTCCCACTGGTCTTTAGTAAACTTCCACTGCGGCATTCTTAACATCTGAAGATAACCATCTGGACCCTGCAGTTTAAGGAGATGGATGAGGGTCTTATACTCAGGAGAACCAATCGGTTCGATGGGATCTCGATTATTGGCGACAATGATAATGGTTCCTCCCTCTTTTACGGCAGGCAGGGCCCCGACACCTGCCTTTGCCGTCTGGTAATGGTCCCTTCCCACATAGCCACTATGGGTCAAGACAATATCAAAAGGTTTCTCTAAAGGAATCTCGGCATACCCTTTGATCAACTCAAAGGCCTTGAGATTCACTTCAATCATATCCCCAGCGAAAACCCGAACGAGTCGCAACTCTTTGTCCAGATTGACATTGACGACAAAATCCACCCCAACCGTCTGGGCTACCTCCAAAGCCTCCTCATGACATGGATTCCCCTCCAAGATGAGGTTTGTGGCATGAGGGTCTTCAAGATAATAAGGTCCGTGGAATTTCTGGATGGTTTTGACGTCAACCAATCCTGGGCAGATGGATTTCCTCCCTCCCGAAATTCCTGTAAAGAAATGACTCTCCACCAATCCTGTTAAAATCTTCAGATCGGCAGAATAGAAATCCCGATTGACATAGACGTGGGTCCCTCTTCTGGTCTCTCCGATACTTTCAAGAATATCCGGATTCTCACAATCATGATCAAGGATCCGATACTGCTCCACCACTTCCTTACCATACATTTCAATCTTCTCTTCAAGCGTACTGGCTCGATGCATTCCTGTCGCAACAATAATCTTAATGTTTTCTTTTCTGATTCCCGAAGACTCCAGCCTTTTCAGTATGGGAAGAAGAATCCCCTGTTCTCCTTTATAGGGAACAGGCCTTGTAATATCAGATACGGCAATCGCCACATGGATCCCTTCTGGAGGTTTCCCTTTCTTTCGGATGATTTCTTCCAATGGAGGACTATGGATAGGATGATCAAGGGCCTCTTCAATGGCCCTTCGAGGATCGGGAAGGGGTGGAATATCTTTCATCGTAAGTTCCACACAATCCGGTGGCACAGAGACCTCAAGAACCTCTTTCCCAAACTCAACTGGAATAGGCCGCCAATCTTTGGTATCCACTTTCTTCATCGCTTTCTTGAGATCGGATTTCATTTTTCCTCCTGAGGTCATTGACCGTTTTTAAAGGGGGATATTCTTCACGGAATCAAATTCAGATCCCCTGAAAAGGCCGCTTCAAGAACCGGTCTCATTAATCGCTCCACATCCCCTTTTTCAGGGTCCATGGGAGTGGGCATGTTTTGAAGTTTCATTTTGAGTTGAGGGTTCTTGGCTGCGATGAGCATCCGTTCGAGATGGCTTCGAGAGGCTCCGGCCTCTTTGAGGGTGGTTGGGAAATTTAGATCCTTAGCAAATGCAATCATTCCTTTAGCGACGGCTAATCCCAAATCCCTCCCTTTTAATGGATCTAACTCCTCCTGAATATAACCCGCCTCTTTAAAAATGGCTCCTATCGTTTTTAATTGATCCTCAATGACCGGTGCAAAAAGCACGGTATAATAGGGATTGAGGAGGGCACAGGCCCTCCCGTGGCTCAAAATATCGACCAGTGAAAAACTTCCCAGATGAGGACCACTGGTTCCTCCGAGCATAATGGCATATCCCCCTAAATCTGTTCCAAGACCAAGAGCCACTCTTCCCTCTCTATCTCTTCTCTCTTTCTTCACCCTCTGAAGGCCATAAATAATTAATTGAATACAAACTTGGGCCACTTCCTTGATCTTCTCATAATCCGGGCCTTTCGCTCCCATAAAGACTTCCCAGGCATGAGCAATTCCATCAAGTCCTCCATCTAAGGTGAGGTTCATAGGGGAATCAAGGGTAATCTTATAATCGAAAACCGCTGCTGGAGGAACAATGGCTTCATCGACGATCAACTTCTTCTGGCCTGTCACCAGGTCTGTAATATTTGAATACTTTGTTAAATGGGCCCCCGAACTGGAAGCGGTCTGGACAGCCACAACCGGCATAACCCTTTTCCCTGTCTTTTCCTGAAGTTTTGAAACCAGACCCGTTCCAAAAAAAGGCTCAATGGAATCTGCCTCCTCCGGGGG
>CAZMWF010000112.1:0-2936 GCA_964570075.1 uncultured Syntrophaceae bacterium | reverse complement strand
CACAATAAGGATCTCTGCCCTTTCTGGTTGGGTGGTGATCGAATAGCCTTCTTTTGAAAGGAGCCCTAAAATCACCTCTGAATCCACAAGATTTTTGGGACATCCAAGACTGATCAGACAGACCCTCTCTTGCATCACGGTCTATTATACCTCACCTTGTGTGGATAATAAATCCTATCGTAAAATGGAATGGAATCCCTCTCTCAGAAGTGGGGAATAAGCCTGAGAGGGGTGGTGGGCGTCTATGGGTTTCGGAAATACCCCTGTCGGGCTTAAATTTACTTCCACACTTCAGTGATGAATTACCTTCGAATTGGCTCCCCCATTGACGAAATGGTCTCGAATCAACTAAAATTCTAATCGAACTTGGTCTGATTGGGAATTGAAAAATGTAGGTTCTGCTTCACAAGCAGACCATTAAGGCCTATAGGCAAGAATGGCCAGAATGGCTAAAAGAAAGGAGCATATATGGATACCATCTCTATTATGCCCTGTCTCGATATGAAAGAGGGACGGGTTGTCAAAGGGGTTCACTTTGTTGATCTGCGGGATGCAGGCGATCCAGTGGAGCATGCCTCTTTTTATGAAAAAGAAGGAGCCGATGAGCTGGCAATGCTTGATATCGCAGCGACTCTTGAAAATCGTAAAACCCGTCTCCAATGGGTCAAGAATGTGTCTTCAGTCATCCATATTCCACTCACCGTAGGAGGCGGAATCTCAGACCTAAAAGATATCGAACTGATCCTCTCAGCAGGGGCACAGAAGGTCTCAATGAACAGCGCTGCAGTGAAACAGCCCGATTTAATCCGCGAAGCCTCGAAGGCCTTCGGGCAGGAGAGGATCACCATTGCCATCGATGTGAGAAGGAATCCAAGCATGCCTTCAGGATTTGAAGTAGTCATTGCTGGAGGCACCCAGCCCGTGGGTAAAGACGCCGTCTTATGGGCCAAAGAATGTGAGGATTTAGGGGCTGGAATCCTTCTCCCCACCAGTATGGATGGAGACGGGACTCAGGAAGGCTACGATCTCGACCTGTTAAAAGCGATTTCAAGCGCTGTGAGTCTCCCCGTCGTGGCGTCGGGAGGAGCTGGAAAACTCGAACATTTCTACGAAGCGGTCGCTCTGGGAGGAGCAAAGATTCTTTTAGCTGCTTCTGTCTTTCATTTCAGAACTCTAAGAATTCAAGAGGTAAAGGAGTATCTTAAAAGAAAGGGACTAAAGGTGAAAGAAAGGAAATCTGTAGAGGAGAAGTAATATGGATAGAGAAACTTTTCAGTCCATGATCAAAGCGTTTGGGTTGAAAGCAGAGGAGTCTCATCTTGAGGAGCTTTTTATTTATGTTCAAAAAATATGGCCGCCTTTAAACCGCATCCATGAATTAGATTTGACCGATCTTGAGCCCTTTATGCCTTCTTACCCCTGTAAGGAGTAAATTCAGTTGAATTCGAAACCTCTCTATTTTCTTAGCGTTTCAGAACTCTCCCCTCTCATCCAAAAAAAGGAGATTTCCCCTGTCGAAGTCCTCGAAGCCCATCTTTCGAGAATTGAATCTCTGGAACCAAAACTCAACTCTTTCATTACCCTCCTCTCTGAGCAGGCCCGAGATAATGCGAGAGAGGCAGAAAAAGAGATCCTAAAAGGGAAATATCGAGGTCCCCTTCATGGAATTCCTTTTGGACTGAAGGACCTTTACTATGTGAAAGGAATCCGAAACACATCCGGATCGAAACTCTATGACCACTTTATTCCCCAGTATGACAGCACGGTTGCCTTTAAATTGAAAGAGGCCGGGGCCATTCTTTTAGGGAAACTCAATCTTCATCCCTTCGCTTATGGAACAACGGGAGAGAACGAAGAATACGGGCATATGCACAATCCCTGGAACCTCCATCTCATTGCCGGGGGTTCAAGTGGAGGGAATGGGTCTTCAGTGGCCTCAGGAGAATGTCCATTTGCAATGGGCAGTGATACGGGAGGATCCATTCGAATCCCCGCTTCTCTTTGCGGGATTGTGGGCCTCAAACCGACCTATGGTCGAGTCAGTCGTTACGGGATAGTCCCTCTTGCCTGGAGTCAGGATCACGCCGGCCCCATGGCCCGCACGGTGGAAGATTGCGCTCTTATTATGAATATAATTTCTGGACATGACTCCCAGGACCCTACCTCAGCCCATCTCCCGGTTCCTGATTATACCCAGGCGCTCAAAAAAGAGATTAAAGGGATTCGTCTGGGGGTGATTAAAGAAGCCCTTGAGCTTCCCATCGAATCCTACGTGAAAGAGTCTTTCTGGAAGGCAGTAGACCAACTGACCGATCTCGAAGCCATCATCTCAGAAGTTTCTCTTCCTACCTATCATTATGGTTCTTCGATTGCGAGTATTATCCAGATGGCTGAAGCAACGGCTTACCATAGCGAACTCATCCGAAAGCATGGAGCGCAAATCTTTCCCCCTGTCCGACTCCGTCTTGAATCGGGAATCTTTATTTCGGCCACAGACTATATTCAAGCAGAGAGAGCACGGACCCTCTTCTATCGCCAAAGTCTCGAGCTGTTTAAAACGGTCGATCTTCTTCTTACTCCTACGCTCCCCACCACGGCCTTTCCTATCGGAACCACTTCGGTGAAAATAGGAGAAAAAAAATTAAATGTCGTCTCTCTTCTTACCCAATTTACTCGCCCTTTCAATCTCAATGGGTTTCCAGCCCTTACCCTACCCTGTGGTTTTTCTGAGAATCAACTCCCTATCGGCCTCCAAATCATTGGACGTCCGTTTGATGAAGAGACTGTTCTTCGGACCGCTTATGCCTATCAGCAGTCCACAGATTGGCACCTTAAAAGACCTCCCCTTTAAAAATGCTCACTGACTCTCTTTAGGATCGGCTTTCCAAGGAAGGAGACCCTTATTCCGATTTGAGTCTTTCTACAAGGCGACTAAA
>CAZMWF010000111.1:0-8551 GCA_964570075.1 uncultured Syntrophaceae bacterium | reverse complement strand
GTTAATCATCAAGGCGGTCCACGTGTTACCTGTGAAACCTTAACTTTTGGCCTTAGCTGAGAAAGGGAATTTCTAAAGTGTCAGAAATTTTTGAGGTTTCCCTTCCATTTTAGTGACCCCAAAATAAATCTTTCCAACTCCAAGGAAAGGACAAAAGAAATTTTTTTTAAAAATATATGAGAGATAAAACTATGATTTATTTTGATAATTCGGCTACTTCGTGGCCCAAGCCTCCTCAGGTAAAAGAGGCCATGATCAGGTTCATGGATGAGATCGGGGCCAATCCAGGCCGATCCGGCCATCTTCTCTCCATTGAGGCAGCCAAAATCCTCTTCGAAACTCGCGAGCTTTTAGCCAAGTTATTCAACGTTAAAGACTCTTCAAGAATTATATTTACCTACAATGCAACAGAATCCATCAATTTGGCCCTAAACGGTCTTCTTCAACCGGGCGATCATGTGATTACGAGTAGTATGGAACATAATTCCGTGATGAGGCCTTTAAGGGATTTGGAGAAAAAGGGAGTGAAATTGAGTATCGCCCCTTGTTCCTCTAATGGAGAGTTGGACCCCAAGGAAGTCGAAAAAAGGATTCAATCCAACACGAAAATGATCGTTCTTACCCATGCCTCTAATGTCACTGGGACCCTTCTCCCCATATCCGAAGTTGGAAAAATTGCAAAACAACACCCTCTCCTTTTTTTAGTCGATGCAGCACAAACTGCAGGGAGTTATCCTATCGATATGGAAAAAGATGGAATCGACCTTCTGGCCTTTAGCGGACATAAAAGTCTATATGGTCCACAGGGGACAGGAGGGCTTGTGATTGGAGAGCGGATCGATGAGAAAAAGATGAAGCCTCTCAAGCAGGGAGGAACGGGGAGCCGTTCCGAATTTGAAGAACAACCCGATTTCCTTCCCGATCGTTTTGAGAGTGGGACTCCCAACACCGTAGGAATTGCGGGTCTCCTCGAGGGGGTTCGTTTTGTCCTTCGGGAAGGGGTTTTAACCATTCACCAATACGAGAGATCCCTCATTGAGAAACTGGCGGAGGGTCTTTTAGAAATCCCTAAGATTAAAATTTACGGTTGGAGTAAACATAAGGAACAGATCGCTACGCTCTCTTTTAACTTCTTCTCTTTGTCCCCCTCGGAAGTCGCTTCCTATTTAGAGGAACGTTATAGGATTTTTTGCAGACCAGGGCTCCACTGTGCCCCCTCGGCTCATAAAACCATTGGAACATTTCCAGAGGGAACGGTCCGTTTTGGTTTAGGTTACTTTAATAAAGACGAAGAGGTGGAATTTGCCCTTCAGGCCCTTCGATCCATGGGATAAGGAAGAGAAGGCTATGCCAGAACAATATGGGGTGATTCTTTTCCCTTCTGTTCATTTTGCTCTTCGAGCCGAAAAGAGGGCTAAGGATGAGGGGTTCAAGATCAAGCTCATCCCTGTCCCCCGTCATCTCAGTTCGGATTGTGGGGTTTGCCTTCGTTTCCCATGGGAACAAAAGGAAATTCTTTTATGCCTCTTGGAAAGAGAAGGCATAAGGGTCGAGGGCATTCACCCTTTGGAATAAATGGGAGAGTGGAGCTTTACAAAACTCTAAGGACCTAAAAGAAAGATGAGGGAAGGATCGCTCACGAGAGTTGAAAAATCCCTTCTGGCCTTGGCTAAAAGATCTCTTAGATTGTTTTCTCTTTCCTTTCTTCTTCTCTCCAAGATTTTGCCGATCAAGAGGATGGATCGAGAAGCCCTGTCTCGATAATAAACTTTGAATTCAGGAAGAGGCATTTCCATGGCTTCCGGTTGTTCATAGAGGCAACTTTTTCCCAATATTTCTGAAAGACAGAAGCGAAACCCTTTGTATCGAAAATAAAAACTACAGGTTTTTGCCCCAACCATGCACCAAGTCATTTTTTGTCCAGAGGCCAGCTGGAAAAGAACCTTTCTCTTCATGTGTTTCAATTCATATCGGACCTCTGAAAAATTCATAAAGAGCCTATAACGGTTCAAAACGGTCAATCTCTTTTATTGTTCATCGATGTTTCCCCATTCTTCTCACAATCTCTCTGGATGCCATTATACCACTGATGGAAGCCTGCATCAACCCTCTGGTTACCCCTGCTCCATCTCCAACAAAAAATAAATTTTTTATAGGAGTCTCAAGGGTCGGAGAGAGTTTGATCCGGTTCGTGTAAAATTTCACCTCTACGCCATAAAGAAGGGTATGTCTGGAAAAAATGCCAGGGGTAATTCGATCCATAGCCTCAAGCATCTCGATAATATTTTTTAAATGACGATAAGGAAGAACAAAACTGAGATCCCCTGGAGTGGCGGATGAGAGGGTTGGCTGGGTAATACATCGATCGATTCGTTCCCGAGTCGAACGTCTTCCATCGAGGAGATCTCCCAACCTTTGAATAATCACCCCTTGCCCCAAAAGGTTAGCTAACCTTGCAATATATTTCCCATAGCTAATGGGGTCGTTAAACGGTTCGGTAAATGTATTAGAAACAAGAATAGCAAAGTTCGTGTTTTCTGTTCTTCTTTCGGCATAGCTGTGGCCATTTACGGTAATTATATCATCGATCATCTCCGTTACCACTTCTCCGAAAGGATTCATACAGAAAGTTCGAACCCGATCATCAAACGTTTTGGAATAGTAGATCAACTTTGCTTCATAGGCGATCTCGGTCAATTTAAGAAGGATAGAAGCTGGGGCTTCGACCCGAACCCCGATATCTACAGGGTTAGGAACGGATGGAATCTTTAACCTTTCTATTTCTTTTTTGACCCATTCTGCGCCACCCCTTCCCGGGCCACAGATGACATATCGTGCCTCAACATGGCGATCCTCCTCGAGGAGAATTCCTTTGACTTCTCCTCCCTCTACCAGGATTTCCTTTACAGGCGTTTCGAAAAAAATATCCACTTTGGGTTGAAGGGTGTCTCGGATTTTTCGAAGAAGAGGGACACAATTCTCCGTTCCCAGATGTCTAATCTCCATCGAGATAAACTCTAATCCTGCTTGTTTGGCTTCCTGGTAAAGGGCTTCAGTCCGATCAGAGAATCCTCCCTGAATCTCTTTTGGAGCACCAAAGGAGACCCAGAGACGATCGGCTTGGTGAAGGAGTTCCTTTAACTGGGAGGTAGGGATGAATTCGTCCAGGAATCCACCTACTTTTGTCGACAGGGTCAGTTTTCCATCACTGAAGGCTCCTGCTCCTCCCCATCCACAAAGAAGATCCTTCGCGATCCCTCTTTTTCGTTCCTGGATATCCTTCCCTTTTTCGAATAGGGCAATCTCTTCGAGACCGGCTTCCACTAAAGTGAGAGCGGCAAAGATCGTTGAGGGGCCCGCTCCGATGAGAATGACATCGTACTTTTTCTTCATACCAAGTTTGCCTCAAAAAGAATTTCGATCATCCACTTAGCGGCTTTTCCTACCACCTCAGGACAGTGGATATCGTGGGCACCAGCATGGTGAAATTTTTCATACTCCTGTGGGTCTGCCAGATAGAAGTAACGACCTAAAATCCTGTTCTGGATATCCCGGCAGATGACCGAACCATATTCTTGAACGAACCTTTCCCTGAATTTTCTTACCAGCTCATGAGTTTTAAATCGAATTCCCTCCGGGTCGGAGAAACGTTCTCTTTCTCTTCCTAAGAGGAGACCCAACATCAGGATACTTCCAATATAGGCTCCACATCCACTATCCCCAGCCAGACCTCCTCCTCCCGCCAGCCCTGTGGCTGACTTAAAAATTTCATCGTTCCGAATATCCAAGGTATCCTGAATGGCGGCGATGACACACTGGCTGCATCCCCTATAAGTTCGTTCATACTCTTTCCCCAGTTGATATGCCTTCTCGGATAATTCTTTTTTTGATTTTGCCATCCACTTTTCCTCCTCTTAATTCTATCTTTCTTTCCAGGTCGGTTTTCGTTTTTCAAGGAAAGCAGAAAGGCCCTCTTTTGCGTCTTCTGTAAATAAATTATTCACAATCACCTCTTTTGCATATTCAAAGGCCAGAGCGTCACTCATATTGATCTGGTTATAGAAGGCTCGCTTCCCGATCCCAAGGGTTAGAAGACTGGATTCGGCTATCGTTTGAGCCAAGGCCTTTGTTTCTGCTTCCAATTGGTCCAAAGGAACCACTCTGTTGACCAATCCATATCTTTCAGCTTCCTGGGCTGTAATCATTCTTCCTGTGAAGAGCATCTCAAGAGCCCTTTTTCTTCCAATGGCACGAGCCAGGGGAACCGCCGGGGTGGTACAGAAAAGGCCAATCTTTACGCCGGGTGTTCCAAATAAGGCTCCTTCTTCAGCGATGGCCAAATCACAGGCCGCAACGAGTTGACATCCAGCCGCGGTGGCTATCCCGTGGACCTGGGCAATCACAGGCTGGGGAATGAGGTGGATCTTTTCCATCACCTCCAAACAGGTTTCAAAAATACTTTTGTAGTAATGGATATCATGGTTCACCAACTGGGAAATATCATGGCCTGCAGAAAAAACCTTCCCGGCTCCTTTAACGATGATGCTCTTGATTTCTTTTCGATGTTTTAAATCGTCTAATAAATGATTCATTTCTCTTAATAGTTCCAGGGAAAGGGCATTTCGCTTTTCGGGACGATTCAGGATGATGGTGCCTATATTTTTCTCCCTTTCGAATTTTAGATTTCGGAGTCTCATCTGGTCTCTCCTTTCGTTTAGAATGGTTTAACCCTTACCAAAAGGACAGAGGGGGTAACGGCATGGATGGCAATTCCTACAATAACCTCCATGGCCAAGTCTTGAAATCTCTTTTTGGGTTAGCGATTCACCGACTAAAATTCTCGGGAAAACGAGATCAAATATCGTCGTCTTATGATAAAAAACACAGGCAGGAAGCCCAAGGATGGATTTTTTGTTTAAAATAGCATAAAGAAACATGGCCCCTGGGAGGATAGGAGTTCCATAAAAGATAATCTTTGCTCCCGCCTTTTTGATTCCCGCATAAGTCAAATCATCAGGATCCACAGAAAGCCCTCCGGTGATTAAAATCAGATCGATAGGTTGATTTTGAAAAGAAAGGATAGCCTGGGAGATCCGATCCACATCGTCTGGAACGACCCTCTTTTTTACGATTTTAGAACCGAAAGAGATAATCTTTTCTTCGATGCTATTTTGGAATCCATTTTTGATCCTTCCATAGAAGATTTCATTTCCCGTAATGATCGCACCGATCTTTAATTTCCGATAAGGGAGCACCTCGAGAACGGGCCCTTCTCTCTCGCACCAGTTTTCCATCTTTTTGATCTCCTTTTCTGCAATGGTGAGGGAAATGATGCGAGTGGCTCCGACCGCCGTTCCAGCTTCACAGGGAGTATATCGATGGAGGGTGGAGAGAATCATTTTTTTTGAACGATTGATTTGATGAAGAAGGGGAAGGTTGATCTTTAAAAGCCCTTTGATCTTTGAGTAAAAGGTGACTTTTCCTTCGGATGGATCACTGAGTCTGAGATTTTCCCCGGCGAAGGCTTTCCCCAACCGGAGAGCGGCCTCATCCTCATGGAGGGTCCCGGGCTTTAAGTCCAACACGAAGACATGTTCCTTACCTATTTTTAAGAATTCAGGAATATCCTCTTTTCTAATCCTATGGCCTTTCTTAAACCGGGGTCCTTTAAATTTCCCGGGAATAATCTGAGTGACATCATGACCCAGGATTTTCCCAACGGCCTCTTCGATTCTGATCCTCTTCATCTCGGATAGACTCCTTTTACCCAATATCTTCGGATAGAATATCCGTGAGATCTTTCTCCCTTAAGAGGCTCCTCTTCCATTTTTCAATAGATGGGATGATATAGGGTAGAAGCCTCATCGAATAATAGGGGGGAAGAATGGGCAGTCCGATTAGATCCCCAAAGACCACGAGCATGAATAGATGTTCCAGGTGTCCTTTTTCTTTTCTAAGTTCAAGATCCATTTCATGGACGGTCATCCCGTAAAGAATTTCTCTTAATGTTTTAGACCATGTTTTAAAATTTTTTCGGAAGTGGGATAGAATGTTTCGATCCATTAGAATCATCCATCACCAAAGAGGAAAGACCTCACACACGATGCGAACAAGGCTCGATAAAACCGTAGCGACCATTAGCCCAAAGAGAATGGCTAAGAGGGCTCCCTTTTTACCAATTTCTCTCCAAAGAGCGGCGATAGTAGCCAGACAGGGAATATAGAACATCACAAACACAGAGAAGACCATGATCTGAGTTTTGCTCAAGATGGTAAGCACGTCGGTCGTTCCAAGGGCTTGGGTCAACATAATCATCGAAAGTTCCTTTCTCAAAAGGCCAAAGATCAGAGGGGTCCCGATGACTTCAGGAAGTCCAAGGAGGGTGGTCAGGGGAGAGAGAAACCCATTGATATACCTTTCAGCCCCGAAGTACTCCATCAAGGCTAAAATGAGGCTTCCAATGATAAGGATGGGCCAGGCAATGACCACAAATTCTTTGATTCGATACCAGGACTTCTTTAGGGTATTTTTAAGGGGGGGAAGTTGATAGGCAGGGATTTCGAGGATGAGACCAAGACTTTGGGGTTCTGAAAAAAAATGAGAAAGAAGTCTTCCCGAGAGGGCAACGATCAGAAGATTGAGGGCAAACAGGGCAAGGGCTGCATTGGGACTAATAAAAAAGGCAACCAGAGCAAAGATAATGGTGATTCGAGCCGAACAAGGGATCATCGTCGTAAGGACAGCCACTATCAAACGATGTTGAGGAAATTCAAGGATTCGTGTGGCCATCACGGCCGGGACACTACACCCGTATCCTAAAATGAAGGGGATGACGGATTTTCCGTGAAGGCCAATTCGATGCATAAAGGCATCCATCAGAAAAGCCACTCTTGGCAAATAGCCGATATCCTCAAGGAGAGAGAGACCGATCAGGAAAGGGACCAGGTAAGGGAGGACGATGGCGATTCCTCCCGAAATCCCATGAAGGGCTCCCTGGGTCAAAAAGAAGAGGAGACTTCCTTTTCCCCAAAACTCTTTTGACCCCTCGATCCATCGCTCAAAAAAGCCGAGGAGGGGTTTCTCAACATATCCCCCGATCCCAAAAATAAAGTTGAAAAAGGCATAGAACACGATGGCCAGAATCACATAGCCTAAAAAAGGATGCATGACCCATTGATCAATCACCATTCGGATGTCCCTTGCAGGAGGATGAATGACGGTGGCCACTTGTTCGAATAGATTCATCGCCAAGGCGTGTCGTTCCGAGGAGAGAACCTGGTCAGAAGGGACCCCGTGGGTCTCTCCTAACTTTTCCTGAAAGGTTCGGATTTGATCGACCACTTCGTTGTTCCCCTGAATCTCGTTTAGGAAAAGAGGGTCATCCTCAAGAAGTTTAATAGCTAAAAACCGCAGAGGAACCTTCTTTTCAGATAATCCTTTTTGATGGAGTAAAAAAGTGGTTTGGCTGATCACCTCTTCAATGTCTTTACTCAATTTCAGGTTGATTCCTATTGTTTTTTCTTCGTAGACATGGAGCGCTTCGTGGAAGAGCTCCTTGAGTCCTTTTCCCGTTTTTGCAATCGTTGGGATGACAGGAATTCCAAGAATCTTTGACAATTTTTGGTGATCGATCTGAATGCCTTTTCTTCGAGCTTCATCCATCATGTTAAGACAGAGAACCATCGGGACTTCAAGCTCCAGAAGCTGAAGGGTTAGCTCCAGACTCCGGCCAAGCAAAGAAGCATCCACGACATTGATAAGGACATCCACTTCGCCAGAGAGGAGGTGACTTCGGGCTTCCAATTCGGCTGGATCCCCCGAGGTCAAGGAATAGGTTCCAGGAAGATCGATGCAGTGACAGGTATACCCGTTAATGTGGATATGGGTTTCGGTATATTTTACTGTGGTTCCTGGAAAGTTGGAGGTGATGGCTTTATAGCCTGCGATGTGATTAAAGATAGTGCTCTTCCCGCAATTGGGTTGACCTGCCAGAGCAATTCTCACTCAACTTCCTCTACAATAATCCGTGAGGCAATTCCTCTTCCGAGGGCCACTTGGCTTCCATGGACTTCGACCAGAATAGGGCCTCGGAGGGCTCCAAATCTCAAGATCGTAATAATATCCCCGGGATGGATCCCCATCTGGCTGAGCCTCTGCCTTACCCCATGACCGCCCTGAATATCAAGGACTTTTGCTTTTCTATTCTCAATGATCTGATCCAGAGTCATCGCCTTTATCCCTTCTTCTTATAAATCTTAATCGAAAGGTCTCGCGAGTTGCAACCTCTTTTTATCTCCAATTCAACTCTTTCAGGAAAAATGGACGAAAGAAGAATAGATTGACCAAAAGATCTGGAGGGGTTACCCTTGAGCCAAAGGTCCCATCGATCCCAAAATCAAAGATATTTTCCGTCCTTCTTGGGTCACAATGTCATTGACACTTCGATACTCAGCTCGAATTCCAAAGGCTCGATAGGTTTCCACAGGGGCCTCTGAGAACCAAGGGAAGATCTCATGGATGGCTTTAGGGAATCTTGGATTATCCTTTCTCC